>NZ_JBFABG010000006.1:0-427201 GCF_040640215.1 Actinosynnema sp. NPDC023587 | reverse complement strand
AACCCGGTAGTTAAGCCTTCCAGCGCCGATGGTACTGCACTCGTGAGGGTGTGGGAGAGTAGGACGCCGCCGAACATTTCGTTCCTTCAGGGGCACCCGGTCATCCGGGTGCCCCTGAAGGCTTTGTGCGTTCCCGGTGGTGCCGGCGGCGGCCACACGGACTACTTTCTTGCCATGCACCGCGAGCACGTCGACCCCAGAACGCTCCGCAGGTCGGGCATGGACGCCTCGATCCCGCTCTCCTCCGACCTGGCGACCAGTCCGTTCCGCGTGGACCGGGACCGGGTGGCGAGCTCCCCGTTCTTCGCCCGCCTCGGAGGCGTGACCCAGGTGGTGAGCTCGACGGGCTCGGGTCTGCTGGTGCACAACCGGCTCACCCACAGCCTGAAGGTCGCGCAGGCCGCGCGGGCCATCGCCGAGCGCCTCGCCGCGCGACCGGAACTCGTCGGTCTGCTCGACAAGCTCGGCGGTTGCGACCCGGACGTCGTCGAAGCGGCTGCTCTGGCCCACGACCTGGGGCACCCGCCGTTCGGGCACCTCGGGGAGCAGGTGCTCGACCGCCTAGCCCGCCACCGGTTCGGGCTGTCCGACGGGTTCGAGGGCAACGCCCAGTCGTTCCGCATCGTCACCACCACCGACGTGCGCGGCCCCGCTGCGGTCGGGCTCGACCTGACGGTCGCGGTGCGGGCCGCGATGCTCAAGTACCCGTGGACCCGACTGTCCTATCCGAAGCCGCACCCCAAAGACCTCCCGATCCCGCCGCGCGGCGCGGCCGAACCCCCGGACGCGCCGGGTACGGGAACGGCGAAGTTCTCGGCCTACGTGACCGAGCTCGACGATCTCGCCCAGGCGCGCGAGTTCTACGCGGACCGGCTGGAGCCGTGGCAGCAGACGGTGGAAGCGTCGGTGATGGACACCGCAGACGACATCGCGTACGCCATCCACGACCTGGAGGACTTCCACCGCGTCGGGGTGTTGCAGCACGCGACGGTATCCGCCGAGCTGAACACGTGGCTGGACCACGCCCTCGAGCTCGCCGGTCTCAGCGCCACCGACTTGGCCGAGCAGGAACGCCGCCCAGGCCGTTCGCTGGAGGCCCTGCGTCGCAGGCTGCACGCGAAGGACTCGTGGGCGGTGGACGACGACGCGTTCGCGCACGCCGTGGAGATGGTGCGGACCGAGCTGGTGGGCGGCCTGCTGGCGGTGCCGTTCGACGGGTCGGTGGAAGCGGAGCAGGCCGTCGCGACGTTCTCCGCCCGCTGGACGCGGCGGCTGGTGGACTCGGTCGGCGTGCTCGACGAACCCACCACCAGGACCGGGCACGTGGTGCTCGCCGTCCAGCAGTGGCACGAGGTGCAGGTGCTGAAGTTCGTGCACCGCAGGTTCGTGCTGCTGCGCCCGGACCTCGCGTTGCACCAGCGTGGCCAGGCCCGGCTGCTGACCGCGCTGGTCGAGGCGCTGGAGCAGTGGGTGACCGACCGGCACGAGGCCGACCGGCTGCCGCGCCGGCTGCACGACCTGGTCGAGCTCGCCACCACCGAGTACACCGAACTGGCTCGCGTGGACCCCGCGTCGCTGGTCGGCGCAACGGGGGATGCACCGTCCGGACCGGACGCCGTTCGGGCACTCGCCCGAGGCCGGGCGGTGGTCGACTTCGTCGCCTCGCTGACCGACAACCAGGCTTCGGCGCTGCTCGACGCCCTGTCCGGGCGAACGGGACAGCTTTGGACAGACGCCTTCGTACTGTGAACTGTGATGGTTCTCGCCGTTCGGGAAGTAGTCCAAACGGTGGCAGACGGTACTTGTCCGCGCACAATACGTTGTGAGCCCTTGGTCGGAGACATCCGACCGTTGGCTGCGTGCGTCGGGGGCACGCTTGACGTTGGGGGACGCCAGTGCGCTCACCGATCCGCCGATCCCGAAGAAACTCCCTGATCACAGCCGGCGCGGCGGTCCTCATCACGCTGCTCGGCGCGGTCACGCCGGTCTCCGCCGATCCGACCCGCGCGGCCAAGAGCCCGGAGGACAAGACCGCCGCCCAGATCTCCGCGCTCCAGGACATCAAGAGGTCCGTCACCCCCGCCGAGTCCAAAGTGGACAGCGCGCTGATCGTGGAACAGCGCCGTCGGTCCAACTCCGCGACGTTGAGCAAGCTCCCCGCGCTCCAGACCGGGGTGAAGGTCCACAGCGGAAACACCGTGCTGGTGGACATCCGCGCCCACGAGGTCACCGACGAGCTGGTCGCCGCGATCCGCAGCGCGGGTTCCACCATCCGCTCGGTGTCCACCGAGGGCAAGACCGTGCGCGCCCAGATCCCGCTGTGGGCGCTGAACCGGCTCGCCGCGCGCGGTGACGTCCGCCGGGTGGAGACGGCTGTCGAGTACCAGACGTACCACCAGCGGGACCGCACCGCCCGGGACGCGAAGGCCCCGTCCAAGGAGGACAAGGCCAAGGAGGTCGAGGCCCGCACCCGCGCGGCGCTCGACTCGCCCAAGATCGCCGCCGTGAAGATCGGCGAAGGCGACCGGGCCCACGCCGCCGACACCGCCCGGCAGACCCACCGGGTCACCGGCACCGGTGTGAAGCTGTGCGCCTTGTCCGACGGTGTCAGCGCGCTGGCCGCGTCGCAGGCAGCCGGCGAACTGCCCGCCGTGGACGTCCTGACCGGCCAGGAGGGTTCCGGTGACGAGGGCACCGCGATGCTGGAGATCCTCCACGACATCGCGCCCAACGCCGAGCTCGGCTTCGCGACCGCGATCAACGGTGACGCGAGCTTCGCCGACAACATCCGAGCCCTGCGGTCCCGGCTCGGCTGCGACGTGATCGTCGACGACATCCTGTACTTCAACGAGTCCCCGTTCCAGGACGGCGTGATCGCCCAGGCCGTGGACGCGGTCACCGCTGACGGCGCGGTCTACTTCTCCTCCGCCGGCAACGACGGCAACGTCGCCGACGGCACGTCCGGGCACTGGGAAGGCGACTTCGTCGACTCCGGCGTGGGCATCGGCAAGTACGCGGGCACCGCCCACGACTTCAACCCCGACCCGAACGCCAAGCAGGTGTTCAACCCGCTCTCGGAGAGCTCCGGCAACGTGCCGGTGACCCTGTTCTGGTCCGACCCGCTGGGCTCGTCGGCCAACGACTACGACCTGTACGTGGCCAACGGCCAGGGCAACGTGGTGGCGTTCAGCCAGAACAACCAGGACGGCGGCCAGGACCCGTACGAGCGGGTGCAGACGCCGACCAGCGGGACCGCCTCCGGCCTGCGCCTGGCCGTGGTGAAGTTCCGCGGTGAGAACAAGTACCTCGCGCTGTCCGCACTCGGCGGCCGGTTCAAGGACTCGTCCGACGGGCTGAAGAAGTTCGCGACGCCCGGCGTGACCCGAGGCCACTCGGCGGCCAAGGGTGCCATCTCCGTGGCGGCGGCCCCGGCGAACAACCCGCTGCCGTTCGACCTGGAGCCCGGCGACCCGGCGAACCCGCGCGGGCCGTACCCGAACGCCTTCGACAGCACGCAGAAGCCCGAGCGGTTCACCTCCGACGGTCCGCGCCGGGTGTTCTTCGCGCCCGACGGCACCCCGCGCGCCGAGGTCCGGCAGAAGCCCGACCTCACCGCGGCCGACGGTGTGCAGACCACGCTGGCCGGCTTCAACCCGTTCTTCGGGACGTCGGCGTCCGCGCCGAACGCAGCGGCCATCGCCGGCCTGGTCCTGTCCGGCAACCCCGGCCTCGCCCCGGCCGAGGTGCGCGAGGCGCTGACCACGACCGCGCTGGACATCGCTGAGTCCGGCACGGACAACCGGACCGGTGCGGGCTTGGTGCGCGCTGACCTGGTACTGGCGTACACGGGTGCGTCACCGCAGCCGTTGGCGCGTGCGCAGAAGCCCTCCGTGGTGAACGACGCGGACGGCAGTCAGTACCTCAAGCCGGGCACGACCGCCACGATCACCGTGCCGGTCGCCAACACCGGTGACGGCATCGCGGCGTCGACCAGCCTCGTGCTGACCACGCCCACGGCGGGCGTGACCATCGCGCCGAGGTCGAAGTACTACGGCAACGTCGAGGTCGGCCAGACCGTGACCAACACGTTCAAGGTCACCGTCCCGGCGTCCGCTGCGGTCGGCGTGCCGCTGCGGCTCGACGCCAAGGTGACCTACGCCGGGTCGACCTCGCCGAGCACGAGCACGTTCCAGCTCAACGTCGGTGAGCCGTCCCGCGAGACCAAGCACTTCGCCTACAGCGGGCCGGTCCTGGCCATCCCGGACAACGACGCGGTCGGCGTGACGGTGCAGATCCCGGTCACCGGGGTCGGTCGCGGCTCGAAGATCTCGTTCTCGATCGACGGCGACACCTGCTCGTCGGCCGATGGTGCGACCACGGTCGGCATCGACCACACGTTCGTCGGTGACCTGGTCGGCACGCTGACCTCGCCCTCGGGCGCGACGGCGACGCTGTTCCAGCGCAGCGGCGGCACCGGGGCGAATCTGTGCCAGGTCGTGTTCGACGACTCGGCGGCCCGCGCCTTCTCGACCGTGACGTCGAGCAACGCGCCGTTCACCGGCTCGTGGCGGGGCAACGGTTCGCTGAACGCCCTGCTCGCCGATTCGGTCGACGGCACCTGGACGTTCAAGGTCACCGACAACGCGGCCTCCGACCGGGGCTCGATCCGCACGGTGGCGCTACACCTCAACGGCTACGTGTAGGCCACCGGTCCGGGCGGGCCAAGACGATTCGGCCCCGCCCGGACCTCGACCTGAAGCCGTTGCGCCACAACCAACAGCCTGACCCGAAGGCCGGTCCCCCTCGCCGGGGGACCGGCCTTCGCGGTCCGGTCCGACGACCGGACCAGCAGCTCCAGCCAACTACTCCAACCAATTACCTTCACCGACCATGGCAACGGCCCCCGGGACCGAAGTCCCGAGGGCCGTCATCCTGTACCCGCCACCCCGTCTCGACCGAAGTCGTGGGGGCGAAACCTACTTCGGCCACTCCCACCGGATGCCGAACACGCCAGGCCCGAACCCGAGCGCCACCGCGTGCACACCACCGGCGTTGTCCAACGCCAGGTTGCGCCGCCGCGAAGGCGTGTCGTCGCCGGCTGGCACGCTGAACTGCTGGCAGCGCGACGGCAGGTACGACTGGTCGAACCGGACCTCGATCACGTACTCCCGGACCGGAAGCCGGAACTTGCGGGCGAACGTGTTGTTGCCCGCCGGGTAGTGCCCCTCCTTGAAGAGGAGCTCGTACTCCATGATGATCGTCTCGCCCCTGGCGAGGGGACGATCGAACATCAGCTCAGCCGCCATGATCGTGGCGTCGGTGTCCTCGACGACTCGGCCCAGGTGGCAGTTCCGCAGGTTGACCACCTGCGGGAGCACCTCGGACTCCTCGGTCTCGAACACCAGCGCCCAGCGGTCCGGGCCGTCCTGCTCGGCGCGCAGGATCTGCCGCACCCAGGCCGACCGCTGACCGCCGTCGGCGGCGATCTCGATGCGGTCGTGCTGGCTGATCCGGCCGAGCTTCACGTCCGAGGACGTGTCCACCTTGGTGAGCAGGTTGGCGACTCGCTCGCGACGCGCCCACAACGCGTCGATCGGCATCATCGTCGTCGGGCGTGACCGCCTGCCACGCGGCCTCGGCGGGCCGAGCAGTGCGGACAAACCCGCCTGCGGCACGCCGAGCACGGTCTCCAGATGGCGCAGTGCTTCAAGCGACTCGGGACGCTCGGGTCGACGTCGGCCGGACTGCCAGTAGCTCAGCGTCGCGACACTGATCGTGACCCCGCGCAGGGCGAGCCTGTGCTGGATGCGGTCGAGACTCAACCTGCTGGCTTTGATAGCTGCCCTCAACGCCTCCGGGAAAGGACCCGTGGTCAAGAGCTGCGCAAGACTGCCGTGTCCCGTCGAGTCGAGTTCGTCGACGGACAGGTTGGGTCGACCGGCAGCGTTGGTCATTGTGACTCCCCGCTGTCATTAGATCACGCCCCAGTGACCCTACCCGCCAACGCAGGGCGCTGGTGCCTTCCAGGCGGAGTCAATGGTTGGGCCATACGGGTCACGAGTTCACTGGGATGGCGCTCGTTCTGTCAAGTGGTGATTGCCCTAGCTTCGGTATCTGTAAACCCGCCGGTAATATTGTGCCTGAGCTCCGAGGGTTGAGGTAGTCGCCTTCGGGTTATATGCATGCCGTTATGGCCCCGGCCCGTCCGGGACCCGGCCGAGGCCCCCGCACGGACGGCTCCGATCGGATGGCGATGCGTGATCGTCCGGCCCTACTGTGGGCCCGGTGACCACCGCCGTCCGAGACCTGGTGCCCGCGTCGCAGGACCCGCCTACCGAGGTAGCCGCAGCGGTGCTCGACGCGAACGCGCAGGAGATCGTGAACCTGCCCAACGTGGTCCACCACCCCTTGCCACACCCAGTCGACGTCCTCCACGCCGCCGACGACCTACCACCCAGGCTCACCCACCGGGACGCCCCACCCCAGGCACTCCACCCAGCCCGTCCAGCCCCTCCGGCCCGCCCAGCTCGCCCGACCCGCCTGGCCTTGCGCCCCGGCAACCTGCCCGTGGCAGCGGTCGCCGAACTGGACAAGCTCAGCCGACTCCACCCCGTCGCCCCGCCCTCAAAGCTCTCCAGTCATGGCCCAAACCACCAGGTCACGCCCGCGAGCCGGAGCCGGCCGACAGGCCGCGAGTCGTGCACACCCGAGTTCGCCCAGCCGGTCCGAGGCGAGACCACCCAGGCGGTAACCACCACCCTCTTCACCCACTACCGCCTCTGGTCGCCCGAGCAGCTCTCGACCGAACTGACCAAAGTCGTCTCCCGTGTCGCACCCTCCACCACGACCGCCTCCTGCCCGACCACCTCCCACCCGTCCACTGCACTCCCGGGCACTCCGCGCCACTCCACGCCTCCGCGTCCAACGCCGTCCCAGCGCATGCCGGTCACTCACCAGCCAGCACACGCCGCGCTAATACACCCCCCGACACCCCCCACACCCGACGCCTTGGCGGAAAACCCATGACCAAGATCCGATCGGCAGCGGGCGGAGGTCGAGCGGTCGAGGTCGCGCCCGAGCGCCTGGCCGGCTGGTTCGCCCGCTTCGCCGACCGCCACGACGGCATCGCCACCACCCGCACCACCCCGGCTCAGGTCGTCGTTACTGCCCGCGACGGAGCCACCGCAGAGGTGACAACTTCCTTTGAAGAATTCACCCCCACGGGTGAGGTTGACGGTCTCGACATCACCTCCCTACTGGCCCACGCCGCCGCGCCGCGCCGACTCGGGCTCCTCCTCGTCCGCCTCGGCGGCCACAGCATCGGCATTGCTCTCGACGGTGCAGTGCTCGTGTCGGCTACCGACAGTCGTCAAGTCCACGGTCGCAACAAGGCCGGCGGCTGGTCCCAACAACGCTTCGCCCGCCGTCGCGAGGGCCAGGCCCGGGTCGCCCTCCAGGCTGCGGCCGACGACGCGGTCAGAGTCCTCGTCCCGCGCCTGGACGAACTGGATGCCGTAGTCCTGGGCGGCGATCGACAGGCCCTCGACGCCCTCCGCACCGACCGGAGACTCACCGCCCTCTTCGCCCGAGCCTCCACCCGAGTGCTCAACGTCCCAGAACCCCGCCGCTCGGTCCTGGACGACGCCGCCGAGCGCGCCCGCGCCGTGGAGATCATCGTCCGCGACCCCCACATGAATCCTCAGGACCTTCCGGGTGCTGACGACCTCCTCGCCCCACTGCCCGAGGACCCGCCACCCCAATACCGCCCGTAACCCCCACCGCCCGTAACCCCACCGCCCCGTTCGGCGCGGTCCGGTTCTCGGCTCCTGCCGCCCCTTGTACTCCCAGCTCGCGAACCCCGCACCCCTTCGCGCCCTGAGAGCTGCTTCCGCCCCGGACCAGCCGCCTGCCGCCGCTCGTCCGCTCATCCACTCGTCTCATCCACTCGTCAAAAGGTCTTGGCGGCCTCCCGGGCGGTGGCGAGCGCGGCCAGGCGCGAGTCTTCGACATCACCGGTCAAGGTCGGGTGATGGCGGATCGAGGTCACGTCCGTGATGCCCGTCCACCGCAACCAGTCGTCGAAGTAGGTCGACTGGAAGTCCGACCCGAACCCCGGCGCGACGCCCGGCCCCCACACGGAGCTGGTGTAGACGACTGCGGCCCGCTTGCCCTGCTCGGCCAGCAGCGGCAGGTAACCGGTCTCGACGTCCAAGCCGAACACCAGCCCTGGCTGTGACACGACGTCTACGAACTGCTTGAGCACGTACGGAATCCCGGAATTCCACATCGGCACGCTGAACAGCAGCCGGTCCGCCGAGGTGAACCGCTCGACCGCCGCGACCACCTCGCGCCAGGCGGCCACCTCGTCACCGGTCGGTTCGCGACCCCGGATCACCGCCATCTTCGCGGCGGTCGCGGACGGGCCGAACGCGGGCAACGTGCCGTCCCACAGGTCCCAGTGCTCGACTTCGTCGTCGGGGTGGCTCTCCCGGTAGACCTCGACGAACGCCGAGGCGATGGCCAGCGACTCCGACTCCTCGGCGCGCGGCGAGGCGGACACGTGCAGCAGCTTCGCCATGACAAATTCCCTTCCTCGTCAAATCGGACTAGAGTCCGCTTCATGGCTGCCGACAGTAGCGGACCGCAGTCCGGTTCGTCAAAGACCTCGATCGACATTTCTTTCCGGAACCTGTCGATCGAGTACTCGCCGCCCCTCCGAGCAGACGCGGCGCGCAACCGGGTGAAGGTGCTGGCGGCAGCCGCCCACCTGTTCTCCGAGCGCGGGGTGGAGAACGTGACGATGGACGACGTCGCCGCCACCGCAGGGGTCGGCAAGGGGACCCTCTACCGCCGCTTCGGCGACAAGTCGGGCCTGGCCACGGCGTTGCTGGACCACCTGGAGACCGAACTCCAGGAAGGCATCCTGAGCGGTCCGCCGCCGCTGGGCGGCGGGGCCTCGCCGGTCGAGCGGTTGATCGCCTTCACCACCGCCTACCTGGAGTTCCTCCGCGACTCGCTGGACATCGTGCTGCTGTCCCAGACCTCGACCACCGGTGCCCGCTTCCGCACCGGCGCGCACGCGTTCTGGCGCAGGCACTGCGAATACCTGCTGGAGGAGTGCGACGCCCCCGCCCCCGGCATCGCGGCGGACGTCCTGATGGCCGGCCTGTCCGCCGAGCAGGTCCAGCACTGGTTGGTCGACCGCGCGCTGCCGTTCGACCGGTTGGTCGTCGAGTTGACACAGGTCACGAGGTCGCTGACAACCTGAGAAAACCCATGACAACCCCCGAGCCTCCCCAGCGCATGGATATGGGTGAGGGGGTCACCAAGGAGGTGGTCCACCAGCACTCGGGAGCCGAACCATGCGCCAACGTCTTGCGATCGCCGCCGGAGCCGTCCTCCTCGGCGGAATCGCCGCCGCCGTGCCCGCCCTCGCCGGTACCTCAGGTGACCACCCACCCGCCCCTGCCGCCGCTCCGCCCACGGCGACACCCACCAGTCCGGGGGCCCCGCAGCTCACCGGCACCCCGGGGCCGGTCCCGCCGACCTCCTTGCCCACCGCCCCTCCACCGACGGCACCCCCGACCACACCGATCCCGACCACGCCCGCTCCACCCACCGGAATCCCGACGACCCCCGCCCCGACCCCGGTTCCCTCCACACCACCCGCGCCGACGCCCAGGCCCTACCCCTCGATCACCGCGTATCCGACGACCGCCTATCCGACCTCGGCGTGGCCCGAGCCGACCGCGTACCCGACTACCGGCTACCCCCAGCCGACGGCCGCGCCGAGCACGACGAGGCGCTGACGGCGTGAGTTGGGACGCGGAATTCACCCAGTACTTCGACCGGTGCGCCGACTCGATGCGCTTCACGGCGTATTTGTTGTGCGGCAACCACCACGAGGCCGAAGACGTGGTGCAGGCCGCGTTCCTCAAGCTGTACCTGGCCGGGCCCGGGCTGGTCCGGCGGGAGGGCTTGGACGCCTACCTCAGGCGAATCGTGGTCCGCACGTTCCTGGCCGAGCGCCGCAGGGTGCGCTGGCGGCGGGAAAAGCTCAGCGAGGTGCTCCCGGAGGTCCCCGTGGGCGCGGGGCTGAGCGAGGACAAGTTGGTGGTGTGGCGGGCTTTGTCGACCGTACCGGCGCGGCAGCGTGCGGTGCTCGTGCTGCGGTACTGGCACGACCTGGGGGTGGAGGAGACCGCAGCGGCGTTGCAGTGCTCGGTCGGCACCGTGAAGAGCAACACCAGTCGTGGCCTCAAGGCGTTGCGGCAGAAGTTGGGGCCGGCGTTCGGGCCGCTGTGGCAGGAGGTGTCACCCCGTGCTTGAGGAGCAACTCAAGGAGCTGTTCGACGAGCTGAACATCGAGCGCCGGCCTCGCACGTTCGGTGCCGTGGACGTCATCCACCATGGCCAGGAGATCAGAAGCCGCCGCAGGGCTGTGGCCGTGGCGGGCAGTGCCCTGGGGACCACAGCCCTGGTCGTGGCAGTCGGCTTCGCCCTGGCCGGACTGCCCCCCTCCACCACGGAACCGGCGAACCCGCGCGGCACCTCCACCCACACGACGTCGCCCAACCAGCCAACCCCGGCACCCTCGCCCGTTCAGCCGCCAGGAGTCCCGACCACCGACCTGCCGCACACCACCGCGCCCGACTCCAGCGGGTCCTCGCCGACCGGAAACCTGCCCACGGGGGCCCGACCAACCACCGGCCCCGGGTGGCCGCCCCCTACCGCCACACCTCAGCCCCCAGCCACGAACCTCCCGCCGGCTACCACCCGAAACCCCGCCGGTCCGTCCAACGCCACCGCCTTACCTGGTCCGACGATCGCCGGACCTGTCCACTCAGCGCCCCAGAACACGGAGGTGACGACAACTGGCCTGACACCTACGACAGCAGCGAGCTGATCACGTCATTACGGAGGTGAAGTGGTTGGCGATGTGACCCGACTCGGGGGTGCGTTGGGTGTGGTGGGGTCGGATCGGAGCTACCAGCCACGAGCTCGCGTACCGGGTAACAGGCAACAGGCGAAGGTCGACGGGCGACGTGAAAGGGCACCCGGGCTGGAGCGGGCAACCGGTCACCCCGCGCTCGCCGCTCGCTGGACCTGCGCTGGATCTGCTCGGCGGCGGCCACCTGCCTGCGAGGGCAAAGCCGGACAGCGTCCGCAGGCAACCATGGCTACCTGCGGCGGCAAGGAACGCGACCAGGCGGGCGACGTCCTCCGAGGTGCTGAGTCGCTTCATCGGGTACGAGGCGATGCCGGCCACGCGCCGTCGTGCTCGGCCAGTGACGCCTTCCATGCCGGTTGGCGAAGCCGGGGGCGGCCACGACGTTGACGTCCGAGATCCTCCGGACGGCGTCGAGGTCGACGGTCCGGATGACGGCTTCTTCCCGGTCCTCGGTCCTGTCAGCGTTGCCGCGAACGCGCAGTTCTCGTGCGATGCCGTAGCCGATGCGTCGGCTCGCGCCGGTGACCAGCGCGCTCTTGGCCGTGGACTCCATCGGCGGTCATCCGCTCGCCGGTGGTCATCTACGCAATGTATGCCGGTGGACACAGGTGGCTAATTCGGTGGCGAACACCCCGTACACTGGTGTCGTGGTCATCTTGATCGAGTAGGTCCGGCGCTCGCTGCGCGCCGTCGACCCCATCCGACCACTCACCCGGAGCTTCCTGTTGATCACCGCAACCGACCTTGAGTTGCGCGCCGGCTCGCGCATCCTGCTGTCCGACGCCACCCTCCGTGTCCAGCCCGGCGACCGGATCGGCCTCGTCGGCCGCAACGGCGCGGGCAAGACCACGTCCCTGCGGGTCCTCGCGGGCGAAGGGCAGCCCTACGCGGGCGAGGTCCGGCGCACCGGAGAGCTCGGCTACCTGCCCCAGGACCCCCGCGAGGGGGACCTCTCGGTGGTGGCGAAGGACCGGGTCCTCTCCGCGCGCGGGCTGGACCAGCTCCTGCGCGACATGGAGAAGGCCCAGTCGGCGATGGCCGAGCTGGTGGACGACGAGGAGCTCCAGGGAGTCGTGCGCAAGTACGGCCGCCTGGAGGAGCGCTTCTCCGCTCTCGGCGGGTACGCCGCCGAGAGTGAGGCCGCCCGCATCTGCTCGAACCTGGGCCTGGCCGACCGGGTGCTGGCGCAGCCGTTGCGCACGCTGTCCGGTGGTCAGCGTCGGCGGGTGGAGCTCGCGCGCATCCTGTTCGCCGCGTCGGAGGCGGGGGTCGGGGCGAAGTCGAGCACGATCCTGCTGATCGACGAGCCGACCAACCACCTCGACGCCGACTCGATCACGTGGCTGCGGGGCTTCCTGAAGTCCCACGACGGTGGTCTGGTCGTCATCAGCCACGACGTCGAGCTGCTCGACGACGTGGTCAACAAGGTGTGGTTCCTCGACGCGACGCGCGGCGAGGTCGACATCTACAACATGGGCTGGAAGAAGTACCTGGAGGCGCGCGCCTCCGATGAGAAGCGCCGCCGCCGGGAGCGGGCCAACGCCGAGAAGAAGGCCGGCGCGTTGATGGCGCAGGCCGACAAGATGCGGGCGAAGGCGACCAAGGCGGTGGCCGCGCAGAACATGGCGCGCCGTGCCGAGAAGCTGCTGGCCGGCCTGGAGGACGAGCGGCAGGCGGACAAGGTCGCGAAGATCCGCTTCCCGCAGCCCGCCACGTGCGGTCGGACGCCGTTGACCGCCGAGGGGCTGAGCAAGTCGTACGGCTCCCTCGAAGTGTTCACCGGGGTCGACCTGGCGATCGACCGGGGCTCGCGGGTCGTCATCCTCGGGCTGAACGGCGCGGGCAAGACGACCCTGCTTCGCCTGATCGGGTCCATGGAGCGCCCCGACGCGGGCGAGGTCCTCGCCGGCCACGGGCTGAAGCTCGGGTACTTCGCCCAGGAGCACGAGACGCTGGACCACGAGGCGTCCGTCTGGCAGAACATCCGGCACGCCGCGCCGGACGTGCAGGAGCAGCAGCTCCGGTCGTTGCTCGGTACGTTCCTGTTCAGCGGTGAGCAGCTCGATCAGCCGGCAGGCACCCTGTCGGGTGGCGAGAAGACCCGATTGGCGCTTGCGGGATTGGTGTCGAGCGCGGCGAACGTGCTGCTGCTGGACGAGCCGACGAACAACCTCGACCCGGCCAGCCGGGAGCAGGTGCTCGACGCGCTGCGCCGCTACGAGGGCGCGGTTGTGCTGGTCACGCACGATCCGGGTGCGGTGGAGGCGTTGGAGCCCGAGCGGGTGATCCTGCTGCCCGACGGTTCCGAGGACCACTGGTCGGATGAGTACCTGGAGCTCGTGCAGTTGGCCTGAGCCAAGGGTTTTCGCTCCGTGACGCCCGATCGACCCACAGTGATCAACCTACCGCTCGCCGATCTTTTCGCATGATCGCCTGGCGTTCTTGGTCTTCGTGTTCGATCATTGCGACGACAGGGGCTTTCACGGCCCGACCTGCTGTCTACGGAAGGCGGGACAAGGTGGCTGACCTGAAGAAGGGTGCCCGGATCACCGGCGCCACGCGGGACAAGCTGGCCGCTGACCTGAAGAAGAAGTACGAAAAGGGCGCGAGCATCCGGGCGTTGGCCGAGTCCACCGGGCGCTCCTACGGCTTCGTGCACCGGGTGCTCAGCGAGTCCGGTGTGCAGCTACGCGGTCGCGGTGGCGCCACCCGCACGAAGAAGAAGTAAGCTACCCTCCGGTAACATCGGGCGTCGAGGAGAGACGACGCCGTCCCGAACCCGGAGGTCTCACGCATGTCGGCACCGACCACCATCGACGCCGACCTGCTGGAGCGCGGTGGCGTGCGGCTCGTCGTCGACGGACCGCGCGCGACGGTCACGCTCGACCGCCCCGACGTGCTCAACGCACAGACGCCGTCCACTTGGACGGCGTTGCGGGCGATCGGCGCGCAGTTGGACCCGGACGTCCGCATTGTGGTCGTCCGGGGCTCCGGTCGTGCCTTCTCCGCTGGGCTCGACCGGCGCATGTTCGGCGGCGCACCGATCGAGGGCGAGCCCGGCTTGGCCGAGATCACCCTGCGGGGACCTGACGGCGGTGCCGCGTTGATCGCGGGCTTCCAGGAGGGTTTCCGCTGGTTGCGCGACCCCGGCCGGGTCACGATCGCCGCCGTGCGCGGGCACGCCATCGGCGCGGGCTTCCAGCTCGCGTTGGCGTGCGACTTCCGCGTGGCCGCCGACGACGTGAGCTTCTGCATGGCCGAGACCTCCCTCGGCCTGGTGCCCGACCTCGGCGGCACGTTGCCGCTGGTTCGACTGGTCGGGTATTCCCGCGCGGCCGAAATCTGTCTGACCGGGCGTCGGGTGGGTGGCGAGGAGGCGTTGCGGATCGGCCTCGCGAACTCCGTCGTGCCCGTCGACGACGTGGACGCGGCAGTGGACGAGTTGGTCGCCCAGGTGCTGCGCCCGATGCCGGGTGCGGTGCGGGAGACCCTGGCGCTGCTCGCGCACGCTGCGGACGGCGCGTCCGAGGAGGAGCAGCTCGCCGCCGAACGCGCCGCGCAGGTGCGGCGGCTCGCCGAGCTGACCGCGCTCGCCACGGGCGCGAATTCGGCCTGACCTGGCTCGACCTCCGTGAGTGGGGGTGGGGCGACGGCGTGCGGGCAGACCGGGCGCGGGTGTGGCAGGGGAGACCAGGCGCGAGTGTGGCAGGGGAGACCGGGTGCGAGTGCGGTCGGGGAGACCGGGCGCGACTGCGGTGAAGGTGGCAGGAGTCTGCCGAGGGTGGGTTGCGTGGGGCTGGTGGTGGTTATGAGGTCGGCGGGTTTGTGGTGTCGGCCGGTGGGGGAGGGGCTGGTGGTTCGCCCTGGGCGTAGTGGGGAAGTTCGCGTAGCTCGTTCGCGTTCTGTCTGACGTGGACGGTTCACGGGGCTTGATGCGAAGTGCGATGGCGGCGTCCGACGCGCCCAGCGGGGTGCGGAAGGGGACGTTTCGCCGGATTGTGAAGTTCGCTCGGCCGCACCGGGCCAAGTTGATCGTCTTCCTGTTGCTCACCGTGGTGTCATCCGTGCTCGCGGTGACCACTCCGCTGTTGGCCGGGCGGGTGGTGGACGCGATCGTCGGTGGGCGGGACGTGTCCGTGGTCGTGTGGCTGGCCGTGGTGATCGCGGTGATCGCCGTGGTGGACGCCGGGCTCGGACTCCTCGAACGGTGGCAGTCGACGCGGATCGGCGAAGGGCTGATCTACGACCTCCGGCGCGTGGTGTACGAGCACGTCCAGCGGATGCCCGTCGCGTTCTTCACCCGCACCCGCACCGGGGCGCTGGTCAGCCGGTTGAACAACGACGTGATCGGGGCCCAGCGGGCCTTCACCTCGACGCTCTCCGGCGTCGTCACCAACGTGATCCAGCTCGGGTTGTCGCTCGGCGTGATGTTCACCCTGTCGTGGCAGGTCACCGCTCTCGCGCTGCTCCTGCTCCCGGTGTTCGTGCTGCCCGCCCGGCGCATGGGCGACCGGATGGCCGACCTGCAACGCGAGGCGTCCACCCTCAACGCGGGCATGACCACGCAGATGACCGAGCGGTTCTCCGCCCCCGGCGCGACGCTGGTGAAGCTGTTCGGCCGGCCCCGCGTCGAGGCCGCCGAGTTCGACGCCCGCGCCGCCCGCGTGCGCGACATCGGCGTCCGCACCGCGATGGCCACCCGCTGGTTCCTCACCGGCCTGACCCTGGTCTCCGCGCTCGCCCAGGCCCTCGTCTACGGCCTCGGCGGCTACCTCGCGATCACCGGCCACCTCGCCGCCGGCACGGTCGTCTCGCTCGCCCTGCTGCTGACCCGCCTGTACTCGCCGCTGACCGCGCTCGCCAACGCGCGCGTCGACGTGATGACCGCGCTGGTCTCCTTCGAACGGGTCTTCGAGGTGCTCGACCTCAAGCCGATGATCGACGAGTCGCCCCGGCCCCGGCGGCTCCCGGACGGCCCGGTGGCCGTGGAGTTCGCCGACGTGCGGTTCGGCTACCCGTCGGCCGACAAGGTGTCGCTCGCCTCGCTCGAATCGGTGGCCACCCTCGACACGCGCGGGGGCGAAGAAGTCCTGCACGGCATCAGCTTCCGCGCGGAACCCGGTGCGCTGGTCGCGCTCGTCGGCTCGTCCGGCGCGGGCAAGTCGACCATCGCCTCGCTGGTCCCGCGCCTCTACGACGCGGACTCGGGCACCGTCTCGTTGTCCGGGGTGGACGTTCGCGAGCTGTCCTTCGACTCGGTGCGCGGCGCGGTCGGCGTCGTCACCCAGGACGGGCACCTCTTCCACGACACGATCCGGGCCAACCTGACCTACCCGCGCCCCGAGGCCACCGACGGGGAGATCTGGGACGCCCTGGGCCGCGCCCGGCTGCGGAACCTGGTCGACGCCCTGCCCGACGGCCTGGACACCGTGGTGGGGGAGCGGGGCTACCGGCTCTCCGGCGGCGAACGGCAGCGGCTGACCATCGCGCGGCTGCTGATCGCCCAGCCCCGGGTGGTGATCCTGGACGAGGCCACCGCGCACCTGGACTCCGAGTCCGAGGCCGCCGTCCAGGCCGCGCTCGCGGAGGCGCTGGAGGGCCGGACGGCGCTGGTGATCGCGCACCGGCTGTCGACGGTCCGCTCGGCGGACCAGATCCTGGTCGTGGAGGACGGGCGGGTCGTGGAACGCGGCACGCACGTCGAGCTCCTCGCCGCGGCCGGGCGTTACGCCGAGCTGTACCGCACCCAGTTCGACGAAACACCCGCCGCGGTCAAGCCGGAGCCGGAAGGCCCCTACAACGCACCGAGGAAGGACGCGGTGGTGCCGACCGCGACCTTGGAGGTACCCGCGTCCACCACGAGCACCGCGAACGCCAGGTCGTTCCGGTAGCCGACGAACCAGCCGTGCGAGCTGGTGCCGTCGCCGTGCTGCGCCGTCCCGGTCTTGCCGCGCACGCCTCCGAGCCCGGCGAGTTCCCGCGCGGTGCCGCCGGTGACGACCTCGCCCATCATCGAGCGCAGTGCCGACACCACACCGCCCGGCAGCGCCCGGCTCTGCCCGCCCTCGGTCGGGATCTCCCGGATGAGCTGCGGCGTCGGGGTGCTGCCTCGGGCGACGGTCGCCGCCACCAGCGCCATGCCGAACGGCGTGGTCTGCACGGTGCCCTGGCCGATGCCCGCCTCGACGCGCTGGGTGACCGTCTCGGCCGGTGGGACCTTGCCGGTGTTCGTGGTCAGCCCCGCGACCGTGTAGTCCGCGCCCAGCCCGAACAGCGCGGCGGTCTGGGGCAGCGCGTTCGCCGGGAGGTCGGCGGCGAGCTGGCTGAAACTGGTGTTGCACGATGCCGCGAACGCCCGGTGCACCGGCACGGTGCCGAGGTCGAACTGGTCGTCGTTGACGATCTGCCGCGGCCCGATGGTCTTCTTCCCCGGGCACTCCACGGGTGTGGTGGCGGTGACGGTGCCCGACGTCAACGCCGCCGCCGCTGTCACGATCTTGAACGTCGAGCCCGGTTCGTAGTAGTTCTGCACCGAGATCGGCCCGCTGGAGCTCGCCGCGGTGTTCTGCGCCACGGCCAGGATCTCGCCGTTGGACGGGGCCAGAGCGACGATCACGGCCGGCAGCGGGACCTGGTCCACGGCGGTCTGCGCGGCGTTCTGGGTGGGCGGGTCCAACGTCAGCGTCATCGGTTGACGGGTCTTGGCCTTCTTCTCCGCCAGCACGGCCACCGGTGCGCCCGCCGCGTCGACCACGGCCACCTGCCACCCCGGCTCGCCGGTGGCGCTACCGAGCTCCTTGGTCACCGACGACATCACCACGGGCGCGAAACCCGGCGGCACGGGCGTTCCGTGGCGGTCGAGCAGCGCGCCTTCCCCCGATGTCGTGCTGTGCGCCAGAGCCTGCCCCTCCGCCAGGTCCGGGTGCAGCAGCGCGGGCGTCCAGTGCACCTGCCACCTGTCCTCCGCGCGGCGCAGTTCCAGCGACACCGCGTACTTCAGCGGCGTGCTGTCGGGCAGCGTCCAGGTCACGTCGGCACCCAGCACGGCGGTCTTGTCGTCGTCGCCGACCGGCGGCGACGCACCGAGCCGCGCGCTGTAGGCCGCGCCTTTCATGCCGTGCAACATCTTCTCGATCACCGGCTGCGCGGTCGCCGTGCTGTCGGTCGCCGCAGCGGCCTGGGCCGCGTTGCCGGCCATCAGCGCGGCGACGAACTGCTGCGCGACCGGTGCCGGCAGGGGCTTGACGGTGGGCAGTGTCGTGGCGGACCTGCTGTCCTCGGGCGACAACACGATCACGCCCGCCACGACGGCGGCCACCGCCGCCACGCCCCCGCCGGCCAATATCCATCTTCTGCTCGTCCTGTTCATGTTTCCCCCTCTGCGGTCGCAGACTAGCCAGACCGTGTGGAGGAACCGTGAACAGCACTGCTCAGCCGAGCTGAGGAATCCGGGCCTGGTACTTGCGCAGCAGGTCGGAGTTCGCGGCGTCGCCGCCCTCGACGTTCGCGCTGCGCCACAGCGGCAGGTCCACGTCGGTCTCGGCGGCCTTGTCCAGCAGGCGCACCAGCAGCAGGTTCCACAGGAACGCGGTCGCCACCGTCGACACGGCCGCGATGACCGGGTTCTCCACCGGGTAGGTGGCGTCACCGGGCGGGACCAGGTTGTCCAGGACCACGGTGGCGTTCTCGGCGAGCGTGGTGCCCGCGCGGCGCGGCGCGGCGGCGCTGGCGGCGAGCGAGGTCACCGCGACCACCGGGCAGCCCGCGTCGGCCGCGAGCACGGCCAGCTCCACCGGGTAGGGGTTGACGCCCGAGGTGGAGAACACGAACAGCACGTCGTGCGCGGCCAGGCCGCTGTCGCGCAGCACCTCGGCGGCCAGGCCGGAGCGGCGCTCGGCGGACGTGCTGCTCACCGCGCCGTGCATGGGCAGCAGTTCGGGGTGGTAGATCGGCCGCACGCAGGCCAGTCCGCCCGCGCGGTAGAACGTCTCGGCGACGGCGGCCAGCGAGTGGCCCGCGCCGGCCGTGAGCACCGTCCCGTCGGCCCGCACGCTGGCCAGGACGAGTTCCGCGACGTCGTCCAGCGCGGCGGCGTTGTGCTGCTCCACCCTCGTCAGGTGGTTCCGCACGACGTCGCCGTAGTCGGAGCCGGGCACGGTCTCGGTCATGCGGTCTTCCCTCCGGTGGTCTACACCAAGCTGATGATCGCCAGTCCTACCCGATCCTCGGTCGGGCCGCCAGCAGTTGTTTGACGTTCGAACATGCCGCGTGTTCAGATGAACAGCATGGATGTCGCGAGGCGGCACGAGCTGATCCTCCAGAGCCTGCGCCAGGGCCGCCGGGTCGGCGTCGGCACGCTGGCCGACCTCGTGGGCGCGTCCGAGATGACCGTGCGGCGCGACCTCGACGTGCTCGAACGCGACGGCCTGCTGCGCCGGGTGCGCGGCGCGGCGGTGAGCGTGCTGACCGGCGAGGAGACGCCGTACGCGGCCCGCTCCCGGCAACGGCTGGAAGCCAAGCGCCGCATCGGCCTCGCCGTCGCCGAACTGCTCGACGACGGCGAGGCGGTCGTGCTCGACGGCGGCACCACCACGCTGGAGGTCGCGCGCCGGTTGGCCGACCGCCGGCTGACCGTGCTGCCGCTGTCGCTGCACTCCGCCGACGTGCTGCGCGCCGCCGAGCAGGTGCGGCTGGTGCTGCCCGGCGGCGACGTCCGCCCCGGCGAACTCGCCTTCGGCGGCCCGCTCACCGAGTACGCGTTCAAGATCATGCGCTTCGACACCGCGGTCCTCGCGTGCTGCGGCCTGAGCGCGGGCAACGGCGTCTTCGCCCACGACCTGGCCGAGGTCGCGGTGAAACGGGCCGCCGTCGACGCCTCCGCGCGGGTCGTCGTCGCCGTGGACAGCTCCAAGTTCGGCCGCACCGCCTTCGGCCGCGTGTGCCCGGCGCGGGACGTCGACGTGCTGGTCACCGACGAGGACGCGCCGGCGGACGAGGTGGCACGGCTGCGCGAGGCCGGCGTGGAGGTACGTCTCGTCTGACGCCTGGGCACCCCGCGCACCTTCCCCGGGGCGGACTCAGTGCGAGGGCGGCTCGTAGCACGTGCCCTCGCCCGTCACGCCGGTCACGGACACCGTGACCTGGGCGGGGCCGCCCTCCGGGCCGGACCGCAGGCTGCCGGTCACGCACCCGCTGCCCTGCGGGGTCTCCAGGGTGAGCACGAACGCCACGCCCGGCGGAGGCGTGACGCCGTAGGAGGCGTTCATGCCGGTCAACCACACGTTCGGCTGACCCGCCTGGGTGAACACCGCGCGTGTCGCCTCCGGGGCGAAGTTCCCCGCGTCACACAGCGCGCCGAGCCCCGGCCGCACCTTCTCCGCCACCGCGAGGGTCGCCGCGTGCACATCCGGCTGAAGTGCCTTGCGCACCCGCCACGACCGGTTGTCCACGTGGTTGGGCGGCATGTCACCGGGCAGCGCGCGCGTCGTCGCGGTCGGTGGCGGCGCTACGGGGGCCTTCGCCGGTTCCGCCACGTCGAACCTGGCCTGGCACGGCCCGTTCGGCGGCACGGAGGTCGCCGCCGTCGAAGGAGCCCCGGTTGCGTGCACCGCCGTCGTGGGCACCGCTGACAGGACGCCACCGCCGTCCGACGCGCTGTCGACGTGCTTCGCGCACCCCGCCGCCGTCATGGCCGCCACCAGCACAAGCCCCACCCCGAGACGTGACATGCCACCGACTCTGGCACACCTGATCCACGCGCACGCGCGGGTCAGCGAAGATCCTCCGGTCGGTCCACGTCCGCGCCGTCCGCCAGGTCCTCGCACGGCACCGACACCGCACCGTGGGCGCGCAGGTAGTCCCGTGCGCCGGCGTCACCGGTCGCCGAAACCGAAACGGCCGCCCAGTGCTCCCGGCCCAACAGCACCGGGTGGCCCGGCGCACCGCGGTAAGACGCCCGCAGCAACGCCGTGGGCGAAGCCAGGTCCACGAACCGCCGGACCACCTCGGCCGTCATGCCCGGCGTGTCCACGGGCAGCACGACGACGGCGTCCGCCGAAGCGTTCAGCGCCGCCAGACCCGCCCGGAGCGACGAGCCCATGCCCGTCGTCCACGCGGTGTTCTCCACGACCACGGAGCCGTCGAGGTCCGCCCGCGCGCACACCTCGGCGGCGGCTGCGCCCAGCACCACGACCACCGGCGCGCAGCCGCCCTCCCGCAGCACGGACAGAGCCGACTCGACCCACAGCGCGCCACCGCGCGACACCAGCGCCTTGGGACCGCCGAACCTGCGCCCGGCACCCGCGGCGAGCAGCACACCGGCGACCCGCATCAGGTCACACTAAAGCCTGGTGTCCCTTCAGCTCGCTCCGGCTGGACACCGCCAGCTTGCGGTACACCCTGGTCAGGTGCTGCTCCACGGTGCTCACGGTGATGTGCAGCCGCATCGCGATAGTCCGGTTGCTGTGGCCACACGCGGCGAGCGTCGCGACCCTGCGCTCCGAGTAGGTCAACTCCGTCATACGGACAAACACGTGCCACGCCGAGGGAACGGTTCAACCATCATGAGAAAATCACGATCGGAAGTGCTCCAGGAGCAACGCGGTGAGGATCTCCGGCACCTGCTCCGGCACCCAGTGCGAGACGTCCTCCAGCATCTCGAAGCGGTAAGGCCCGCTCACCCACTTGGCCGTGTCGAACGCCGCCGTGGACCCGAACGCCACGTCTTCGGTGCTCCAGACGTACATCGTCGGCACCGAGACGTGCTCGATCCGCCCACCCGGCCGGCCCGCGCGGTACCAGTTCAGCGCGGCGGTCAGCGCGCCCGGCTCGGCCAGCCGCCGGAGGTAGTCGTCGATCCGCGACGGCGTGACCTGCCACTCGAACATCCGCCGCAGCGCCGCGCCGTCGTCGGCCAGCATCCGCCGCTCGGTGGAACTCTGCCGCCACTCGGTCAGGTACGCCGAGCGCATGTGCTGGTCCTCGTCGGTCTGCACCGCGTCGGCCAGCGCACGCGGGTGCGGCGTGGACACCGCGGTCAACGTCCGCAACCGGTCCGCGTGCTCGTAGGCGGTCCACCACGCCACCGTCGCGCCCCAGTCGTGCCCGACCAGGTCGAACCGCGACCAGCCGAGCGAGTCCGCGACCGCCAGCACGTCGCCGACCAGCGACTCCAGCCCGTACTCCAGCGCCCGCTCCGGCCGCACGCCGGGGGAGTAGCCGCGCTGGTCGAACGCCACCGCCCGGTACCCGGCCCGCCCCAGCACCGCCACCTGGTGCTCCCAGGCGGTCGCCGCCTCCGGGAAGCCGTGCAGGAACAGCACCGGACGGCCGTCCTCCGGGCCGGCCGCGATCGCGTCGAACACACCTTCGGCCGTTTCCACCCCGAGCTGTTCGGTCACTGTGATCCGAGTCCCATCGTCGGTCCGGTCGTCCTGCTCGCGCGAACATTGTCCTGTGGAACCCGCCATCGACGTCCTCGCACCCCGCGGACCGGTCCGCGCGGTGGTCCTGGTGCTGCACGGCGGCAGCGCACAGGGCCACCGCCCGGTGAGCCGCCACAAGCTGCCGTACCTGCGGATGGTGCCGTTCGCGCGGGCCATCCACCGGCGCGGCGACGGTGTCGCCGTGTGGCTGCTGCGGCACACCCACAACGGCTGGAACGCGCCCTACAAGCACCCCGTGCAGGACGCGCGGTGGGCGTTGGAGCGAATCCGGCGCGAGCACCCCGGGGTGCCCGTCGTGCTCGTCGGGCACTCCATGGGCGGCCGGACCGCGCTGCACGTCGCCGACGACTCCCAGGTGGTCGGGGTGTGCGCACTCGCGCCGTGGATCGAGGCCGGTGATCCGTACCAGGGGCTCGCCGGCCGTGCGCTGCTGATCGCGCACGGCGACCGCGACCGCACCACCGACCCTGCCGCGTCCTACAAGTACGCGCTGCGCGCCCGTCAGGTCACCGACCGCGTCGCGCGCTTCACCGTGCTCCGCGAAGGCCACGCGATGCTGTTCCGCTTCCGCTGCTGGACCCGCCTGGTCACCGATTTCGTGCTCGGCGTGCTCAAGGTCGAACCGCTGGCCCCCTATCTGTCGAACGCCATGCGTGAGCCCACACCGAGGGGCCTGGACGTCCCATTGGGAGGAACGCGTGGTGGTATCCGGTGAACGCCAACGGGTAGCGGTGATCGGCAGCGGCGTGTCCGGACTCACCGCCGCGTACCTGCTCCAGCGTCGGCACGACGTGGTGCTGTTTGAACAGGACGATCGGCTCGGCGGCCACGCCCACACCCACGAGCTGGCCACCGCCGACGGCGGCACGACCGCCGTGGACAGCGGCTTCATCGTCCACAACGAACGGACCTACCCCAACCTGGTGCGGCTGTTCCGCGAACTGGGCGTGTCCACTCAGGACTCCGAGATGTCGATGAGCGTCCGGTGCCGGGGCTGCGGGCTGGAGTACGCGGGTGCGCGCAAGCTGGCCGGGCTGTTCGCCCAGCCGCGCAACCTGGCACGGCCCGCCTACCTGCGGATGCTCGCCGAGGTCGCCCGGTTCCACCGGCACGCGAAGCGCCTGCTGGCGGTGCCCGACGACCACGACACGACGTTAGGCGCGTTCCTGGTGATCGGCGGGTATTCGCGGTACTTCGTGGACCACTTCGTCCTGCCGCTGGTGTCGGCCGTGTGGTCGGCCGGGCCTGACCTCAGCCTGCGCTACCCCGCGCGGTACCTGTTCGAGTTCCTGTCCAACCACGGCATGCTGTCCGTGGGCGGTACACCGCGCTGGAAGACCGTGGTCGGCGGGTCGCGTGCCTACGTCGAGCGCGCGGTGAAGGGTCTTACGGCCGTGGAGGTGTCCACGCCCATCCGCAGCGTCCGCCGCACCTCTGCCGGCGTGGAACTGCGGGACGACGCCGACCAGCGGCACCTCGCGGACAAGGTCGTCATCGCCACGCATCCCGACCAGGCGCTGCGCCTGCTCGCCGACCCGACCGACGCGGAACGCGAGGTGCTCGGGGCGTTCCGCTACTCCCGCAACGAGACCTGGTTGCACCACGACGCCCGCGTGCTGCCGGAGAGCTCCGGTGCGCGTGCGGCGTGGAACGTGCTCAAGCCCGCGTGCCACGAACGCGGGGGCCCCGTCCTGGTCAGCTACGACATGAACCGGCTGATGCGCCTCGCCGAGCCTCGTGACCACGTGGTGACGCTGAACGCGACCGATCTCGTCGACCAGGGTTCGGTGATCGCCCGCATGGTGTACGAGCACCCCGTCTACACGCCGGAATCCCTTGCCGCGCAACGGCGGCTGCCCGCGCTCAACACCGATCGCACGGCGTACGCGGGCGCTTACCACGGATGGGGGTTCCACGAGGACGGGTGCGCCTCGGGGGTGCGCGCGGCGACCGTCCTGGGAGCGGCCTGGTGAACCTGTACGAGGTCGAGATCGGGCACGTCCGACGCGCACGGCTCGACCGGTCGTTCAGCCACCGGGCCTACCTGTGGCTGGTCGACCTCGACGCGCTGCCGAGGCTGCCGCGACTGTTGCGCCCGTTCGCCCGGTTCGAAGCGCGCGACCACCTCGGGTCACCGCGCCGCACGATCCGGCAGAACGTGGACGCGTGGCTCGCCGAACGCGGCATCGACCTCGGCGGCGGGCGGGTCACCATGCTCGCCAACGCCCGCCTGCTCGGTCATGTGTTCAACCCCCTGTCGCTCTTTTGGTGCCACAACGCGTCCGGAGAGCTTGAGTGCGTGATCGCCGAGGTACACAACACCCATGGGCAACGGCACGCCTACTTGCTGCACCCGGACGCCGCCGGGCGGGCGCGGGTGGACAAGGACTTCTACGTGTCGCCGTTCCTGGAGCTGTCGGGGCACTACGTGATGCGCGTGCCCGAACCGGCCGAACGGCTGTCCGTGACCATCGCCCTGCGCCAGGGCGGGGCCACGCCGTTCACCGCCACCATGACGGGACGACGGCTCCCCGCCACACCGCGTGAGCTGGTGCGGCTGCTGATCCGCCGGCCGTTGATGACGCACCGGGTGTCCGGGTTGATCCGCCGTCACGGCATCGCGCTGTGGGCGCGGCGCGTACCTGTGGTCCCGAGGAGTAGCGACCGATGAGCACGATCGAACTGCCCCGCCCCAACCAGGGGATCTGGCCGGGACTGCACCACCCGCCGCGTTCGCCGTGGCGGGCCGGGATCGCCGAGGCGCTGTTCCGCCGGGCCGTGCGCACGCTGCCGATCACCGTCGTGCTGCCCGGCGGCGAGCGGTTCGGGTCGGGCGGGCCGGACGCGCCCGTCATGCGTGTCCACCGCCCCGCCGCGTTCTTCCACCGGCTCGGCGTGGACGCCAAGATCGGGTTCGGTGAGGCGTACATGGTCGGGGACTGGACCTGCACCCGGCCGGCCGACCTGCTCACCTCGTTCGCCGCGCGGCTGACCACGCTCATCCCGCCCCAGCTCCAACTGCTGCGGCGCTGGGTGGAGCGCCGGCACCCCGCGACCGAGCGCAACGACGTGGTCGGGTCGCGGCAGAACGTCCACCGCCACTACGACCTGTCCAACGACCTGTTCGCGGTGTTCCTGGACGAGACGATGACCTACTCGTCGGCGTGGTTCGACGGGACCGACTCGCTGCCCGCCGCGCAACTGCGCAAGATCGACGGCGTGCTGGACTACGCGGGCGTGCGCTCCGGGTCCCGGGTGCTGGAGATCGGCACCGGCTGGGGCGCGCTGGCCATCCGGGCGGCGCGGCGGGGCGCGACCGTGACCTCGCTGACGCTGTCCGCCGAGCAGAAGGCGCTGGCCGAGCAGCGGGTGTCCGCCGCGGGCGTGGCCCACTCCGTCGACGTCCACCTGCGCGACTACCGCGAGGAGCGCGGCACCTACGACGCCGTGGTCAGCGTGGAGATGATCGAGGCCGTCGGCAGCGAGTACTGGCCCGCCTACTTCGCCATGGTCGACCGGTCACTGGTGCCCGGCGGCCGGTTCGGGCTCCAGTCCATCACCATGCCCCACGACCGGATGCTGGCGTCCGCCGCCAGCTACACGTGGATCCACAAGTACATCTTTCCCGGCGGTCTCATCCCGTCCGTGCGGGCGGTGGAGGACACCGTCCGCGACCACACCCGGATGCGGATCGAGGCCACCCGCGAGTTCGGGCTCGACTACGCCGAGACCCTGCGCCGGTGGCGCGAGCGGTTCCACGACCGGTGGGAGGACGTGGCCGCCCTCGGGTTCGACGAGACGTTCCGCAGAATGTGGGAGTTCTACCTGGCCTACTCCGAAGCGGGGTTCCGGGTGGGCTACCTGGGGGTGCGACAGTTCGGCATGGTGAAGTAACCACTGCCGCGATTGCGCCGATCGGCTCATCCTCTTCCTCGGTCGGGTGCTGTTCCCACCACGTGGACCTCGAACGTGGTCAGCTTTCACGAATCCCGTATCAGGGGCCCCCGTGCTCCCTCCTCATCAATGAGCCGGGATGTGCCGGAAAGGTTGACGAGCGTGAGGAGGTCGCCGGATGGTGCACGCATCCGTGCGGGCCGACGCCGGGATCGAGGTCGGGGCGGTCCGCGACGCGGACGCACCCGGTCGTCCCGAGGTCCGACTGGTCGCGGGCGGCGTGCCGACCAGGGTGACCACCCGGTGGCTCGCCGAGGCCGAGATGTCGGACCTGGTCGACGCCGCGCTGGCGGGTGACCCCCGGGCGGCCGGGCAGTTGCTCGCCCGCATCCAACCGCTGGTGCTGCGCTACTGCCGCGCCCGGGTGGGCTCGCGGGAGCGCACGCTGGTGTCGGCCGAGGACATCGCGCAGGAGGTCTGCCTCGCGGTCGTGGCCGCGCTGACCAAGTACCGCTACGAGCCCGGCTCGTTCCTCGCGTTCGTGTACGGCATCGCCGCTCACAAGGTGGCCGACGCGCGCCGCCGCGCCGTGCGCAGCCGTTCCGAGGTCGTCCCGGAGCTGCCCGACACCCCCGCCCTGGAGGACGGGCCGGAGCAGCGCGCCATGAACGGGGAGATGATCGAGGCCGTCACCCAGTTGCTGCGCCGGTTGCCCGAGCGCCAGCGGGAGATCCTCGTGCTGCGGGTCGCGGTGGGGTTGTCCGCCGAGGAGACCGCCGCGGCCGTGGGCTCCACGCCGGGCGCGGTCCGGGTCGCCCAGCACCGCGCGCTCGCGCGGATGCGCGAGATGTTCGCGGCTGTAGAGGGCTGACCTGGCATTGTAGGAGGATGACGACCGCCGACGAGCCCGCGTTCGACGTGTTGTTGTCCGGCACCGTGTTCCTGGACATCATCTTCACCGGCCTGCCCAGGCCGCCCGCGCCCGGTACCGAGGTGTGGGCCGAGGGCCTGGGGTCGTGCCCCGGCGGGATCGCGAACCTGGCCGTGGCGCTGAGCAGGCTGCAACTGCGCACCGCGCTGTCCGCCGCGTTCGGCGAGGACGCCTACGGCGACTTCTGCTGGGAGGTCCTGGCCGAGCAGGAGGGCGTCGACCTCTCCTACTGCCGCCGGTTCTACGGCTGGCACTCCCCGGTCACCGTGTCCATGGCGATGGACCGCGACCGTTCCATGGTCACCCACGGTCACCGGCCGCCCGTGTCGTCCGACGAGATCCTGTCGCCCCCTCCGACGACGCGTGCGTGCTTCGTGCACATCCAGCCGGAGGAAGAGCAGTGGGTGCGGATGGCCAAGGCGGCGGGGGCGATGTTGTTCGCCGACATCGGGTGGGACCGGACGGGGGTGTGGGCCCCGGAGTTGCTGCGGCGGCTGGACGGGTACGACGTGTTCCTGCCCAACCACGTCGAGGCGATGCGGTACACGCGCAGTGAGACGGCAGAGCGCGCTGCGATCGCGTTGGCCAAACACGTGCCCGTGGTGGTCGTCACCCGTGGCGGTCGGGGAGCGGTGGCCGTCGATTCGGCGACGGGTGAGGTTGCCGACGTCCCGGGCTTGAACGTGGCACCGCTGGACTCGACCGGCGCGGGCGACGTCTTCGGTGCCGGGTTCGTGCTGGGCACGTTGGCCGGGTGGCCGTTGGTGGACCGGGTGCGGTTCGCGAACCTGTGCGCGGCGTTGTCGGTGCAGCACTTCGGCGGGTCGCTGTCGGCTCCGGGGTGGGTGGACATCGCGACGTGGTGGCGCACGGTGAGCCGACGCGCGGACTCCGACCTGCGCGGATACGGGTTCCTGGAAGACGTGCTGCCGCACCGCACGGGCGTGGAGGTGCGGCGGGCGAGCGCCACGATCCGCCTCAAGTCGCCCGGATGACCACTCGCCGGCCGCGCCGGGCGACAGCCCGTTGATCTTGTGCGACCACCACCCGATCGTGATCTTGCGCCCCTCGAACTCCTGTTCGACAATTGACCCGAACGGACCGCCGCCACCCGGCGCAGGGGGTTTGGCACCGGGCGGGATGGGGCAGGAGTAATTTCGGGTGGGCGAGCAACCTGGACCGGTTGCCAAGCGACTTAGAGATCAGGGGCTTTCCCCGACGGGGATCGCAGGGGCTTCGCAGGGGATCGAGAGGGGTTGTTCGGTGTTCGCCGCGCGTGCGACGGGTCTGTTCAAGTTGTTGGGGCTGTGCCTCATGGCGGGCGTGCTGCTGGCCGCCCTGCTGTTCCCCGTCGTGGGCGGGATGGGCCTGGCGTCCAACCGCGCCGCCGACACCGTCGACCAGACCTCGGGGGAGTTGACCAAGGCCGAACCGCCCCTGGTCACCACCGTGCTCGACATGAACGGCGCACCGATCGCGTACCTGTACGACCAGTACCGCATCCCGGTGCCGTCCTCCGGGATCTCCGACACCATGAAGGCCGCGATCATCGCGATCGAGGACAAGCGCTTCTTCGAGCACAAGGGCGTCGACTGGCAGGGCATCGCCCGTGCGGCGGCGAAGGCGGGCGTCGAGGGCGAGACGTCCCAGGGCGCGTCGACGCTGACCCAGCAGTACGTGAAGAACTACCTCGCGTTCGTCGTGGGCGAGGGCAAGCAGGAGGCCTACGAGAAGGCCACCGAGGCGACCATCGGCCGCAAGATCAGCGAGGCCCGGATCGCGACCCAGCTCGAACAGAAGCTGAGCAAGGACGAGATCCTCACCGCGTACCTGAACATCGTCCCGTTCGGCAACGGCACCTACGGCGTCGGCGCGGCGGCCAAGACCTACTTCGCCACGACGCCGGACAAGCTCACCGTCCCGCAGGCCGCGATGCTCGCCGGCCTGGTCAACGAGCCCAGCCGGCTCAACCCCGGCGCGGCCGTGGAGCCCGCGATCAAGCGGCGCAACACGGTGATCGACAAGATGCGCGACAACGGCGCGTTCGGCTCGGACTCGAAGGTCGCCGGGGAGAAGGCCGACGAGTACAAGGCGGCGGACATCGGCGTCGTGCCGGACCTCCAGTTGCTGCCCAACGGCTGCGTCGGGGCGGGCGACGGCCCGGTGTACGGCTTCTTCTGCCGGTACCTGGTCGACTACCTGGACACCGCCGGCATCCCGGTCGACAAGTTGACGCGGGGCGGCTACACGATCCACACCACGATGGACCCGGTCGCGACCCGCGCCGCGAAGGAGTCCGCCGAGGCGCAGGTGCCCAAGACCCAGCCCGGCGTCGCGAACGCGATGGCCGTGGTCGAGCCCGGCGGCGACAAGCACCGCGTCCGCGCGCTGGCCGCCAACCGCGACTTCGGCAACAACGCCGACGCGGGCCAGAGCGCCTACTCGATCCCGGCCGAGGTGACCAAGTTCGGCGCGGGCTCCATCTACAAGGTGTTCACCGCCGCGGCTGCCCTGGAGAAGGGCATCGCCGGCATCGACCGGCCGATCGACGTGCCCGCCACCTACACGTCCAAGGTGTACAAGGACAACGGCAAGGGCTACACGGTGAAGAACGCCGGCACCTACAAGGAGAAGATGACGCTGACCGAGGCGCTCGCGCAGTCGCCGAACACCGCGTTCATCATCCTGGAGGAGAAGGCGGGCCTGGACACCGTGGTCGACATGGCCCACCGGCTGGGCCTGCGCGAGTCGATGCAGGGCGTGAACAAGAACGGCGACCCGCTCAAGCGGGACGGGTCGAACGGCCCCAGCCAGGGTGACGTCTACAAGCGCGACAACAGCGGCTCGTTCACCCTCGGTGCCGGCCCGACCAGCATCCTGGAACTGTCGAACGTCGCCGCGACCATCATGAGCGGCGGCAAGTGGTGCCCGCCCACCCCGGTCGAGAAGATCACCGACCGCAACGGCAACCCGGTGCAGATCGAGGAAGCCGCCTGCGACCAGGCCGTGGCCCCCGAGATCGCCAACGCGCTGGCCACCGGCATGAGCGCCGACACCAAGCCCGGCGGCACCGCGCACGGCGCGGCCGGCGGCTGGGACCGCCCGATGATCGGCAAGACCGGCACCACCGAAGACCACTGGTCGGTCGCCTTCATGGGCGCGACCCCCCAGTACGCGGGCGCGGTGATGACCTTCACCGACGGCGTCGCACCCCAGGTCATCTGTAGCGGCAACCCGCCCCGCCTCTGCGGCACCAACGACGCGGGCGGCGTCTTCGGTGGTCAGGTGGCGGCCCCGACGTGGTTCAACGCGATGCGGACGATCCACGGTGCCTCGGAGATCAGGCAGCTACCGCCGGTGGACCCGCGCTACCGCTAGACCCCGCCCCACGAGCCACTCTCTGCCCACCCCACAGAACCCCGCCTGCCACCCGGCAGGCGGGGTTCGCCACACCCACGCCCCTGCGCGCCGGCCCGCCGCCCTGCCACGCGGCGCTCGCACCGCTCGATGGTTGATTCCCAGGGGTGGGCACCTGGAGCTGAGAGGCGCGCCTCTGCGCACTGGGCGGTCTGCTGGTCGCCTTCGCGTCGACCAGTGCCGGGCCGATGAACGCACCACCGTGCCCGTCCCCCCGACGCCGTTCGGCCAGATGCCCGACTGTGGTGGTGCGGCGGCTGCCTCCTGTCAAAAGTCAGCAAGTCGTCCCGGACGTCACCGCGTCCGCGCGAAGTAAACCGATTCGTGCCCCACATCTTCGCGGTGAGTCAGGGGACCATCGCTGGCCGTAACAAGATCACGGTCCGTTGCCTTCGGGAGGCCGGGGACACCCCACCTCTGACCTGCGGTTTATAACGGAGCAATACGGAACCTGCGAGTATCTCATCACTCCGTGTAGCAATCAGTGGTTTATCTCACCAATTTGCCCCTGTTCGAGAGGTGTGGGTTGCCTTCGTTCATCACGGCGGGTTACGTTCCCCGCCGCATGTCACAGTTCGGTCACCAAAAGGACACGGCGGAGCTCCCCGAAAGCTCCGCCACCCGGATCCCCCGCCGGGTGTCCTGACCGGGCTCCCCGATGCAGGAAGGCACTCCCTTGGCACGGCATACCAAGGCCCGTGGTCGCAGCGTGTTCTGCACGCCCCCGAGCACCACCGGCAAGCGCGGCTCCCACCGCGCGGATGACGAAAGATCCCCGGCTACCGGCAAGATCACCGTTGTGGTGGCGCTCGGAGCACTGACCGCCGGCGTCGGCGTCGCGGCCGGCACGTCCGGATCGCAGATCACGCCGCTGGCGGGGTCCACCAACCTCGCTGCCGCGTTGGCGGTCTCCGTCACCCCGCAGCAGTCGCCCCAGCCCCGACAGCCCCAGGAGATCCAGACCCGGCACGTCATCGAGCCGGGCCTGGAAACCGCGAAGCTCATGCGGTCCGAGGGCCTGTACGCCCGGCAGTACGTCGACCAGGCCATCAAGCACGCCTCGGACGGCTACGCGAACCGCCAGGCCGAGCTCAAGCGGCAGAAGGACGCGGAAGACGCCGAGAAGGCACGCGTCGCCGCCGAAGAGGCCGCCCGGCAGCCCGCTCCGGCTCCGGCCGCACCGGCCGCACCGGCCGCCGGGACCACGCAGTCCGCCGGGGCCGCGAAGTCCACCGGCGCTTCGGCCGCCAAGCCCGCCGAGGGCACCTTCACCTCCGGGTACGGTTCGCGGTGGGGCACCACGCACTTCGGTGTCGACATCGCGAACTCCATCGGCACCCCGATCCTCTCCGCGCTCGACGGCGTGGTGGTCGAGGCGGGTCCGGCCAGCGGGTTCGGGCTGTGGGTGCGCGTCCAGCACTCGGACGGCACCATCACGGTCTACGGGCACGTCAACGAGATCCTGGTGAACCAGGGCCAGCAGGTTTCCGCCGGTCAGCAGATCGCGACCATGGGCAACCGGGGCCAGTCCACCGGGCCGCACCTGCACTTCGAGGTGTGGGTCGGCGGCTCGCAGAAGATCGACCCGATCGGCTGGCTGGGCGCGCGCGGCATCTCGCTCTGACGCTGCTCGGACCACTCGACACCAGCGCCCGACACCAGCGCTCGACACCAGCGCCCGAAACCAGATCCCCATCCGGACCCGTCCCCCTGGTCCGGATGGGGATCTGGTCGTCTGACCCACGGCTGCCCGGGAGCGCGCGGTGGGGGTCAGCGGCCGGTGTGTGCGCGCAGGGTGGTGAGGGCCTTGTCGGCGTGGGTGTTCATGGAGAACTCGGACTTGATCACGTCCAGCACCGTGCGGTCGGTGCCGATGACGAACGTGTGGCGCTTGACCGGCAGGGGGCCGAAGCGGCGCTTCACCCCGAACCGGGCCGCCACCTCGCCCGACTCGTCCGACAGCAGCGGGTAGTCGAAGCCGTGCAGGTCCGCGAACTGCTTCTGCTTCGCCACCGGGTCCGTGCTGATGCCCACCCGCTGCGCGCCCGCCTCGGCGAACTCGGCCGCGAGGTCGCGGAAGTGGCAGCTCTCCGCCGTGCAGCCGCCGGTCATCGCGGCCGGGTAGAAGAACAGCACCACGGGACCGTTCGCGAGCAGGTCGGACAGCGCGCGCGGCGTGCCGTCCTGGTCGGCCAGGGTGAAGTCGGGGGCGGTGTCGCCTGCCTTCATGGGTCGGCGCGTCCTTCCACTCTGAGGTCCACCGGGGGTGGCGATCACCTCCCCCACGGTGTTCGCGGCAGGGCGACCGTACGGTTCTGGCTAATCTCGTGTCAGGCCGGGAGGTGTGCATTGACCAGCATGTCCGATGTCGCGCGGGCCGCCGGCGTGTCGGCGGCCACCGTGTCGCGCGCGCTGCGGGGCGAACCGGGGGTGTCCGAGGCGACCCGCCGCTACGTCACCGAGGTGGCCAAGCGGATGCGGTACGCGATCGCGCGGGACGCGTCCAGCCTCGCGGGCGGGCGCAAGTACGCGGTGGCGGTGCTGACCGCCGACGTCGGGCGCGGTGACGTGCTCACGGGCGCGGAGGGCGCGTTGCGCGACGCCGGCTACGACGTGCTGCTCTACGTGCTGCGCGACGACGCCGCGCGGGCCAGGTTCTTCGACGACCTGCCCCCGCTCGGCCGACGGGTGGACGGCGTCCTCGCGCTGTCCGTCGACTTCTCCGACGACGAGCACCGGGCGCTCGACGCGCTGGACGTGCCGGTGGTCGCGGTGCGGCCCGACGACCTGCGGGACGCGCTGCGGCTCGCGGCCGGGCACGTGCTGGAACTCGGTCACCGCGAGGTGGCGCTGGTGCTCGCCGAGGACGTGGACGAGTCCTACGACGAGCTGCTGGTCGCGGAGGGTCTGGACGTGCGTCCGGAGTGGACGCTGTGGTCGTCCTCCACGGTCGCGGGCGGTGAGCAGGTGGCGGACGCGCTGCTGGACGGCGACCGGCTGCCCACGGCGGTGGTCTGCTCCAGCGGCGAGGTGGCGCTGGGCGTGTTCCTGCGGCTGCGCCGCGACGGTCGGGACGTGCCCGGCGACGTGTCGATCGTCAGCCTCGACGGCCCGGAGCTGGCCCGCGCGGTGGGCATCACGGCCGTGGAGGGCGCGTGGCGGGAACGCGGCGCGCACGCGGTGGCCCGCCTGCTGGCCGAGCTGCGCGACGAGCCGCACGACGACCGCCCACCGCCGTCGCACCTGGTGGTCCGGGAGTCGACCGGCCCACGGGTGACCGGCTCCCGATAACCCCGCCCGGTGGCCCGCGCCCGGTGGCGCACCCCCGGTGGTCGAGAGCCGACGACCGCGCCGGTGACGATCTCCGCGCCGGTGCGGTCCGTGAACGCCGGTGAACCTCCTGCGACCTTCGGGTGACCACCGAGACCCCGCCTGGCACCCGGGCACCGGGAACGACGAAGCTGTCCCACGTGGACGACGATCTGGCCGCACTGGCCGAACTGCACGGCGTAGCCACCTACTACGAGGACGCCGGACAACGCCGCGCGGACGTGGACCCCGACGTGGTCGTGGCCGTCCTGGCGCAGCTCGACGTGGACGCCTCGACCCCGGAAGCGGTGCGCCGCGCGCTCGCCGCGCCCCGCCCCGAGCCGAGTACCGTGGTGCTCCGGGCGGGTGACGTGCTGCCCGGCCCCGGCGTGCTGGGTCTGGAGGACGGCGGCGCGCTGACCCTGCCCGCCGCACCGCCGCTGGGCTACCACCGGCTGGACGACCGCACGGTGGTCGTCGCGCCGCACGCCCTGGCCCCGGTGCCCAAGTCCTGGGGCTGGATGCTCCAGCTCTACGCGATGCGCTCGGACGAGTCCTGGGGCATGGGCGACTTCGCCGACCTGGCCACGATCGCCCGGCGCAGCGCCGACGAGCTCGGCGCGGGCGTGCTGCTGGTCAACCCGGTGCAGGCGATCGCGCCGACCGCCCCGGTGGAGCGCTCGCCGTACTCGCCGTCCAGCCGCCGGTTCGCCAACCCGCTCTACCTGCGGATCGAGGACGTCGACGCGTACCGGGAGGCCGACGACGCCACCCGCGCGGCGGTCGACGCGCTGCGCCCCGACAACGACACCGAGCTGATCGACTACGACGCCGTCTGGGCGGCCAAGAGGGCCGCGCTGGAGCTGCTGTGGCCGCTGGTCGAGCACCCCGCCCCGACGGGCGAGCTGCGTGATTTCGCCCGGTTCTGCGCGCTCGCCGAGGTGCACGGCGCGGACTGGCGGCGGTGGCCCGAGCCGCTGCGCGACCCGGCCACCGCGACCGCCGACCCGGACCGGGTGGCGTTTCACGCGTGGCTCCAGGAGCTGTGCGAGCGCCAGCTCGCCGATGCCCGCCGGGCCGCCGGGTCCATGCCGGTCGGCATCGTGCACGACCTGCCGGTGGGCGTGCACCCCGGCGGGGCGGACACCTGGGCGATCCGCGACGCGTTCGCGCCCGACGTGCGGGTGGGCGCGCCGCCGGACGCGTTCAGCCAGCTCGGCCAGGACTGGGACCTGCCGCCGTGGCGGCCGGACCGGCTCGCGGAGCAGGGCTACGAGCCGTTCCGCGCGGTGCTGCGCAACGTGCTGCGGCACGGCGACGGCATCCGGATCGACCACGTGGCGGGCCTGTGGCGGCTGTGGTGGATCCCGCCGGGCGAACCGGCCAAGCGCGGCACCTACGTGCACTACGACGCCGAGGCGATGCTCGCCGTGCTGACCCTGGAGGCGCACCGGGCGGGCGCGGTGGTGGTGGGGGAGGACCTGGGCACGGTCGAGCCGAAGGTCACCGAGAGCATGCACGAGCACGGCGTGCTCAGCTCGGCCGTGCTGTGGTTCCAGCGCGACTACGACCGGCCCGGCCACCCGCTGGTCCCGCCGGGGCGGTGGACCACCTCGGCGATGGCCAGCATCTCCACCCACGACCTGCCGACGGTGGCCGGTTTCCTGAGCGCGGAACACGTTCGGCTGCGAGCCGAACTGGGGCAGTTTGCGGGCGATCCGGAAGGGGAATTCCGGAACGCCGAGCGCGAGCGCGGCGAACTGCTCGACCTCCTCAAGCGGGAAGGGGTGCCTGCCGATGACCTGGTTATCGCTTTTCACGAGCTGCTAGCCAAGGCTCCGTCGCTGCTGCTGCTGACGTCGCCCCAGGACGCGCTGGGTGAGATCCGCCAGCCGAACCTGCCCGGCACCGTCGACCAGTACCCGAACTGGCGAATTCCGCTGCCGGTCCGGGTGTCGGGTCTGTTCGCGGACGCCCGCGTCCGGCGGGTGGGCGCGGCGCTGGCGAGGGGGCGCGGCCGGTGATCGGGGACGTGCCTGTCACCGCGCACCGCACCGCTGCGGAGTATCGTCGAACGTCACCCGCGTCATGGTTGGAGGTGGCATTCACCCGTGAACACCGACTTGGTGTCCCGCACCGGGATGGTGCCCGAACAGATGTCCCCTAATGTGCCCGCCGTCGCGTTGGAGGGGGCCGTGGAGTACGCGCTGGCCGCCGTCCGCCCGTCGGATCCCGTCGACGCGCTGTCGAATCCGCGCGCGGACGGGGAGCCCGGCGCGGCACCGGACGTGCTGTCCAGTGCGAGACAAGCGGAAGAATCCCTGGTGGACGCCCTGCGCCGTACCGACCCCGGCCTGGACGACGCCTTGGAACAGGCGGTGGCGTGCGCGGCAGCGGCTGCCGAGCACCTGCGCTACGGGGAGCTCCAGGAAGCCAGGCTGCTGCTCGTGGCCGCCCGCGGCCAGCTCGTCCGGTCGCACTCCCGCAGACCATGATCTAAAACGGTGGGGTCGAAATCGTTCCCGCTTTTTCCCGAGGAGCACCTGTGCGGCCCTGGCCCGGAACGCCCTACCCGCTCGGCGCCACTTATGACGGCGTCGGCACGAACTTCACCTTGTTCTCCGAGGTGGCGGAGTACGTCGAACTGTGCCTGTTCGACGAGGACGGGACCGAGACGCGGGTCCGGCTGCCGGAGGTGGACGGCTTCGTCCACCACGGCTACCTGGTCGGCATCGGTCCCGGCCAGCAGTACGGCTATCGCGTGCACGGCCCGCACGACCCGGAGCACGGGTTGCGGTGCAACCCGAACAAGCTGCTGATCGACCCGTACGCGAAGGCGATCAACGGCACCGTGGACTGGCACGAGTCGCTGTTCGGCTACCGGTTCGGTGCACCCGAGGAGCGCAACGACCAGGACTCGGCCGGCCACGTGCCGCTGTCGATGGTGGTCAACCCGTTCTTCGACTGGGCCAACGACCGCCCGCCGAAGACGCCGTACAACGAGTCGGTCATCTACGAGACCCACGTGCGCGGCCTGACCATGCAGCACCCCGAGGTGCCGCACCGGTTGCGCGGCACGTACGCGGGCCTCGCGCACCCGGTGATCATCGACCACCTGAAGGCGCTCGGCGTCACCGCGGTGGAGCTGATGCCGGTGCACCAGTTCGTCAGCGACCACGGCCTGTCCGAGAAGGGCCTGCGGAACTACTGGGGCTATAACACGATCGGGTTCTTCGCGCCGCACGACGGCTACTCCGCGCTGCCGCAGCAGGGGAACCAGGTCCAGGAGTTCAAGGGCATGGTCCGCGCCCTGCACGAGGCGGGCATCGAGGTCATCCTCGACGTGGTCTACAACCACACGGCGGAGGGCAACCACCTCGGGCCGACCCTGTCCATGCGCGGTATCGACAACCAGGCGTACTACCGGCTGGTCGAGGACGAGCCGCAGTACTACATGGACTACACCGGCACCGGCAACTCGCTCAACGTCCGCAGCCCGCACACCCTGCAACTGATCATGGACTCGCTGCGGTACTGGGTGACCGAGATGCGGGTGGACGGGTTCCGGTTCGACCTGGCCGCCACCCTGGCGCGCGAGTTCTACGACGTCGACCGGCTGTCCACGTTCTTCGACCTGGTCCAGCAGGACCCGGTGGTCAGCCAGGTGAAGCTGATCGCCGAACCGTGGGACGTCGGCCCCGGCGGCTACCAGGTGGGCAACTTCCCGCCGCTGTGGACGGAGTGGAACGGCAAGTACCGGGACACCGTGCGGGACTTCTGGCGCGGCGAGCCGGCCACCCTGGGCGAGTTCGCGTCCCGGATCACCGGGTCGTCCGACCTCTACCAGGACGACGGCCGCCGACCGTACGCGTCGATCAACTTCGTCACCGCGCACGACGGGTACACCCTCACCGACCTGGTGTCCTACAACGACAAGCACAACGAGGCCAACGGCGAGGACGGCCGCGACGGCGCGGACGACAACCGGTCGTGGAACTGCGGCGTCGAAGGTCCGACCGACGACCCCGAGATCAACGAGCTGCGCGCCCGGCAGCGCCGCAACCTGCTGGCCACCACGCTGCTCTCGCAGGGCGTGCCGATGCTGCTGCACGGCGACGAGCTCGGCCGCACCCAGCAGGGCAACAACAACGCCTACTGCCAGGACAACGAGCTGTCCTGGGTGGACTGGACGCTGGTCGAGAAGAACCGGGACCTGCTGGAGTTCACCGCCGCGCTCACCGACTTCCGGCGCAGGCACCCGGTGCTCCGCCGCCGCCGGTTCTTCCAGGGCAAGCCGATCCGCAAGGGCGACGAGCTGCGCGACATCGCCTGGTTCACCCCCGCCGGCGAGGAGATGACCGAGCAGAACTGGGGGGACGACTTCGGCCGCTGCGTCGTGGTCTTCCTCAACGGCGAGGGCATCCCGAGCCTGGACCAGCGCGGGATGCGGGTGCTCGACGACTCGTTCCTGCTCGCGTTCAACGCCCACCACGAGGACATCGAGACCACGCTCCCCGATCCGAGCTACGGTCCGCAGTGGACGGTGGTGGTCGACACGGCGACCGGCGTGGTGCAGGACGCCGACCGCGGCGACCCGGTGCCGGCGGGCGGCGTGGTCACGCTGACCGCGCGCTCCCTGGTGGTGCTCCAGCGGACGGGTGTCGAATGAGCCCCACGTCGACCTACCGGATTCAGTTCACCCCCGATTTCACCTTCGCCGACGCCGAAGCGGTCGTCGACTACCTCGACGCCCTGGGCGTCGGCGCGCTCTACGCGTCGCCGCTGCTGGAGGCGGTGCCGGGGTCCACGCACGGCTACGACGTCGTGGACCCGACGCGGGCGCGCGAGGAGCTCGGCGGCGAGGCCGGCCGGCAGGCGCTGGGCAAGGCGCTGCGGCAGGCCGGGCTGGGACTCGTGGTGGACATCGTGCCCAACCACATGGCGGTCGAGGACGGCCCGGTCAACCCGTGGTGGTGGGACGTCCTCCAGCACGGCGAGGAGTCGCGGTACGCGCGGTACTTCGACGTCGACTGGTCGTCGGGGAAGCTGCTGCTGCCGTTCGCGGGGTCACCCGAGGACGAGCGGGAGCACGAGAACTACGTGTCGGCGTTCTGGCGGCGCGGCAACACCGAGCTCAACTACCGGCGGTTCTTCGACATCACCACCCTCGCCGCCGTGCGCGTGGAGGACCCGGAGGTGTTCGAGGCGACGCACGGCGAGGTGCTGCGGTGGGTCGCGGCGGGTGACGTGACCGGGCTGCGGGTGGACCACCCGGACGGCCTGGCCGACCCCGGCGGGTACGTGCGCCGGCTGCGCGACCGGGCCGGCTGCTGGCTGGTGGTGGAGAAGATCCTCGGCCCGGACGAGGCGCTGCCCGCGAGCTGGCCGGCCGACGGCACCACCGGCTACGACGCGCTGCGCGAGGTGTGCGGGCTGTTCGTGGACCCGGCGGGCGAACCCGGCTACACCGCGCTGGCCCGGGAACTGGGCGTGGCCACGGACTTCGCCGCCGTCGAGCACGAGTGCCGGAACCTGGTGACCGACACGATCCTGCGCGCCGAGGTGCGCCGGATCGCGGCGCTGGTGGACCACCCGGACCGGGAGGCCGCCGCCCTGGCCGTGGCCCGGGTGATGGCCGCCTTCCCGGTCTACCGGTCCTACCTGCCGGAGGGCCGGGACGCGTGGGACGCGGCGGTCCGCTCGGCGGCGGGCCCGGGTGCCGACCCGGCGGCGGTGCGCGCGCTGGACGAGCAGGTCCGGGCGGACCCGCGCGGCGAGCTCGCCACCCGGCTCCAGCAGACCTCCGGCATGGTCGTGGCCAAGGGCACCGAGGACACCGCCTTCTACCGGTACACCCGGTTCGTCGCGCTCAACGAGGTGGGCGGCGCGCCGGACCGGTTCGGGATGTCCCCGGACGAGTTCCACGAGCGCGCGGCGGCCCGCGAGGCCGGGTCGCCGGCCGCGATGACCGCGCTGTCCACCCACGACACCAAGCGCTCCGAGGACGTCCGGGCCCGGCTGGCGGTGCTCGCCGAGATCCCGGACGAGTTCGCCGGCGCGGTGCGGCGGTGGACCGCCGCGCACCCGATCGACGAGCCCGCGCTGAACCTGCTGGCCTGGCAGTCGCTGGTGGGCGCGTGGCCGATCACCGCCGAGCGGATGGCCGGGTACCTGGACAAGGCGGCCAAGGAGTCGAAGATCCGCACCACGTGGGTGGACCACGACGAGCCGTTCGAGGCGGCCGTCGCGGCGTGGCCGGACGAGGTGCTGAGCGGTCCGGTCGCCGCCGACGTGGCCGCGTTCGTGGACCGGGTCGAGGCGCACGGCTGGTCCAACGCGCTGGGGCAGAAGCTGGTGCAGCTCACCGCGCCCGGCGTGCCCGACGTCTACCAGGGCACCGAGCTGTGGGACCTGTCCCTGGTCGACCCGGACAACCGGCGGCCGGTGGACTACGCGGTGCGGCGCGACCTGCTCGACGCGATCGCGGACGGCCTGCTGCCGCCCGTGGACGCGACCGGCGCGGCCAAGCTCCTGGTGGTGCACAAGGCGCTGCGGCTGCGGCGCGAGCGGCCGGAGCTGTTCCGCGGCTACCGCCCGCTGCCCGCGTCCGGGCCCGGCGCGGCGCACGCCGTCGCGTTCGAGCGGACCGGCCTGGTCGCGGTGGCCACCCGGCTCCCGGTGGGGCTGGCCGCCGCCGGCGGCTGGCGGGACACCGAGCTGCCGTTGCCGCCCGGCACGTGGACCGACGTGCTCACGGCCCGGCCGGCGCGGGCCCGCCTGGGCGACCTGTTGGACCACTACCCGGTGGCACTGCTGGTGCGAGGAGATCAGTGAGCTTTTCGGTGTGGGCCCCGCGACACGAGCGGGCCCAGGTGCGGGTGGACGGGCAGGACCACGAGATGACCGCCGGCGACGGCGGGTGGTGGCACTCGACGGCGGTCGGCGTGGACTACGCCTTCGTGCTCGACGGCGACGCGCTGCCCGACCCGAGGTCGCTCCGGCAGCCGAACGGGGTGCACGAGGCGTCCCGGGTCTACGACCACGCGGCCTTCGAGTGGACCGACGGGTCGTGGACCGGGCGCGGGCTGCCCGGCGCGGTGATCTACGAGCTGCACATCGGGACGTTCACCCCGGCGGGCACCTTCGACAGCGCCGTCGAACGGCTGGACCACCTGGTCGACCTCGGTGTCACGCACGTCGAGGTGATGCCGGTCAACGCGTTCGACGGGGTCGCGGGCTGGGGCTACGACGGCGTGCTGTGGGGCGCGGTGCACGAGCCCTACGGCGGGCCGGACGGCTTCAAGCGGTTCGTGGACGCCTGCCACGCGCGGGGCCTGGCCGTGCTGCTCGACGTGGTCTACAACCACCTCGGGCCGTCCGGCGCGTACCTGGACCGGTTCGGGCCGTACTTCGCGGGCAGCAACGACTGGGGTCCGGGCCTGAACCTGGACGGCGCGGACTCCGACGAGGTGCGCCGGTACGTGATCGACAACGCGCTGGGCTGGCTGCGCGACTTCCACGTCGACGGGCTGCGGCTGGACGCGGTGCACGCGCTGGTCGACCGGGGTGCGGTGCACCTGCTGGAGCAGCTCGCGGTCGAGGTGGACGCCCTGTCGGCGGCGGTCGGCCGGCCGTTGGAGCTGATCGCCGAGTCCGACCTGAACGACGCGAAGCTGGTCACCGCGCGGGAGGCCGGCGGGTACGGGCTGTCCGCGCAGTGGTCCGACGACCTGCACCACGCGCTGCACGTGGCGTTGAGCGGGGAGACCTCCGGCTACTACCCGGACTTCGTCGGCGCGCTGCCGACGACGTTGCGGGAGGTGTTCTTCCACGCCGGCACGTGGTCGTCGTTCCGCCACCGCCACCACGGGCGTCCGGTGGACAAGCGCCTGCCCGGCTACCGGTTCCTGGCCTACTCGCAGAACCACGACCAGGTCGGCAACCGGGCGACCGGCGACCGGCTGTCCGCGACGGTGCCGTTCGGCCGGCTCGCGGTCGGCGCGGCGATCGTGCTGTGCTCGCCGTACACGCCGATGCTGTTCATGGGCGAGGAGTGGGCGGCGAGCACGCCGTGGCAGTTCTTCGCCTCGTTCCCGGACCCGGAGCTGGCGGACGCGGTGCGCACGGGACGGCGGCGCGAGTTCGGCCGGCACGGGTGGGGCGAGTCGGAGGTACCCGATCCGATGGACCCGGCGACGGTCGAGCGGTCCAAGCTGGTGTGGGACGAGCTGTCCGCCGACCCGCACCGCCGGGTGCTGGAGCTCTACCGGTCGCTGATCGCGCTGCGGCGGGCCCGGCCCGAGCTCTCCGACCCCCGGCTGGACCGGTTCCGGGTCGAGGGTGACGGGGACGTGCTGGTGCTGGTGCGCGGTGGGCTGCGGGTGGCGTGCAACCTCGGCGCGGCGGACGCCGAGGTGCCCCTGTCCGGTGAGGTGCTGCTGGCGTCGGGTGGGGCGGTGGTGGCCGGGCAGGCCTTGCGCCTGCCCGCCGAGTCGTTCGCGGTCGTTCAGTTGTCGGGCAACCAGCCGACTTCGGCCAGTTTCTCGGCGAGTAGCTGACCGGCCAGGGTGACCTGGTCGGCGAGCTGTCTTCGCACCTCGGGGCGTTCCGCGCCGGCGGTGTTGGCCGCGTCGTAGGCCGCGACCAACTGCCGTGCGGCGTGGACCACGTCGACGCCCGGCCAGTCGGCGCGGTCGCCGTTGCGGTCCGACTGGTGCACCGCGCGCAGGGCCCGGCGCGGTCCCAGTTCGGCGGCGAGGTCGAGCAGTTTTACTGCGATCGTGTGCAGCTTCACGTTGTGGTGCTGCGACATGGCGACCAGTAGGCGGAACCCCTGCTGCGGGCTGCACCCCTGCACGGCCGCGATCAGGCCGGTGGCCTGTCCGATGACCGTTCGGGTCTGCACCGCTTTGCGCAGCCCCGCCACCTCGGCCTCCAGGCCGGCGATCCGCGCGGACAGCGTTCCGTCCAGTCCGTCGTCCCCGACCACGGTCGGGCTCCTCTCGCACGTCGAAAACGGGTCGGCGCGCGCGAGGACAGGCGGTGCCAGCACTCCGGCAAGCCCTCAGCGGTCGCTGACCCTGGTGCCCAGCACGCTGGACTCCGGGTGGCTTGCGGCTGGCTTTTCAACCGCGTGAACGATCACCGTAGTCGAGGCCGGCGAGACGTCCGGTTTCGGGGCCGCGGTTCGCGGTCGGAGGTACGCGGCGGTGGTGGCGACCAGCGGAGAGCGGGGTTCGCGGCCGGAACGGGTCGGCTCCCGACGTATCGCCGCGCGGTGCCGCGCGGTCGTCGGACGGCGCGGGACGGGCCCGGGATGTGCCGCTGCGCGGGCGTCGCGGGCCTCTGCCGCGCGGCCGGCGCGGGGTGCCGCTGCGCGGGCGTCGCCGGGGACGTCCGTCGGGCGTGCCGCTGCGGGTGCCATTGGGCGGGTGCCGTCGGGCGGGGCGAGCGCGTGAGCACTGTGCGTGAGCGTCCGGGAACGTGAAACGGCCCCCGGACCGTCTCCCGCACGGGGTGCGGGCCGAGCTGGACTGGGCTCGGGGTCACGGGGGCCGGGTGGCTGCCTGGGATTCGCCCAGACCACCTAGGGGGAGGTCCTAGCGGACGGCCACCTCACGTCGAGTCCTGTAGCTGTGCAACTTCGGACCACCTCCTTCCTCGTGTACCGGGAACGCTAGGCGATCACCGGGGACCTCGCAACGGGTTTCCGGACCGCCGGCGCGACGTCCGATTGCCGCCGGGTTTCCGGTCGCCGACCGGTCACGATCGCTCCCATGAACATCGAAGGCAAGGTCGCCCTGGTCACCGGCGGTAGTCGGGGGATCGGCGCGGCGGTGGCGGCGCGGCTGGCGCGCGAGGGCGCGGACGTCGCCGTGACCTACCGGAACAACGCGGACGACGTGGTGGAGGAGATCAAGGGCATCGGCCGCCGGGTGGTGGCGATCCGGGCGGACAGCGCGGACCCGGCGGCGGTCGCGGCGGCGGTCGCGGAGACCGCCGCGACGCTGGGCCGGCTGGACATCGTGGTGAACAACGCCGCGGAGTTCCTGGTCGGGCCGGTGGAGGAGCTGGGGGTCGAGGAGTTCGACCGGACGTTCGACGTGAACGTGCGCGCGCCGTTCCTGGTGGTCAAGGCGGCGCTGCCGCACCTGGGGCCCGGCGGGCGGATCGTGAGCATCGGCAGCAACGTGGCGGAGCGGGCCGCGTTCCCGGGCTTCTCGCTGTACTCGGCGAGCAAGGCGGCCCTGCTGGGGCTGACCAAGGCGCTGGGCCGGGAACTCGGCCCGCGCGGCATCACGGTCAACCTGGTCTGCCCCGGTGCGACGGCGACCGACCTGAACCCCGAGGACCACCCGATGGCGGACGCGATCCGCGCGTTCACCGCGGTCGGCCGGTACGCCCGACCGGAGGAGATCGCGTCGGCGGTGGCGTACCTGGTCTCCGAAGAGGCCCGCTACATCACCGGGACGCAGTTGGCCGTGGACGGCGGTTTCACGAGCTGAGCGGACGGGGGCGTGCCCGCAGGTCGGGCACGCCCGTGCCGGGCACCGGTCGTACGCGGGGTGGTGCGGCCGTTCCCGCCGCTGCCGCGTGCCGTCAGGCGGGTGCGAGTTCGGCGAGCAGGGCGGTGACGCGGCGGTCGATCTCGTCGCGGATGGGGCGGACGGCGTCGAGGCCCTGGCCGGCGGGGTCGTCGAGTCGCCAGTCGAGGTAGCGCTTGCCGGGGAAGACCGGGCAGGCGTCGCCGCAGCCCATGGTGATCACGACGTCGGCGGCCTGGACGGCTGCGGTGGTCAGCGGCTTCGGGAACTCCCGCGACAGGTCGAGGCCGAGTTCGGCCATGGCCTCGACGACGGCGGGGTTGATCGTGTCGGCGGGTGCGGACCCGGCGGAGCGGACCGTGACGCGGCCTTGGGCGTGGTGGTGCAGCAGGGCGGCGGCCATCTGGGAACGGCCGGCGTTGTGGACGCAGACGAACAGCACCTCGGGCAGGTCGGACACGGTGGCTCCCTGGTTCTTGGCGGTGGCTTCGAGGCGTTGCCGGGCGAAGCGGGCGGCGAGGACGGGCAGGTGGCTGCCGGCCCCCGGGTCAGCGGAGTGCGGGGGCGAAGCGGCGGCGCAGCGCCAGGGAGACGTAGACCAGGCCGACGAGCACGGGGACCTCGATCAGCGGGCCGACCACCCCGGCGAGCGCCTGGCCGCTGGTCGCGCCGAAGGTCGCGATGGCCACGGCGATGGCCAACTCGAAGTTGTTGCCCGCGGCGGTGAACGCCAGGGTGGTGGTGCGCGCGTAGCCCAGGCCGATCGCCCGGCCGAGCGCGAAGGAACCCGCCCACATCAGGGCGAAGTAGACCAGCAGGGGCAGCGCGATCCGGACGACGTCCAGCGGCCGGGTGGTGATCTGGTCGCCTTGCAGCGCGAACAGCACCACGATGGTGAACAGCAGCCCGTAGAGCGCGACCGGGCCGATCTTGGGCAGGAACCGGGACTCGTACCAGTCGCGGCCCTTGGCCTTCTCGCCCAGTCGGCGGGTCAGCCAACCGGCCAGCAGCGGCACGCCGAGGAAGATCAGCACGCTCTTCGCGATCTGCCACCCGGAGATCGCCAGGTCGGTGGTGGGCAGGCCGAGCCAGCCGGGCAGCACGGACAGGTAGAACCAGCCGAGCAGGCCGAAGGCGATCACCTGGAACACGGAGTTCAGCGCGACCAGGACGGCGGCGGCCTCGCGGTCGCCGCACGCCAGGTCGTTCCAGATGACCACCATCGCGATGCAGCGCGCCAGACCCACGATGATCAGCCCGGTGCGGTACTCGGGCAGGTCGGGCAGCAGCAGCCACGCCAGCGCGAACATCAGCGCCGGGCCCAGCACCCAGTTCAACACCAGCGAGGACCACAGCAGGCGGCGGTCGCCGGTCACCGTGTCGAGGCGGTCGTAGCGGACCTTGGCCAGCACCGGGTACATCATCACCAGCAGCCCCAGCGCGATCGGCAGCGAGATCCCGTCCACCGCGACCGCGTCCAGCACCCCGCCCAGCCCCGGAACCCACCGGCCGGCCAGCAGGCCGACGACCATCGCCGCGCCGATCCACACCGGCAGCCACCGGTCCAGCACGGACATCCGGGCCGCGACCGGGCCGGTCGGCGTCGGATCGCCGCCGGGGGCGGTGGTGGGCGACGCGGTCACCGCGCCACCTCCGCCGGGCGGGTGAGCAGCGCGGCGAGCCGGTCGGTGACCTCGGGCCGCAGCCGGTAGTAGACCCAGGTGCCGCGCCGCTCGGAGTCGATCAGGCCGGCCTGGCGCAGCAGCTTGAGGTGGTGGGAGATGGTCGGCTGGGACAGCTCGAACGCCGGGGTCAGCTCGCACACGCACACCTCGCCGCCGGCGCGGGAGGCGATCATCGACAGCAGCCGCAGCCGCACCGGGTCGCCCAACGCCTTGAACACCGGTGCCAGCTCCGCGGCCTGCGCCGCGCCCAACGGCGCGGTCAACAGCCCCGCGCGGCACGCGTCGGTCTGGTCGAGCGCCGCGACCGGCTCTTGTTTCGGCATGCTTCTATATTGACAAGTGTCGATCTAAAGCGCAAGGTCGAATCGAAGAACGTCGAATCAGGAACCACGAGAAGGGCCACCCGATGAGCGACCAGGCAACCGACCTGCGCGAGATCGTCCGGCAGCGCTACGCCGCCTCGGCCGTCGCCGTCACCACCGGCGGCGCGACCGCCGGCTGCTGCGGTGCGGACCCGGTGGAGGTGGACTCCACCTTCGGGGCCGGCCTGTACCCGGGGGCCGACCGCGACGCCCTGCCCGCCGAGGCCGTCGCCGCGTCACTGGGCTGCGGCAACCCGACGGCGGTCGCCGACCTCCGCGAAGGTGAGCGGGTGCTGGACCTCGGGTCCGGGGGCGGGATCGACGTGCTGCTCTCCGCCCGCCGCGTCGGACCCACCGGCAAGGCGTACGGGGTGGACATGACCGAGGAGATGCTGTCCCTCGCCCTGGCCAACGCCCGCGAGGCGGGCGCGACCAACGTCGAATTCCTCAAGGGCACCATCGAGGCCGTCCCCCTGCCCGCGAACACGATCGACGTCGTGATCTCCAACTGCGTGGTCAACCTCTCGGTCGACAAGCCCGCCGTGTTCGCCGAGATGGCCCGCGTCCTGGTCCCCGGCGGGCGGATCGGCATCTCCGACGTCGTGGCCGACGACCACCTGACCCCCGACCAGCGCGCCGAGCGCGGCAGCTATGTCGGCTGCATCGCCGGGGCGCTGTCCTTCGCCGAGTACCGCGACCACCTGACCGCCGCCGGTTTCACCGACGTCGAGATCACCCCCACCCACCAGGTGGCCGAGGACATGTACTCCGCGATCATCCGCGCCACCAGGCCCGCGGTCGGTCCGGCGCAGCCGTCCGTTCCGGCGACGACCGGCGGCTGCTGCGCCGCCTGCTGACTCTCCCGGGACCGGGGGCACACCCGGTCGACGCATCTCACGAGCGGTGTCGCGTCGGACGCCGCTGCGACACCGCCCGTGAGATCACGACATCAGTTCCATGAACCTACGTCAGCTCACGTTGACGTCGATGCACGAGTAGAACGCGTTCGGGGTGTCGCCGATGTTCCAGATGGCGAGCACCTTCTGCGGCCCCGAGACGCCACCGAGGTTGATGGTGTGCGACACGGACGCCGGCGGCTGCTGCATCTTGCCGTCGACGAAGCCGACCCGCTTGCCGCCCACGTAGTACTCGTAGTTGGAGGTGCGGTGCCGAGCGGTGAACACCCAGTTGAACGTCACCGTCTGACCGACGCTCGTGGCCTTCCAGCCCTTGCTGTCGTTGTTGAGGTCGGCGAACCCGGCAACGCCGCCGTTACAGCTCCGCAGGCCCTTCGGGCCTTCCACGCTCTGCGGCTCGTACTTGATGCTGCCGCAGCTCACGGTGCCCTTGGCGCACTGGGCCTGCCTGCTGGGCGGTGAGGACACGTATCCGTGGGCGAACGCCTGGGAGGTCGGCAGTGCGACCACCAGCAGCGGCGCGGCGAGAACACCGGCCGCCAACGCGGCGATCCGTCGGCGGAGTGCCATGTGTCAGCTCCTTTCGGGTGGACAGGACTTCGCTGGGCGGGTCCGTTTCCGAAGCAGCCGAAACCGCTTTGGGTGGACGTTCACCCAACGCGGCGGCAGGTCTAGACCATACTCTCAGTGATTGCGAGGTGACAACTTTTATCGGGAAGCCCAGGTCCGGGATGTCCTGTCCGGCTGAAGGGGTCGGTGTCCGGACCTGATTGTCGGTGGTGATGTCGGCGTCCGGAGGTACCTGTCGGGGCCGGTGAGGCGACGCTCGCGCCGCCCGGGGGAATGCCGCCGTGCCGTCGCTTGATCATCTCTCTGGCGGAGCGCCGTCGGTGCCGGCCGAGCGGTTCGGGCTCGCGTGCGCCGACGAGCGCGGGGAGCAGCGTGTGCCGCTGACCGAGGCGTGGTCAGTGCCGTTCGAGGCGTGCACGCCTGTGCGCGGGTTCCCCTCGTACCAGGGGCAGCGCCACTTCAAGGGGCGCTGGTGGACGGCCACGACCGGCTGGTGCTGCCGGACCTGGTTGTCGGTGAGTCCGCGCTTGCGTCGTCCGGGAGAGTGCGGACCGCACGGCAACGGGTGTGCCGAACATCGTTGCCCCGGAGGCTCAAAGAGCTCTGACCTGCCGTTATAGCTGATATTGGTCCTAGCTGCGCACTTCTTCCAGCAGACCTGTCGCGTGTGCGGTCCGCTGGTACATCACGTAGCGCCCGGCTCTGACCTTGGTGACCAGGCGTGCGCGGTGCAGTGCGCTGAGGTGGTAGGAGACGGTGCTCGGGGCGTATCCGGTCCGGGTGGCGAGTTCTGCGTTGGACCGGGCGGTGTCGAGGTCGGCCAGCAGGGCCGCCCGGACGTTGCCGACCACTTGCGCGATGCTTCCGGACCTGCGACCCCGGCCGGCTCCGATCCGCTGGGCGGGGTAGTAGAGGACGAACTGCCCGGGGGTGTCGACCTGGATGACGACGTCGGGCCGGCTGAGCACGCTGGGGGCGAGGACCAGGTCCCGGCCGGTGACGTCGATTTCGTCGTCCCACGACGTGGCGAGGGTGACCGCGTCCCCGGCCCAGTCGATGTCGGGGTGGAGTGCTCCGAGCGCCCGGCCGACGCCGTGGGTGGCGATGGCCGTCGCGCGCCGGGCGATGTCCTGATCGATGATCGAGCGCAGTTCGGGCCAGCCGTCGGAGAGGGCATCCCGCCAGAACCGGGCGAGACCGTTCGCCAGCCGTCGCTGCATCCGCCCCGATTCCGCGATTCGGCGGGTCGCGGCCCGCAGCGGTCTGCTCCAGTGGGTCTGCGTGTAGGTGAAGACCTGGGTTTCGAGGTCGTCCTGCGCTGCCGCCTCGATCTGCGCGATCTGCTCGTCGAGCAGGTCACGGCGATGGACGTCCGTCCCCGGCTGCGGGGTGAGCAGGTCGGGCGTGTAGGTGTCCCCGTCCTGCGGCAACAGGTCGGCGAGCAGCGCGACGTCGGGATGGGCGAGTGACGCGCGGGCGAATGGTCCGGGATCACCGAACACCGGGTGCTGTCCCGACGCGGCGGTGAGTTTCAGCCACGCCATGGACTCCGCCGCCGGGGACGGCGACAACCGTGTCCTGGCAACAGTGTCAGCGTCTACACGCAGCGTGAGCACCACCCCGACGGTAGCAGTGGTGGCGGTGGATTTGAACGGGCTCGAATTCATCGCGGCGCGAGGTCCACGCGGGGTTGGGTGGTGTCGGGCGAACAACGGCAGCGACGTTCACCGCTCGATCCGAGGCGGTCGCCTCCGCACGGCGGTGATACGTGGCTTGTGCATCCCGTTGCCCGAAGAACCCGGGAGTGGTTGTCACAGTGAGGCGGAGAGACACGATGAAGGCGATGAGCCGCAGAAGGAAGATCGGGGCGGTCGTGGCGGCGGTGACGTGGGTTGCGGGGACGGTCTTGGCGGCGGCACCCGCCACCGCCACCGCCTACCCCACCAGCACCTTCCCGATCGAGGTCGGAGCGAGCTACTACATCGGCACGGTCACCTGGTACAACCGGGCAGTCGGCGTCGACGGAGCGTTCAAGGCCGTCGGGGAGCGGCGGGTCTACGCGCAGGCGTGGGCAGGCAGAACCTGGCTGGACTGGGAGAGTTCCAGCACCTGGACCAACAGGTCCGGGCCCGCGTCCCTTCCCCTCACCGCGGATGTCGCGGGCGGGTCCACCAGGGTCAACGTCTGGATGACCAGCGACGACCCCTACGACGGCCTCGAATACTTCACCTGCTACCCCACCAACAGCGTCTGCTCCGGGCCCTACGTGGGCAAGCCTCCGCAGGTGCCACCCCTCGATGGCCCGCCGATTGCGGCACGGTCCGGCCTGAACCCGTGACCGCGTAGAGGTGCCGAACCCGCCAGGCAGGTCCGGACAACTCGGCGGCCTGCCGTCCGGACCTGCCTGGCGGACCGCAGTTGTCGACGGAACCCGCCGTGTCACCGCGTGCGGGCGCGGCGCGGTGCGCGTCCGACACCGGCACCAGCGCGCCCAGCGCGTCCTCGCGCACGAGCCGGCGCGCTACCGGCGGGCCGGGTCGCCGTGGGCGCTCTACCCTCCGAAGATGAATCTGCCCCGAGGGCTCGTGGTGCTGCTGGGCACGGCCGCCGCAGTGGTGGCGTGCGCCGGGATCTCGGCCCTGTCGTGGCTGATCGGCCCGGTGTTCCTGGCGCTGACCCTGGTCATCGCGGTGAGCCCGGTGCACGGGTGGCTGCGCCGCCGGGGCCTGCCGAACTGGGTCGCCACCACCGCGCTCGTGGTGGGCGTCTACGCGATCCTGCTGTCGCTGCTCGTCGTGCTCGTCGTGTCGGTGGCCCAGTTGACGACGGAGGTGCCCCGGTACGCCGACCGGGCGCGGGACCTGGTCGACGCGGCGGCGGGCGGGCTGTCCCGGTACGGCGTCGGCGCGGAGGAGCTGCGCAAGGTCGCCGACAGCCTCGACGTGGGCAAGCTCGCGGGCATCCTCGGCACCGTGCTGAGCAGCGTGGGCAGCCTCGCTTCCAACATCGTGTTCCTGCTGTCGCTGCTGCTGTTCCTCTGCGTCGACGCGGGCAGCACCGGCGCGCGGGTGGCGGTCCTCGCCGCCGACCGCCCGGAGGCGGCGGCGGCGCTGGGGAGGTTCGCCGCCGGCACCCGGAACTACCTGGTGGTCTCGACGGTCTTCGGGCTGATCGTGGCGGTGCTGGACGGTGTCGCCCTGGCGATCATGGGCATCCCGCTGCCGATCCTGTGGGCGCTGCTGTCGTTCATCACCAACTACATCCCCAACGTGGGCTTCGTCCTCGGCCTGGTGCCGCCGGTCGTGCTGGCGCTGCTGGAAGGCGGGTGGCAGACGGCGGTGTGGGTGATCGTGATCTACAGCGTGCTGAACTTCGTGGTGCAGACCCTGATCCAACCCCGGTTCGTCGGCGATTCGGTGGGGTTGTCCGCGACCGTCACGTTTCTCGCGCTGCTGTTCTGGGCCTGGCTGATCGGTCCGCTCGGCGCGGTGCTCGCCATCCCGCTCACCCTCCTGGTGAAGCTGCTGCTCGTCGACATCGATCCCCGGGCCCGCTGGGCGGACGCCTTCCTCACCGCCCGAGTGCGCCCGGAATAGACCTGTTGGCCGGTGGGGGAATAGCCGGCTGGCGGCAGACGTGGCCGCAGATGTTCGGGCATCATGCGACAGGGGCGGACGAACGTGGGGAGGCGGTCGGCGTGGCAGTGCTTTCACCGACGGAACTGCCGTCGGATTTGCTCGATCTCACTTCGATGTCGTTGGCCGAGCTCAGAGAGCTGCGCGAACCGCGCCTGGACGAGGAGATCCGCCGCGCCGTGGGCCGGGTCCGGGCGGGCCGGTTCGGCGATTCCATCCAGGGGCAGCGTGACTAGTGGTGCCGCGCGACCGGTCGGGTTGACCACGCACCGGCTACCGCGATTCGTCTTCGACGAGATCTGTTCCGGGCCGGTGTCGAGTACCGGAATCGCAATTTTGCGGAAAGGTCAGCACAGTCTGCGCAGGCTTCGACTCCGGGCGTTCGCGGAAGCGGTGCAGCCGCTCTTGCCGCACTTGGGCCCGTTCGCGGATGTCGACCACGCGTGGTCTTTGCTGGCCGACGCCGAGCGAATCGCGCCTGCGGTTGTCGAAGAGGTGCTGATGCACCCCTCGGTCGGGGTGTGGCTGGGCCGGGCCCTGCGCCACGCGGTGGGAGTCGCGCCCGACGCGACCCCGTTGCGCGCCGAAGTCGGCGGGTTCCACGCGCTGGCCGCCGCCGCCGCGCTGCGCTGCGGACTGCCGTGCGAGATCCCGGTACCGGTGGTGCACGGCGCGGTCAGCCTGCCGTCGGTCGGCGCGTTCCGGCTCGACACCGGCTTCCCGGTGGGCCACGCGGTGTTCCGGCACGACACCTCCGGTTCGACGCTGACCGCGCTCGGCGAAACCCGGTCCGTGCCGCTGGACGCGGTGAAGCGGCACCGGAGCACGGCGCGGGGGCGCACCGTCGAGCTCGCGTTCGACGACCTCGACCCGTACCGGGAGTTCGGCGCGCCGATCCGCGCCCGGCCCCTCGGCGAGGCCGAGTACGACGAGTGGCGCAAGCTGATGGACGAGGCGTGGCGGCTGCTCACCGGGGCGCACCCGGCGTGGGCCGAGGAGCTGGCGGCCGGCCTGGCCACGGTGATCCCGCTGGACGCCGCCCGCGACGTGTTCGCCGCGTCGTCGGCCGCCGCGTTCGGCAGCATCGCCATGTCGCCCAAGCCGTCGGCGGTCAAGTTCGGCGAAGCCCTCGTGCACGAGTTGCAGCACTCCAAGGTCAACGCGCTGATGGACCTGGTCGACCTGGACGACGGCAGCGCCGACGAGCGGTTCTACGCGCCGTGGCGCGACGACCCGCGACCGGTGGCGGGCCTCCTGCACGGCGTCTACGCGTTCGTCAGCGTGGTCGAGTACTGGGACGTGCAACGCCACCGGCTGCCGGCCGACCTCGCGGCCCCGGCGCACTTCAGCCACGCCCTGCGGGCGCACCAGGTGGGGGAGGCCGTCGCCGCGCTGCGCGGCCTGGCCGAGCTGACCGACCTCGGCCGCGAGTTCGTCGCCGCCGCGTCGGTCCGCCTCGCCGCGTGCGCACCGGTCGGCCCGGCCGCCGAACCCGCCGGGACCGTCGCCCTGCTCACCGACGTCCACCGGGCCACCTGGCGGCTGCGGCACGCCCGCCCGGACCGGTCCGGGGTGGCCGCGCTGGCCGACGCCTGGGCCGACGGCGGTGCGGCGCACCCGGTGCGCGGACCGGAGATCGTGCCCTCGGCGCAGTCCGGGGACTCCCGGCTCGCCGCGCTGCTCCGGCTGCGGGCGCTGGACCCGCGACGCCACGGCCGGGTCGCCGACGAGGGCGGTCCGGACGCGGCCCTGGTGCGCGGCGACCGCACCGCCGCCGCTACCGGGTTCCTGGCCCGGCTGCGCGCCGCGCCGCACGACGTCCCGTCCTGGGTCGGGCTCGGCCTCGCGCTGGACTCGACCGCGCTGCGCCGCACGCCGGAACTGGTCCGGTCGGTGCACCACCGGATCACCGCGCGGACCGGCGCGGCACCGGACCCGGACCGGTTGGCCGCCTGGCTCGACCAGGCCGCCGGCTGACCCGTCTCAGAGCTGCATGGTGTCGCTGTCGCAGTTGGCCCGGGTGTGCTGGGTGGCCGCGACCGTGCCCGGGTGCTCCTCGCCCAGCACGGTGCGCAGGCCCTGCACGGTCTTGCTGTGCAGCAGCGCCGCCTCCGACTCCTCGCCCAGCGCCGCCAGGTCGATGGACAGGTTCAGCGCCACCGCCAGCGTCGACGGGTGCTCCGGCCCGAGCACCTGCTCGGACTTCGCCCGGGTCTCCTCGTCCAGGCCGCGCGCCGCGAGGTGGTCGCCCAGCGCCGCGAGGTCGCTGGCCAGGTTGGTGGCCGCGATCAGCGTCGTCGGGTGGCTCGCGCCGAAGACCTCCAGCAGGATGGCGTAGGTCTGGCGGTCCAGCTCCAGCGCCTCGGCCAGGTCGCCGCGCAGCCGCAGGATCACCGCCAGGTTCAACGCCGCGACCAGGGTGTACGGGTGCTGCGGGCGGTGGATCTCGCCGAACACCCGGTAGCTGCGCCGGCCCAGTTCCAGCGCCCGGTCCAAATCGCCCAGGTGGCGCAGGTCGGTGGAGACGTTCATCTCCGCCGTGACGGTGTCGAAGTGCTGGTCGCCGTGCCGCTTGCGGTAGCGCGCCAGGCAGTCCTCGGAGTACTCCTTGGCCCGCACGTGGTAGCCCGCCTTGCGCAGCGCCACGGACAGGTTGCGGGTCGCGCCGATCGACTGCGGGTGGTCCGGGCCCGCGACCTCCAGCAGGTGGACCAGCGTCTCCTCCTGCTCCTTGGCCGCGTCCACGTACAGGCCGCACTCGCGCAGGTCCATGCACAGCGCGTTGCGCGAGCCGAAGGTCTGGAGGTGGCTCGCGCCCAGCACGGCGGTGCGCCGGCGCAGGTTCTCCTGGTCCAGGTCGCGGGCCTGCTCGTAGTCGCCCATCAGCCGGTAGCAGCTCGCCAGGTTGTTGGCGTAGGCCAGGGTCTCCGGGTCGTCCTCGCCGAGGATCTCCCGAGCCCGCTCGTACACCTCCTGCTGGAGCCGGAGCTCCTCGGCGAACAGGCCGAGCGCGCGGCGGTCGGCGGCCACCGTGTCCAGGATCGCCAGGTACTGCTCGTCGTCCTCGCCGACCTCTTCGCGCAGCAGTTCCAGCGTCCGCTCGTTGAGCGTCCGCGCCTCGTCGGTGAACCCGAGCCGGCGCAGCGCGATCGCGTACCGCCGGGTGACCTCCAGGGTGTCGCGGTTGTTCTCGCCCAGCGTCCCCGTCCAGTGGCTCCGGGCCTGCCCGGCCAGGTCGCGCGCGCCGCCCCAGTCGCCGATCCGGATCAGGTAGCGGACCAGGTTGATGACCAGGACCCGCACCCACTTGTCCGCGCTGTCCACCGCCCGCGACATCAGCGCGTGCGGCAGCAGCTCGGCGTAGCGGGGCCAGTTGGCGGCGGTGTCCGGGTCGCCGGGGTCGCCGTTGACGAGCAGCACGTGCACCGCGTGGCGCATGGTGTCCTGCTCGGCCGGCGAGAGCTTGTTCTTGAGGACGGTCTGCACCAGCCGGTGCAACTGGAGCGCGTTGTTGCGGTGGTCGATCTTCGCCAGGCTGTACCGGGTGATCTCCTTGACCGCCCGGCTGATCTTGATCGGGTCGCCGAACGCCTCCGCGAGCGCTTCCGGCACCGGCACGTCGCGGGCTCCCCGGAACAATTTCTGGGAAATGGGTTCCGGCCCGAAGAAAGCGCACACCTGGAGCAGTTGCAGCGCGGCCGGCTGATCGGCCGCCAATCGGTTCAACGGCACGTTCCAGGCCGCCGCCACCGGCAACTGGTCCTCGGTCGGGGTATTCGTCTCCAGCAGTTCGGTGCGGTTCTGCTCCAGCAGTTCCAGGTATTCCGAGACCTGCATCCCGGTCTGCGCCCGCCAGGCCGCCGCCTGCTCCACCGCCAGGGGCAGGTCGCCGAGCGCCTCGGCCAGCGCGTCGGCTTCCGCGTGCTCGATCCCACCGCCCCGCCGGCGGAGCAGTTCGATGCTCTCCTCGCGGGTGAACAGGTCGACCTCGACCGGCCGGGCGAATCCGCCCCACTCGGAGTTCCGCGAGGTGACCACGATGTGCCCGGTGCCCGCCGGGAAGAACTGCCGGACGTCCTGCGGGCGGTCGGCGTTGTCGAACACCAGGATCCAGCGCTGGTGCGGCACGCCCTTGCGCAACGCCTCCAGGACGGCGGGCACGGCGGTCTCGGCCGAGCCCGAGGCGGCCACGCTGAGCTTCTTGGCGAGTTCCACGAAACTGGCCCTGATCTGCGCGGGGTGTTCCGCCGGGATCCACCAGACGACCTCGTACTCCGAGGCGTGGCGGTAGATGTACTCGATCACCGTCTGGGACTTGCCGACGCCGCCCATGCCGTGCAGCGCCTCCGGCAGGACCGCCGTCGTACCCGATTCGCCGAGGCGCACCCGGAGTTGGTCGAGGAGTTGTTCCCGGCCCACGAAGATCGGATTTCGCAGCGGCACCTGTCCCCACACCTGCGGTTGGAACGCGGCCGACCGGTGCCCGGTCGCGCCTTCGTCGTGGATACCGGGAGCAGACAAGTTCGCTTCTCCTTGTGGCCCGACAGCCGCGTTGACGATCGGCTGAGGCTCGGTTACAGTCAATTCGTTCTCCCGGTTCGCCTTTGTTTCCGCCCGCCGACCGCGATGCGATACCAGGGGGGTCGAGCCCAAAGCCGCGCGCAAGCGCTTGGACTTGAGCAGATACGGCCCGGACAATGCGCGCAGCACCGCTTCCTGGACCTTGAGGTAAGGCGTCGACTCGGGAGTGACGTCGGGATCGTCGACCGTCGGGTCGTCCACCGCCGCGCGATAGGCGCGCAGCGCCGGGATGTCCGATCCGGCGTGGTCGTCCAGGACTCGCGCCACCCGCGCCGTGTCGCTCCGGCGGCCGATGGCCAGCAGTTCGTTCCGGACCCCGTCGTGGAAGTCGAACGCGACCGCGTCCGGCCGCTCGGGGTCGTCGTCGGCGGGGAGCCGGGTGAGCAGACCGCCGAGCAGCACCTCGGCGAGCACGGTCAGGTCCGAGTTCGGCAGCAGGACCTTCTGCACCAGCGTCATCAGGCGCGGCACCAGCGGCGTGGCCGCCAGCAGCACGGCCAGGTCGATCGCCTGCACCGACGCGTACGTGCGGAACCGGCGCACCCGCTCCCGGCCCGCCACCGCCCGGCGGTCGGGCACCTCCGCCGGGATCGACTCGCCCTGCGGGCCGACCATCGCGGCGGTGGTCTCCACCCACTCGGCACCGGGCGAGGTCAACAGGCGCGCCCAGCCCGCGAGCCACTCCTCGGTCAACCCGAGCACCGGCACCGGGATCGTCCGGGGGTCCGCCTTGCCCGCCGTCCGCAAGCGCCGGTTCGCCGTGCCGGGCGCGGGCGCGGACAGCCGCATCCGCTGGGACGGCAGGCCGCCCCACGGCCACAGCCGGTGGCCGAGGGTCTGCACCACCGCGACCGGCGTCCGGCAGCCGTACTCGTAGAGCACGTGCCCCACCGCGCCGCTGTGCCAGCCGGCGGCGACGGTGTCCGTCAGGACCAGGATGATCCGGTTCCCGGTCGGTTCGACCAGGTGCCGCCAGTCGTGCAACGCGCCGCCCTCGCTGCGCAGCGTCAGCGAGTCGGGGTCGGTGTGCGCCGAGTCGAGGTGGTAGGTCCGGACGTCGCGGAACGCACCCTGCCGGTCGAGCAGCGTGCGGAAGTCGGCGACGGTCGGCCCCCAGATCTCCGGCGCGACCGCCGTGTCGACCACCAGGGCCACCTCGAACCGGTGCCACGGTGCCGCCCGCAACTGCGGTATCCACAGGCCGTCCTGCGCGGCCCGCACGGCCGTCGCCTCCTCGTGCAGGACCTGCCGCCACGGGGACGGCTGGCTGCGCGCCAGCGGGCGCAGCGCGCGGCTCAGGCCGCGCCGGTCCGACAGGCCCGGGATGGTCGGCCAGGTCTGCGCGGCGCGCGGCAGGTCGTCCACACCGTCGAGCGGGGTCTCCGCGGCCGGCACGGAGAGGGGGCCGCGGGTCCACTCCCGCGAATCCGGTCGGGGTTCGGGGGCGGTCTGGTCGGCGGCGTCGGATTCCGTGGCAGCCTCCTCCGGGGGCGGCTGTTCCGTGGCTGCCGGTTCCCGGTCCCCGTCCTGGGCCGCGGGTGGTGGCCGGTCGGGTCGCGGCGCGGACGCGGGCGGTGCGGCAGGGTCCTGCAACCAGGTCGCGAGCCACAGCGCGTCCCGGACCTCCCTGAGGGTGAGGTCCGCGGTGCCCAGTCGCTCTTCCCGGCCTTCGGTCGCCTCCCAATGCTGGAGCAGCACCCGGCGGATCGCGGGCTCGTCAGCCGGTTGGGTCATCCGGATTCCGCCGATAGTGGATGCCACAGGTTGTCGAGGAGCGCGCCCCACTCACCGTCCGGCTTGTAGGCACCCGATGTGCTCAACCGGGTGGCCATCTCGACCGCGTTCAACAACTGGTCCGCCGCCAGCGGGCCGACCTTGTCGGCGCGCCGCTGGAAGTCGTCGATGAGCTGCGCGATGTCCAGGTCGTGGTCGTGCCCGAAGTGCGCGGCGACCATCCCGGCGAGCCGTTCGCGGTCCGGCTGCTCGATCTTGAGCCGCAGGCAGCGCCGCAGGAACGCCGGGGGGAACTCCCGCTCGCCGTTGCTGGTGATGACCACGATCGGGAACTCCCGGCAGCGCACCCGGCCGGCGCGCACCACGGCCTGGTGGCCGGTGTCGGCGGTCAGCACGCCGACCTCCGGTTGGACCTTGGCGTAGCGGACCAGCTCGGGGATGTCGTACTCGCCCTCCTCGAAGATGTTGAGCAGGTCGTTGGGCAGGTCGATGTCGCCCTTGTCCAGCTCGTCGATCAGCAGCACGCGGGGCAGGTCGGCGGCGAGCAGCGCGGTGCCGAGCGCGCCGAGGTGGATGTAGTCGCCGATGTCGGGGACCGCGTCCTGGGTGTTCGCCGCCTGCACGCGCCCGATGGCGTCGTAGAGGTAGAGGCCGTCGACCAGCATGGTCCGGCTGGTGACCGGCCAGCGCAGCACCGGGCCCAGGCCCAGCTCGCGGGCGATCAGGTAGGCCAGCGCCGACTTGCCGGTGCCCGGCGCGCCGGTGACCAGCAGCGGCCGGCGCAGGTAGATCGCCGAGTTGACCATCTCGACCTCGTGGGGCGCGGGCGTGCGCGGCACGCCGGGCACCCGACCGACCTTGCGCGCGCCCTCCCCGCCGTCGTCGGCCGGCCGGGTGGCGTGGCCCTCCCCGGTGAAGCGCCGCCACGACGGCGGTTCGGGCAGGGCGTCGATCGCGGCGGCGGCGACTTCGCCGGTGCCCCGGTAGATGTGCCAGCCGCTCACCCGAGCGCCACCTCCTCGGGCGGGGCGGCCCGGTGGGGCAGCACCCGCCGCATCGGGTCGTCGTAGAGGACGGTCAGGTCGCCGCACGGGTTGCGGCTGTGGTTCTCGCCGAACGCGGTGGCCCGCGCGCGGCGCACCCGTTCCAGGAACGGGTGCTCGTCGTCCTCGTCGTGCAACAGGTACTCCACCGCGCGCACGAGCCCGTCGGCGTGGCAGTCCTCGCGGTGCCAGATGATCAGCGGCACGCCGGCCTTGACCGCCGCCATGACCTCGTCCTGCGGCTCGGGTTCCGCGTGCGGCGGGCGGCTGAGCAGCAGCGAGACGACGTCCTGCCGGCGGCTCAACATGCCGCGCAACTGCTTCACGCCGTCCTGGCCCGCCTCGTCGGCTCGGACGAACCCGTCGCGGGCCACCGGGCGGGTGGTGCGGGCCTGGCCGGCGAGCCGCCGCCAGCGGTGCCGCCACAGGCGGAGGTACTTGTCGTCGGAGTTGCGCTCCAGGCTGCGGACCACCGTCGAGTACCGGCTGCCCAGGGGTTCCGGCACGGCCTCGTCGGCCTCGGCCGGCCACTGGTCCACGGCCAGGTTGATGTTGTCGCGCTCCAGCACGAACTCGACCCGGATGTCGGGGTCGTACCAGGCCCAGTCGCGCTCGGCCTGCTCGACCACCGCGACCACGTGGTCCTTGATGCCCGCCAGCGTGTCGACCCGGTCGCCGACCGGCAGCGGCGACCACACGTCGTCGATGCCGAGGTGGCGGGAGGTGGACAGCCGGTAGCGGTCACCGGTCGGCCCCTCGGTGCGCAGCACCAGCACGACGTAGGCGATCGCGCCCGGCTTGGGCCGCACGTCGTCCGGCGGATCGGTGCGCAGGTCCTCCCGCAGGGACTCGACCTCGGCGACCAGCCCGCGCTTCACGGCCTGGTCGTCCACCCAGCGCCGCAGTTCCAGGGCGAGTTCCTTCCGCACTTTTGCGGCGACGTGTTCGATGAAGACGATCGGGGGCGGGATGCCGTCCGGGCGCGCGTTCGAGTTCTCCAGCGCGCCGATGACCTCGCGGTAGTTCATCGCCCGGCGCAGACCTGGTGCGGCGTCGCCGGCGACCGCGCGGTAGATGTCCGCGATATCGGGTACGACCATGCCGGCGAGCAACTCGAGCAGCCTTGTCAGATCGTCGTTCTCGAACAGTTCGAGGGTGTGCATACCGGCGACGAGTCGCCGGAGATCCATCATCGGCTTGGAATCCTGCTCCATCAGGGCTAGTGCGCGCAACAGGGCGGCCAACCGCTTCGGGTGCTGGTTGCAGGCTTCGGCCAGGTTCAGCAAGTGCACGTTCGGGTTGGCGTGGTCCTCTATTGTGAGCGGTTCTCGCAATTCCGACGCGAGTAGTCTGATCACCATTTTCCGGGAGGCGTGATCGGTCAGGCACGGTATCTGCCGCAACGCCCTGACCAGCGGCAGCAGCAGCCCGCCTGCCACATCCTCGTCCCCGTGGATCATTCCGCGGTTCCCCCGTCCGTGTCCCCGCCCGTGCACCGTAACAACGTGACCGGTCCGCTGTTCCGCACACCCGTCCGTGGCATCGGGTTCACCGCACGGGCGTTACCCGCCGGATCGGTGTCATGTCCACGGTGACAGCGCCGCGTGCAATCTCCGCATGGGCAGGCTTTCCCCCTCCAGGTCGACCAGTGCTTTGTAGAGCTGCGCCAGACCGTCCTCGTAGTCGAGGCACGCGAGGATCAACCCGATCACGTACGGCCTGGTACGGGCGTTGCTCGGGATCGCACCCGCGATTCCGGCCGGCAACAGGCCGAGCACGGTGAGCCGACCGCGCTCGTCGATGATGGACGGAACGGACTGGAGCGCGTCCGCCAGTTCGGCCAACTCGCCGGAGACCGGCGGCGGAACCGGCTGCCGAACCGACTGCGGGATCGACTTCGGTGGTTCCGCCGGAGCGGAATCACCCGGACGGGTGCCCACCGACCCGGACGACCGGATCCAGGCGGTCTCGCGCATCCCCTTCACCGACACCCGCACCTCGCGGAAGGCGCGCGGCTCGGCGGCCGGGTCGTGGGCGACGACGTTGCGGTAGAAGCCGTCGGAGACCATCAGCGTGATCGGCTCGTCGGACGCCTTGTGCGCGGCGCGCAGCTCGTCGGAGTCGAGCAGCCGGCACGCGACCGCGATCGCGCTCCCGATCTGCCCGTCCGGGACCTTGCGGACGGGACCCTCGTGCAGCACGAAGCGCAGGCGCATCCGGGCTTCCAGCGCGGACACCTCGTTGTGCCGGCGCACGGCGGCCGTGATCCGCGAGGGCAACCGGTCCACCAGGAGGCTGCCGGAGACCTGGGCGGGCACCAGGACGATCATCCCGTCGCCGGTGTTCTCCACGGTGCACAGCGCCCAGTCCACCGCCACGTCGGCGAAGGCCTGGCGCAGCGCGGCGAACAGGCCCAGGTGCAGGACGCGGCGGTGCTCGTCGGTCCGGGAGGGGTCGGTCCACCGCTCGATGTCCACGACCAGGATCGTGTGGTGCAGGGGCGGACTCTCCGGTGCCAAGCGCGCTCACCTCGATCCGGGAGGCGTATCAGGCCACCGTCACGGTAACCACCGCCCACTCCCGCAGGCATAACCCGAAAGGGCGATCTGGCGAGCCGATCAGGTCACGAGGCAGGCCACCAACCCCGAACCCGCGTCGCCGAGGCCGCCGGCCCCGCGCCGGGCAACCGGACCAGGATTTCCCACGCGGCGGACAGATCCGCCCGCGCCCGCCCGGAGTTCCCGGCCTCCAGCCACGTCAAGCCCAACTCGGTGCGCGCTTCCGCCTCCCCGTGCAGGTCGGCGAGACCGCTCAACACCGCCAGGCACCGTTCGAGGCACTCGACCGACTCGGGGAAGCGCCGCCACCGCCGGTAGATGACACCCAGGCCGAGCAGGAACCGGGCCATGTCGTGCCGGTTGCCCACCGCCTGCGCCATCCCGATGATCACCCGTGCGGTGGCGATCCCGTCCTCGGCCTCCTGGCAGATGTGCAGCGCAGTGCCGACGGCGTGCGGGGGTGCCGGACTCCTGGAGGGTCCGGAGCGCCTGCTCGCAGGTCGCCACCAAGTCGTCGACCAACCCCATCACGCGGTACACCTCGCCCAAGCGGCGTCGCCGAGGACGGACCGCTCGCGGCCGGTCCACGCCAACACCTCCCGGACGCCGGCGAAGCGGTTGGACGCGGTCGGCCTGCCGCCGCACCACAGGTGGGTGTCGTGGAACGCGGTCGCGTAGTGGTCGACCAGGCGGGTGACCGCGAGTTCGCGCTCGGGATCGGTGGCGGCGAGATCGGTGGCGTACGCGCGGAGCAGGTCGTGCATCCCCCAGGTGTCCGGGGGTGCTCGCCGGGTGGACGAGGTGGGCGCGGGACAGCCTGCGCAGCAGGTCGCGGGCCCGGCCCGGGTCGGTGCCGACCAGAGCCGCGACCGCTTCGGTGCCCAGGTGACCGTTCGGGTGCAGGCCCAGCAGGCGGAACACCCGCGCGTGCTCGGCGTCGAGGTTGCGGTACGACAGGTCGAATGCCGCCCGCACGGCCGGACTCCCGTCGTAGTGCAGCACTTCCCGCCGCCGGTGGACGTCGGCCGGGGAGTCCGCCATGTCGGTGACCGAGCGGTCGGGGCCGGCGACCAGCAGCGCCGCCGTCACCCGGAGGGCCAGTGGGAGGCCGCCGCACAGGGTCGCGCGATCCGGCTCGTCGCGGCGACGTCCGCCGCCGCCCGGCGAGCATCCGCACCGCTTCGGCCGTGGGCAGCACGCCGACGTGCAACGCCCGCGCGCCGTCGAGGTCGGCCAAGCGGTCCCGGCTGGTCACCAGGACACGGTGCGCCGACGTGCCGGGCAGCGGGGGGCGGACCTGGGCGGTGGACGAGGCGTTGTCAGCGACGACCAGGGTCGGTTCCCGGGACGCCAGGACGGTCCGCCACAGCCGCGCCCGGTCGTCCACCTCGTCGGGGATGTGCTCGTCCGGCACGTCCAGCGCGCTCACCAGTGCGGCCGAGGAGGATACCCATTTGTACCCGCGCAGGTCGATCATCCCGCCCACACCACGATTGCTCGACGCACGCGGTAAATGGACCAAGGCAGTCGCCTACGAGGCGACCCGATCTGCACGTGTACTGCCGGCGTTGGATCAAGTTCCCGCCGAAGGAGGGTCGGGCAAGGCGATCGAAATCAGCGACGAGTCCGAGATCCAGCACGCCAACGCGATCCGACGGGCCGTCTTCGGGAGCACCGACGATGACCCGCTGAAGCAACTTGGCGAGGCATAGACCTGCTTCGTCCTCTTGAAGTGGAACGAGTTCGCCGGATCGTGGTGGGTGTCGGACGACCGTGAAGCACTGCGCTAGGCGCGCTTTCAGGGAGTCGCGACTCGTGAAACGATCGACCTCGTCAGCATCGCAGTCGTCAATGGCAACATCGGGTTACAAGAAGGCTTCAATTTAATGCAGCAGAGGGCAGACCGTGGCCGGCGGCTTCGGCTCCCGGCTTCGACCGCAGATCTTCTGCGCTGATCAGCCACAGCGCGCGCCTGGTCTGAGTACAGGCAGGCTACATCCAGGTATTGACCGGGTGGTCATGACGACCCCCGCCTGGCCGGTACCGCAATGCCAGGTGACAGGCATCGCAAGACACCTGTGCGGCACGACGGGCGGGTTCTTCCAAGAAGCCGGCAAGAAAGCCGGCCGAGCGTTGGGTCGGCTGGCTGCTCGTACCAGGGGCGTTGTTCGCGGTCGGTGCGTTCCCGGGCATCCGTCCGAACACGCACTGCGCTGGACGGTGGCAGTACGCGGGTAACCGGAGAATCCTTGTGACCTTTCGGTTTCTGTCGTCCTGCCGACGTGATGGGTGTTCCACACCGACGCCGCCGGACAGCCCGCAGCCCCTAAGCGGCATCGACGAGGGTGCGCGCTGTCTTGACCACGGCCACGGGCGAAGTCCTCCATCTGTCACACCAGGCTGACCAGGCTCCCGGAGAAGTCGGAGACGCCGGCCCGTCACGCTGCGGAGCGCGTTCTGCCACCTGAGTGACGACTTCGCCTGACAGCGGAACCCGTGCTCTGCCATCATCGTCTACCAGTCGGCCGAGGGGAGCGCGGACGGACATGGCTGAAGAGGGCGGCGGGATGTGGGCCCAAGCGGGTGAACGCATCAGCTTCGCGGCCGAAACGGTCGGCACAGTGGCGGCCGGAGTCGCCGGCGGGGTCTGGGCGAACATCACCCAGACGCAGTTCAGCATCGATATCGCTCAAGCACCCAAGCTGATTGAGACCCTTGGGCAAGCCATCAAAGAGCTTGACAAGGCTTACCAGAAGTCGACTGCGCTGCGCAGCATCCAATCTCCAGGAAAAGACCCGTACAGCGGGTTCACCGCCTTGGCTATTCGGCAGTCGGCGGGCGACGGGGAGGGTGGCTACGGTTGGGCGAACAGGGAAGCGCGCAAGGCTTTTGAGCATACGATTGAGAATATCCAGAAGGCGATCGACGATTATGGCAAGACCGATGATGCCGCTCGCGAAGCACTGAAGCAGTGAAGGATGAGCAATTGAAGTCGAAGACTCTGGTCCTGTTTGCTGCGGCAATGCTGGCGAGTATCGTATCCGGCTGCTCCGAGCAGAGTCCCGGCACTCCGACTTCTCCGACTTCTCCGACAACCACTGGCGGGCCAACTCGAACGACGGCCGCCGACAAGTCCGCCTTCCCCGAACCTGAGCTTGACCCCAAGAAGTTCGCCGACCGGCCATGCGACCTGCTCAAGCCTGCCCAGTTGGCCGAGTTGGGCGAGTTCGACGCTCCGGAGCCTGATGACGGGGCTCTCGGCCCTGGTTGTGGCTGGGGAGCAAAGGATGTACTCAAGGGCACTCGTTACGATGTCACCATCTACGATGACGGCAGTACCATCGACACGATCATCGAAAGCGTCGAGGGTTCGCCGGTGGTCAAGGAGACCGAGGTATCCGGCTATCCGGCTGTCAGCTATGACATTACTGACGGAAAAGGGACGTGTTCGACAGCGGTGGGAACGTCGAGCGTCGGCGCAATTCTCGTTCAAGTGCTCAACGAGAATGAGGAGTCTGCCGAGTGGAAAGACTCGTGCGGTGCCAGTGAAAAGGTTGCCGCAACTGTTATCGGAAACTTGAAGGGATAGGGTCCGTGCCTGGTCCGGGCGGCAATGACATCGACATGGACCTAACCCTTTTTCTGCACGGGCCGCTAGGTGCTGCGCTGTGCGCGAAAAAGGTCTACGGCTGGTTTCATGAAGGCAAAGGGCCTGCGCGGACGACAGACCCCGCGTACGAGACGTGGGCCGAGGTCGCCGCGATGCAGTCTGAGATCAGCGATCTGGTCAGCAAGGCTGTGCGGGACTCGGGTGCCACGTGGGGCGGCTCTGCCGGTGATCAGATGCGTGGGTCGACTTCGCCGCTCGGTTCGTGGGCTGATGCCGCTGGTACAAGCGCTGCTGGTGGTTCGGCCACCGTGGCTGAGGTGAGTGACGCTTTCCGCACTACGCAGAATTCGGTTCAGCGGCCGGTGGATGTGCCGGATAAGCCTTGGTACAACGGCGTGGTTCCGTGGGACACGGACTACGACGAGGCGGTGGAGCGCAGCAGCGCCGTGGACGAGGCGAACATGCAGGCGCTCAACGCCTATGCGGAGCGCGCCAGCAGCAGCATGTCGTCGATGCCGAAGTTCGAGTCGCCCAACTCCTCGACGGCCACCGTCGCGGAAACCCCACCGCCACAGATCGAGCAGGTGGACCGGTACGAGGGGCACACCGACCGGACCGGCACCAGTGGTGTGGGCACTACGTCGTATCCGCCGGGTTCGACCTCGGGCACCACGTCGCCGTCGTGGACTGCTCCGATCCCCGCGGGGCAGAATCCGACGCTGCCCGGTGGCAATCCGCCGCCGACCGGTGGCGGATTGCCCGGGGTGCGGCTTCCCGGTGTGCCGTTGCCGGGTGTGCCGTTGCCGGGTGGTGGCCGGAACACCAGGCCCGGTGTCCCCGGACGTGGTGACAGGCCCGGTGTGCCCGTTCCCCGCCCGGGTGGTGCGCCGGGTGTCCGTCCTCCTGGTGCCCCCGGTGGTCCGGCGGCGGTCGGGTTGGGTCGTGGTGGCGCGGGTGGTCTGGGTGGCGGCGGGCCGCACGGGGCCGGTGGTCTGGGTGGTGCGCCGCGGTCGCCGGGTGGGTTCGGGCCGATGGGTCCGGGTGGCGGTAGCGGTGTGCTGGGCGATCAGGGACGCGGTTTCGGCCCGACCGGTGGTTCGGCTGCCGGTGCGGGTGGTCGTGGTTCTGGTGCCGGTGCGATGGGCGGCATGGCCGGCGGCGCGGGTGCGGGTCGTGGTGAGGGCGCTGACGACCTGGAGCACAAGACGAAGTACGTCGAGCCCAACGACGAGGCGTTCGGGGACGGCCGGATGGTCGCGCCACCGGTGATCGGTGAGTAGCGGCGAAGGGTCGGAGTTGTGCTGAGCGGCACGGTTGAGTTGCCCGTGGCGTCGGTGTACGTGGCCTGGCAGGCGGAGGGTCTGCCGGGTCTGCACCGCGCGCTGATGGTGGAGTTGGATGTCGATGGCGAGGCGATCGCCGAAGGCGACCTCGACGGTGGGTTGGCGGTGTTCCGTGGGGGTTGGGCGGCGTTGGAGCAGCACGGCCTGGCGCGTGGGCACCGCGTCCGTGACGACTTCGCCCGCGCATTGCGGCTGATCGCCGAGGCGAGCACCGAGTTCTACGCGTTCTTCAACCACGGTGACGAACCGACCCGCTCGGCGTTGGTCGTCGTGTCGGGTGAGGATGCCCTGCGGGTGGTGGTCACGCCCGACCAGCGATTCGTCCTTGAGTCCGTCCGGGCGGACGACGCCGCGCAGGCGCTGATCGCTGCACTGCCCGAAGCGCCGCCCGGTCGAGGGCGGATGATCTCGCTGCCGGCCGACGTGCTGAGCGAGAAGCCGACAAGCCCGGATGAGGGCGGCGGGTCGTTCCTCCAGGCCAACCGGCCGGTCACCACACCGCACCAGCAGCAGGTGCAGGAGCTGCGCCGGTTGCTGGCCGCGCCGAGGCTGGGCGGCGGGCAGCTGTACGCCTGCCGGCGGGATCGGCACGGCAACCGGGTGCGGTCCGCCGCACCGGTGACGTACTTCGACACGCCCGCCGGCCGGTACCTGCACTACCGCGTCGCGGGCGACGGCGGAACGTGGATGACGGTGCAGCCGGCGGACTTCACCACGATGGCGGGCAGGCTCGGTGCACTGGCGACGGCGTGAGGACCGGGCGGTGACCGGGCGGCTGGACGATCACCGGCCGGCGTTCCCGCGCGGCGAGATGGGCTCGCTGCAACGCCTGGCACGCCGCCGGCTGAACGCCATGCCGACGCTGATGCCATTCGGCACGGGCGTGACCTTCGCCGTCTCCGGGGCGCTGCCCGACGACGAGCGCTGTCGGGTGCTGCTGGCCGGGTTCATGCCCGACGAACCGGACTGGGTGCGCCAGTGGTGGGAGCTGAACTTGTGGAGTCGCCTCGAAGCCTGCGCCCGGCGTGTGCTGTCACACGACCACGGCTGGGTCGCGGGCCGGCTGCGCCGCATCGCCGACATGGTGGTTTCCTCGTGAGGAGAGCTTGATGACCGACCCCCACCGGATGATCGAAGATCACGAGAGCCGCACGTCGGCCCTCTTGGAGCGGGCTGAGGAAGCCAAAGCCAGGATCGCCGAGCTGACCGGTTCCGCCACCAGCTCCGATGGTGCGGTGAGCGTGAGCGTCAGCGCGGGCGGTGCCTTGGTGAGCTTGTCGTTCGGTTCGAAGGCCGACGACATGCCGAAGGAACGCCTGGCCGCGCTGGTGATGTCCACGGCAAAGCGCGCCCAGGCGCGGGCCGTCGACCAAATCGCCACGATCATGGCTCCGGTGGTCGGCGACAACAGCGACGCGATGCGTTTCGTCCGGGAGCAGATCCCGCCGATCGACGTCTCCGACGAGCACACCGGCGAGCCGCAGCCGCAGTTCGTGGTGAACGAGGAACAGCAGGACGCGGCGGCGACCCGGCAGACGCCAGCCGCCCGGCCGGTGCGTCGCCCGGTCGAGGACGACGACACCGATTACGACCAGCGCGGCCTGTTCAAGAAGGACGGTGGTTGGTGATGTCCGGCGGGTACCAAGTCGACCTCGCGGTGCTCGAAGCGCACGAGCGCGAACTCAAGGCGCTCATCACGGGACTCCCGGACGCGGCGGACGCGGCGTCCGACTACGTCGGCAACGTGCAGGCATGGGGCGTCGTCGGCCAGTTCTTCGCGCTGGTGATGAAGAACTGGACGGACGACGCGAGCGAGTACGTCGGCACGGTCAAGCAAGCGGGCGACGCGGTGGTGGAGCGTTTCGCCGGCATGCGCCAGACCTACGCCGACCAGGAAGAGGCAATGGCGCAGGCGTTCGGGAAGCTGCGTGAAGGCCTGGACGGAGCCAAACCGTGAGCGACGAGGAACCGAAGAACACCACGGAACTGAACCCCCTCACCGCGTCCGAGGGATTCGAAGCCGACGATCTCACCGGGTTCTCCAACTTCGACAGCCCGACCCAGGCATGGGACGCCTCCGGCATCTTCGGCAGCGCCGCCAACACGATCTACGACGGGGTCAAGGGCGACTGGGGTGCCGTCGCCGGTGACCTCGCCGCAGTCGGCATGGACCTGCTCGGGTTCGTGACCAACCCGCTGGGCAGCCTGCTGTCCGCGGGCATCGGCTGGCTCATCGAGCACATCGGATTCCTCAAGGAATGCCTCGACCTGCTCGCGGGCGACCCGGACGCTGTGAACGCGATGGCGACGACGTGGAACAACATCGCAGAGCGCATGCGGGAGACCTCCGAGAAGTACTCTGACACCCTCGACACGCTGAGCGGTTCCCAGGGTGCGGCGATCGACGGTTACCGCAAGGCCGTGCGGGACTTCTCCAACGTGGTCGCGGGCGGTGCCGGCCACGCCACCTCCGCCGCCCACGCCATGACCGTGGCCGCGTCGGCCGTCGGTGTCGTGCGCGGCGCGGTCCGTGACGCCATCGCGGCGTTCGTGTCGAACGCGATCATCAAGTTCGCGGCGGCGACCGCGCTGGCACCGGTCACGTTCGGTGCGTCCCAGGCGGCGTTCATCGCCGACACCGTCGTGCAGGGCGCGATCACGGCAGGCAAGAACGCCAAGAAGATCAGCAAAGTGGTCAAGCAGCTTGAGAAGGTCGCCGACGACGCCAAGAACTCGCGGAACATGATCAAGGGAACGACCAGGAACCTCGAAAAGACCGTGACGAACTACAACCGCGACGCCGCGAAGCACGCCAACCAGGCGCTGAACATGGCGAAGAAGGCGCAGGCGGGCAAGCTCGACGCGGGTGACGCCAAGCGGTTGGAGGCTCTCGGCGACCAGGGCGAGAAGCTGAAAGGCGACAAGAAGGACGCGATCGACTCGCTGGCGGGCACGCGCAACGACAACCTCCGCGAACGCATGGGCACCGGCGACCCCCGGCTGGACAACGCCGGCGACATGCTCGAACGAGAGATCTCCCTCGGGCCCGGCCGGCCGGAGGTCAGCCTCCCGAACTACCCCAAAATCCTCGGCAACGCGGCGGTCCAGGAGTGGAGCGACCAGACCCACCGCGAGGCCGATGCCCAGGTCAAACAGGACGTGAAAGACGAAGCCTGGAAAAAGCACTGGGAGGAGCAGCGCGGGAACGCGGGCAGGACGGACCCGTTCCGGCGCGTGGAAGGCGACCTGTGATCGAGGCGTTCGCGCGCAGGACGGCCGGACTGATCCTGGTCACCCTCGGCGCGGCCGTACCGGTCGTCGCCTACACGCGCCTTGATGCGTGGGACGCCGAACTCGCAGGCCGAGCCGATCCGTCCCCGACCGGGCCGGTCGACATGCTGTTGGGCGGCATCGGCATCTGGTTGATCATCGGCACCGGGCTCTGGTGGCATCGGCACCGCACGACGATGTGGCCGATCTGGGTCCGCTGGGCGGCAATTCCGGGTCTGTTCCTCGCGGTCTTCACCTGCCTCTCCCTCACGGAGAAGAGGAACGCGCCGATCGCGCTTGCGGTCGGCGTGGGGTTGATCGTGGCCTGCTGGGCGTTGAGCGAGGCAGTACGGCTCGTCATGACCCGCCCCGTCACGGACGAGTTGATCGCGTCGCGACTGGAGATCCCGTTTCGTGCCAGGGGTCTCAAGGCGCGGTTGTGCGTTCGGCACGACAGACTCGTACTGGACAGTCTGGCCTCACGCCGGAAGCGGTCACGTGACGCGATCGCGGTGCCGTGGCAGGCGCTTCGGTCCATCGAGTTGGTCGACGTCGAACAGGAGACGGTCTGCCGGGTGCTGGTGTTCTCCGGTCTGCCGGAGGCGAACGCACGCGAGTTCGACGTGACTCCCGGTCCCGCGCTGCACATCGTCGGCACCGCACGCGAACTGCTCGTGCCGGTTACGCATGGGGTCGGACGTACCGTTCTGCGCGCGGTCAAGGCGCGATCAGCCGAGGTGGAAGTCGACGACGGCGAACTCGCCGAGGACGAGTGGCGGCGGAAGAGCGGTGTCCGCAGGACCAACGCGCTCACCCGCGCCCAGCGCCGCGCCGGCGTCCACTACCGCACCGACTACCGACCGTACCGCCTGATCCCCGTGGCCGGCTTCCTGCTGATGCCACTGTTCGCCTTGTCGGGCATGACGCTGTCGCTGGCCACGGGCTCGACGAAGTGGCAGGAACAGTTCTACGTCGTGGACGGGGTGGTGAACCCCTGGAACGTCGCGATCCTCGCTGTCGCCTCCATCGGGTTCCTGTACGTCCTGTACCGCTTGGTGGTGAAAAGCTTCCTGAGCTTCATGGAGGGGCAGAACTACATCGAGGCATACCCCGAACCCCCTGCCCGAGTGAAGACCGGGACCGTGCCCGGCTCCGGCAAGCGCAAGAAGAAGCGGTGACCCGGATCGAGCCCCACGAGACCGTCGCTCCCGGCTCCCCGGCACTGTGCTTGCCGGGGATGCCGTTCGTGCAGGCCGGACCGCCTGGTGGTGGGTGTTGAGGAGGCCGCCCAGTCGCTGGTGTCGGCGGCGGCAGTCCGGACTTGTGTGCTCCGTATACCCCAACCTGCGTGGATGGGCTCATCGGCAAGCGCAGGGCAGAGGTGTTCACTACCTGGGCACCTCCGTGCGGCGGGCACGCCACAAACCCGACCGGGCCGTGGTTCGCGCGGGTTCGCACCTCACGGCGACTCTCTGTGGTCAAGCGACGCGGCCGGCCCGAACGAGAGCGGTGCTCACCGCCTCTTCACTCGGTAGGCGCGGACGGCAGAGCGCTGGTTCCGCTGTCACGAGAATCTGTCACTTGTCGCATTGCGTGCTTCATCTGGTGATCGGCTGCGGGCTGCGGGTTTTCCATGAGCATCGCCAGCTCAGTAAGGGTCACTACCGAGCCGCTATGGGTGCGGATCGCGGTTCACACCGCACGCGGTGACCGTGTGTTCGGCGGTTGGGTTCCGCATTGCTGCCGTCGTTCACGCCAGTAGATCCCCAACAGTCTGCCCGTGCGTGCTCTCCACACCGGCAGTGTGGAGAGCACGCGCGGGCAGCGGTCGGGTGGGTTACAGGTCCAGGCCGGTGAGGACCAGAACGCGCTCCTCGGTCAGGTCGGTCATCGCGGCCAGTACGCCTTCGCGGCCGGTGCCGGACTCCTTCACGCCGCCGTAGGGCATCTGGTCCGCGCGGAAGCTCGGGACGTCGCCGACGATCACTCCGCCTACCGCCAGGCGCTTGGACGCCTTGAACGCCAGCCGCACGTCGTTGGTGAACAGGCCCGCCTGGAGGCCGAACCGCGAGGCGTTGACCTTGTCGAACGCCTCCTCGACCGACTCCACCCTGGTCAGCACGACCACCGGGCCGAAGACCTCCTCGTCCACCACCTTGCAGTCCGCCGGCACGTCGGCCAGCACGGTCGGGGCGTACACCGCGCCGTCCCGGGTCCCGCCGGTCAGCAGGGTCGCGCCCGCCGCGACGGCCTCGTCCACCCAGCTCTCGACGCGCTGCGCGGCGGCCTCGTTGATCAGCGGGCCGACGTCGGTCGACGGGTCCTGGGGCGCGCCGGTGCCGAGCTTGCGCACGTGGGCCACGACCGCGTCGGCCACCTCGTCGTACACGTCGGCGTGCAGGTACACCCGCTGCACCGAGATGCACGACTGGCCGCCCTGGTACATGGCGAAGGTGGCGATCCGCTGCGCCGCCCAGTCCAGGTCCGCCCAGTCGGGGCAGACGACGGCGGCGGCGTTGCCGCCCAGCTCCAGCACGACGTGCTTGCGCGGCACGCGGTCCAGGATTCCGTAGCCCACCGGGCCCGACCCGGTGAACGACACGATCGGCAGGCGCGGGTCCGCGACGAGCTCGCCCGCGACCTCGTTGGGCACCGGGATCACCGACCACGACCCGGCCGGGAGGTCGGTCTCGGCCAGGATCGACCCCAGCAGCAGCGCGACCAGCGGGGTCGACGGCGCGGGCTTGAGGACGATCGGCGCGCCGACCGCGATGGCGGGCGCGACCTTGTGCGCCACCAGGTTCAGCGGGAAGTTGAACGGCGCGATGCCCAGCACGACGCCGCGCGGGGCCCGTCGGACCAGCGCCATCCGGCCGGAGGCCGCCGGGTCGGTGTCCAGGCGCTGGAGCTCGCCGGAGAACCGGCGGGCCTCCTCGGCGGCCCAGCGGAACGTCGAGACCGCCCGGGTCACCTCCATCCGGGACCACTTCAGCGGCTTGCCGGACTCGGCGGTGATCAACGCGGCGACCTCCTCGGCGCGCTCGGCCAGCCGGCGGGACACGTGGTCCAGCGCGGCGGCGCGGGCGTGCGCGGGCAGGGACGCGAACTCCTCGGCCACGTCGGACGCGGCGGCGACGGCGCGTTCCACGTCCTGCGCCGTCGCGTTCGACGTCGTGCCGGCGAGCGCGCCGTCGAACGGGCTGCGCACCTCCAGCACGTCCGCGCTCGACGTGGCCTGCCCGGCGACCCAGTACGGGGTGTTCATCGTCCGACTCCTTCGACTATTGCCTGTTCCAGCACCGCCACGCCCTCCGCCAGCACCCCGTCCGGGATCACCAGCGGCGGCAGGAGGCGGATGACGTTGCCGTGGGTCCCGCAGGTGAGGACGACCACGCCGGCCGCGTGGCACGCCCTGGCGACCCGGGCGGCGACCTCGGGGGTCCGGTCGGCGAACTCGACCGCCAGCATCGCACCGCGCCCGCGCACGTCGCCGTGCCCGCCGACGGCGGCGCGCAGCCGGGGGAGCACGGTCTCCTCGATGCGCTGGGCGGCGGCGTTCAGGTCGAGCTCGACCATGGTGTCGATCGCGCCCAGCGCGGCGGCGCACGCGACCGGGTTGCCCCCGTAGGTCCCGCCCAGCCCGCCGGCGTGCACCGAGTCCAGCACCTCGGCGCGACCGGTCACGGCGGCCAGCGGCAGCCCGCCCGCGATGCCCTTGGCGGTCGTGACCAGGTCCGGCACCACGTCCTGGTGCTCGCAGGCGAACCACGCGCCGGTGCGGCAGAACCCGGTCTGGATCTCGTCGGCGACGAGCAGCACGCCGCTCTCCCGGCACCAGGCCGCCAGCGCGGCGAGGAAGCCGGGGGCGGGCTCGATGAACCCGCCCTCGCCCTGGATCGGCTCGATCACCAGGCACGCCGGCTTGTCCACCTGCTTCTCGATCACGTCGACCGTGCGCGCGGCGGCCTCGGGGCCGGTCAGCCCGTCGCGGTACGGGTAGGACATCGGTGCGCGGTACACGTCGGACGCGAACGGCCCGAAACCGTGCTTGTAGGGCATGTTCTTGGCGGTCATCGCCATCGTGAGGTTCGTGCGCCCGTGGTAGGCGTGGTCGAACACGACGACCGGCGCGCGCCCGGTGGCGTGGCGGGCGATCTTCACCGCGTTCTCCACCGCTTCCGCGCCGGAGTTGAACAGCACGGAGCGCTTCTCGTGGGTGCCGGGCGTCAACGCGTTGAGCCGCTCGCACACCTCCACGTACCCCTCGTAAGGCGTGACCATGAAGCACGTGTGGCTGAACCGGTCGATCTGCTCGTGCACGGCCGCCGCCACGCGTGGCGCGGGGTTGCCGACACCGGTCACCGCGATGCCCGACGCCAGGTCGATCAGCCGGTTGCCGTCCACGTCGACCAGCACCCCGTCCTCGGCCCGCTCCACGTACACCGGCAGGGTCGAGCCCACCCCGGCCGCGACCGCGCCCTTGCGGCGGGCGGCGAGCTCCAACGACCGGGGGCCGGGGATCTGGGTGCGCAGTCGGGTCACGGGTCCAGCATCCGTCCCCGGAGCCGAACCGGCCAGTGGAGGGAATGGCGAACGTGGGCAGAGACACTGTACAAAGTGTCCATGCCGCTCACGGTGGAGAGCCTGGCCCGCGAGGTGGGCCTGACGGTGCAGGTCGACGCGGGCCTGGACCGGCCGGTGTCCTGGGTGCACAGCACGGAGCTGGCCGACCCGACGCCGTTCCTCGAAGGCGGGGAGCTGCTGCTCACCACCGGCATCGCGCTCGGCCCGCACCGCGCCTACGTGCGCCGGCTGGTCGGCGCGGGCGCGGCCGGCCTCGGGTTCGGCACCGGGCTGAGCCACCGGCACGTGCCCGCCGACCTGGTCGCCGCCGCCCGCGCGGCCGGGCTGCCGCTGGTGGAGGTCCCGCGCAAGGTCCCGTTCATCGCGATCACCAAGGCCGTGTCGCGGGCCGTCGCGGCGGACGAGTACGCCGCCCTGACCCGCACGAGCGACGCCCAGCGCGCGCTCACCCGCGCCGCGCTGACCTCGACCGGGACCGTGGTGCGCCGGCTGGCGGTGCTGATCGGCGGCGCGGTGGCGCTGCTCGACGAGACCGGCGCGACCGCGCACGCCGACGGGGAGCTGCCCGACCTGCGCGCCGAGGCCCGGCGGCTCGGCGCGGGCCCGGCGGGCTCGGCCTGGGAGGCGGACGGGCGGCACCTGGCGATGCAGGTGCTCGGCCGGCGCGGCTACCTGGCGGTGGCCACGGCCGGTCCGCTGGACGTCGCCGACCGCAACATCGTCAACACCGCCGCGTCCCTGCTCACCCTCGCGCTCGCGCAGTCCGACGCGGTGGGCGCGGTGCGCCGCGAGCTCCGCACCGCCCAGTTCCGCCTGCTGCTGGCCGGGCAGCCGGTCGCCGACGCGCCGGCGGGACCCTTCCGGGTCTTCGTGCTGCCGAAGGAACTCGCGGGGGAGGAGCACGCCGACCCGCCCGGTTTCCGGGCGGATCACGAAGGTCACGTCGTGCTGCTCGCGCGGGAGGTCGACGGGCCCGCGCACGGCTCCGGCGAGGTCGACGCGGGCAGCGTCGCGCGGGGCTACCGGGAAGCGCTGCGGGCCCGGGAGGAGCACGTCGCGAACTTCGCCGACGTGCCCGGATCCGGTTTGCTGGCACCGGATGTCGCCCACCACGCGGCCACCCTGCTGGCCCCGCTGGACGCGTCGCTGCGCGAGTCCCTGCGGGTCTGGCTGGGCTGCCACGGCCAGTGGGACCCGGCGGCGGCGAAACTGGGCGTGCACCGGCACACCATCCGCAACCGGATGCGGCGCGTGGAGGAGCTGCTGGGCCGGCCGCTGGACTCGCCCGGGGTGCGAGCCGAGCTCTGGTTCGCACTGCACGCCGGGGGTTAGGCTGGGCCCGGTGCCGCCGCGACCGTCCTGGATACCAGGGGGTTCTCTTGGCACGATTACGTTTCCTGGCGCACGCAGCCGCAGCGGTGACCGTGGCGGCCGGACTGCTGACCGCCGTGTTCGCGGGGACCGCGAACGCGTGTAGCTGCTTTCCCGGCGACAACGAGTCCTGGCGTTACGCCCGAGCAGACCACGTGTTCGTCGCTGTCGTGACGGCCAAACGCCGTGAAGTCCGCGTCGAAGACCAGTTCATCTACACGGTCCTGGTGGGCAGGGAGTACAAGGGCGACGTCCCGCGCCGCGTCGAGATCGCCACGCACGTCCAGGGGTCTGCGTGCGGCATCGAACTCAAGATCGGCACCAGGTACCTGGTGTTCGGCAAGAGCGACAGCACCGGCGGGCGCGTGAAGTCCGGCCTCTGCGACGGCACCCGCCTCGCCTCGGGCGGTCCGCCGACCACGACCGGGATGCCCACGTCCACCACTGTGGCCGCACCCACCTGCTCCACGTCCACCGCCCTGCCGAGTTGAGGAGCGTCCTGTGACCCGCTTGCGTTTCCTGGCCCACGCCGCAGCCGCGGCGACCATGGCCGCGGGGCTGTTGACCGTGGCGTTCACCGGGACGGCCAACGCGTGCAGTTGCATGCCCGGTGACACCGAAGCCACGCGCTACGCGAGAGCCAGTCAGGTGTTCACCGGCGTCGTGCTCAGCCAGAAGCTGGAGCCCAACAAGCCGGACACGCCCAACGACGACCAGTACCGCTACACGTTGCGGGTGACCAAGGAGTACAAGCAGGGCGACCTGCCGCGCCGCGTCGACGTGTTCACCGCGACCAACGGCGCGATGTGCGGCATCCGGTTGACCAGGGGCGTCGAATACCTGGTGTTCGCGCACAACGCCACTTACGCGACCCTGGGCACCCACCTGTGCAGCGGTACCCGGCTCGCGTCGGGCGGCCCGCCGAACACCTCGCTGCCGCTACCCCCCACCTCCTCCACCTCGGTGTGGCCGACGACGTCCGGAGCCACGTCGGCACCGTGACCCCGGCGCGACCGCCGGACCGCGCGCGGACCGGCGGTCACGTCTCGTCGTGGCGGTACTCCTCGTCCTGGTCGGCGTCCGGGTCCTGGGCTTCCCTGGTCCCGTCGACCTCGCCCAGCGCGTCCAGCTTGGCGTCGGGGTCGTCGATGAACTCGTCGAGCGTCGGCTCGTGTCCGGTCATGGCGGGGGAGTACCCGGTGTCGCGCGAACCCGAACAGCGCGGTCGTCGCGCGACCGGGACACGTGGCGGTCCGTGACCGGAACGTTGCCGGGAGATGGACTCGAAACGGCGAACGGGGTAGCCCGCTGCGGAGCGTGACGGTAGTTTCCGGCGCACGGATGGCTCGGTCAGCGCAGTGGAGGTCGGCCGGATGTGGGACGGGGACCTGACCGGTGAAGTGGTCGACGGGCGGTACGCGTTAGGCGACCTGTACGGGTCCGGCGGCATGGCCGAGGTCTACCGGGCGTTCGACACGCGGTTGGACCGCAAGGTCGCGATCAAGCTGTTCCAGGGCACCGCGACGTCCGAGGACCGGATCCGGTTGGACCGGGAGGCCCAGGTCCTGGCCGGGTTGCGGTGCCCCGGCGTGGTCACCGTCTACGACACCGGCTCGTTCCGGGGCCGGCCGTTCTACGTGATGCAGCCGGTCGAGGGCGGCACCCTGCGCCGCCGGATGCGCGAGCCGCTCCCGCCCGAGGTGGTGGCCCGGATCGGCGCGCAGGTCGCCGAGATCCTCGCCCACGTGCACCGGCACGACGTCGTGCACCGCGACGTGAAACCGTCCAACATCCTGCTCGAACCCGGCGAGCGGCGCGCCTACCTGGCCGATTTCGGGCTGGCGCTCCAGGCCCAGGTGACCCGCGTGACCCGGTCCGGGATTCTGGTCGGCACGGCCGGCTACCTCGCGCCCGAACAGGTGCGCGGCGCGGACGTCGGGCCGGCGTCCGACGTCTACGCGCTCGGCCTGGTGCTGCTGGAGTGCCTGACCGGGCGGCCCGAGTACCCCGGCGGCGACACCGAGGCGGCGCTGGCCCGGCTGCACCGCGAGCCGCGCGTGCCCGAGCACCTGTCCGAGCCGTGGGGCGAGGTGCTGACCGCGATGACCCACACGAGGCCGTCGCGGCGGCCCACCGCCGCCGAGTGCGCCCGGCTGCTCACCGCCGCCGAGCTGGCCAGCGTCGGCGCTTCGCCGTTGACCGGGGCGCAGGCGGCGGCCCGACCCGAGCCCTTCGAGCCGCCCGAGCCCGTCGAACCGCCCGTCGACCCTCCCGGGACGCCTCGGCGGACGACGCGGCGGCGGGCCCTGCTGCTGCTCGGCGGGATCGTCCCGGTGGTCGGCGCGGTCGCCCTGGTGGCGGTGTTCGGCCTGAGCGGGCGCACGCCTGCGGAGACCCAGCAGCCGCCCGCCGTCACCACGGCGCTCACCGTCGTGGTGACCCAGTCGCCGTCCACGGTGACCGTGGTGGAGCAGGAGCAGGAGCAGGAGCAGGAGCAGGAGCAGGAGCGGGCCGGGACGGTGATCGGGGTGGCCACAGAAGTGCCTCGCGGCACGACCGCCCCCGTGCCCGCCGTGTCCACCGCACCGGTGGAGGAGGTCGAGCCCCCCAGCGCGGTGCCGGGAACCTCGGACCTCGACCGGCCGGTGGACGTGCAGCCGACGAAAGCGAAGGGCAAGCCGACGAGGACCGCGGGCGTGACCGCCCCGCCCGGCCGGGGCTGAGCGGTCGTCAGCGCAGGGCGGGCAGCAGCTCGTCCCGCGCGAAGTCCAGGAACCCCTCCTGGTGCGCGCCGCCGATCTGGACCAGGGCGAGGTCGGTGAACCCGGCCTCGGCGAACCCGCGCGCCGCCTCGACCACCGGGCCGACGTCCGGCCCGCACGGGATGCTCCCGGCCACGTCCTCCGGCCGCACGAACTGCGTGGCCCCGGCGAAACCGGCCGGGCCGGGCAGCTCGGCGTTGACCTTCCACCCGCCCGCGAACCAGCGGAACTGCTCGTGCGCCCGCGCGATCGCCTTGTTCCGGTCCGGGTCCCAGCAGATCGGGAGCTGGCCCACCTTGCGCGACTGCCCGCCCTGGAACACGTCCCACTCCCGGGACAGGTCCGCGTCCGGCTCGACCGCCACCATCACGTCGGCCAGCGGCGCGAACGTGCGCACCGACTGGCCGCCGGACACCGCCACGGCGATCGGCACCCGCTGCTCGGGCAGGTCCCACAGCTTCGCCGAGTCCACCCGGAAGTGCCGGCCCGGGTAGTTCACGTACCCGCCGTCGAACAGCAGCGAGATGATCTCCACGGCCTCCCGCAGCATCTCGTGCCGCACGTTCACCGCCGGCCACCCCTGCCCGGCGACGTGCTCGTTGAGGTTCTCGCCCGCGCCCAGGCCGAGGGTGAACCGGCCGTCGCTGAGCAACTGCACGGTGGCGGCCTTCTGCGCGACGACGGCCGGGTGGTACCGGAAGGTCGGGCACGTCACGTAGGTCATCAGCCCGACCCGCTCGGTGGCCTGGGTGACCGCGCCGAGCACGCTCCACGCGTACGGCGAGTGCCCCTGCTCCGCCAGCCAGGGCGAGTAGTGGTCGCTGACCACCTCGAAGTCGAAGCCGGCCCGCTCGGCGAGCCCGGCGTGCCGCACCAGCTCCCGGGGGCCGGCCTGCTCGCTCATCAGGGTGTAGCCGATCCGCACGGTGCCCTCCTCAGGCCAGGGGCAGGTCGGGCAGGTCCGCCCGCACCAGGTCGAGTTCCTCGTACACGGAGGACGCCCCGTGCTCGCGCAGCTCGGCTTCGCCGAACCCGCCGGTCCGCACCGCCACCACCGGTCGCCCGGCCCGCCGCGCGGCCTGGCAGTCCCACACGGAGTCGCCGACGACCACCGCGCGCGCGTCCGGGGCCACCCGGCTCAGCGCGACCTCGATGAGGTCCGGCGCGGGCTTGCTCTCGTCCACGTCCTCCGAGGACGTCGACTCGATCCCGTCGACCTCCAGCAGCTCCACGTAGTGGTCCACGTGCCGGCGCTTGCCCGAACTGGCCAGCACCACCGCGAAACCCGCCTCCACGGCGGCGGTCACCAGCCGGTGCGCGCCCTCCAGCGGGCGCACCTCGTGCAGCATGGGGTCGAAAGCGTCCTCCCACGCCTGGCGGATGTCGTCCCCGCGGGTGTCCTCGACGTGCTGCCCGGCGACGGCCGCGACCAGCTTGTCGCCGCCCATGCCGATGGCGCGGTGGAGCCGCCACACCGGCACCGTCAGGTCGAACTCCCGGAACGCCCGGAACCACGCCACCGCGTGGTGGTAGTTCGTGTCGACCAGGGTTCCGTCCACGTCGAGCACCAGCGCATTGGTCACGGGCAGTGGTTAGCCCGAGCGGACCAGCCGCAAACCGCACCCGTCCCGGGACCACCCCGACCGGGGGTCCGACGCCGTCCCACCAGGCACGACCGCTCGCGGCGGGCCGGCTGTCAGGCCAGGAACGCGGTGATCAGGCGGACCCACTCGGCCGGTGCCTCCAGGGCGGGCGCGTGACCGCTGTCCAGCTCCGCCCAGCGCGCGCCGGGGATGCCGTCGGCCAGCGCCCGCGTGCAGGCCGGCGTGATCAGCCGGTCGTGCTTGGTGCCGATCACCAGGGTCGGCACCCGCACGTCGGCCAGCTCGGCGGTCAGGTCCACCCGCTGCACCAGGTCCACCTGCTCGTCCACGCCGACCGGCGTGGTCAGCGCGACGATCTCCAGGAAGCCCTCGGCCTGCGCGGCGGACATCGACCGGTGGAACGGCTCGCCGAGCACCACCGACACGACGAACCGGGCCAGCTCCACCCGGTCGCCCGCCGCGAGCAGCCGCCGCCACCGGTCGGTGCGGGCGCGGGTCTCGTCGTCGATCCGGGCGAAGCCGGCGGTCAGCACCAGCCCGGTCACGCGGTCGGGGTACCGCAGCGCCGCCCGCACCGCGACCGCGCAGCCCAGCGAGTAGCCGAGGACCGCGAACCGCTCCTCGCCCGCCGCCGCGACCAGCCGGTCGGCCAGGTCGTCGAGTTCCAGCGGGCCGTCGGCGCGCGGGGTGTCGCCCGAGCCGGGGAAGTCCACCGAGTACACCGGGCGGGTGCGGGACAGCACCGGGATCACCGAGGAGAAGTTCGCCCGCACGGTGCCGCCGGCACCGTGCGCGAGCAGGAGGGCAGTGGTCACCCGGTCGATTCTGCCGGGCCCGGCGGCACGAGGTGGCGGTCCGGTGGGGGAGGGGGCACGACCTGCCCGCGCCGCGCGTGGTCAGCGGGGGTCGAGGTAGACCCGGATCGCGGTGCCGTCCTCCCTGGTGTGCACCCGGACCAGGTCGCACAGCAGGTTCACCAGCATCACCCCGTACCCGCCGTGCGCGGACGGCCCGGGGTGCCGCCGGCCGACCATCGGGTTCACCAGCCGGCCCTGGTCGCGCACCTCGCACACCGCGGTCGGGCCCTCCCGCCACAGCAGCACGACGCCGTGCCCGTCGGCGTGCACGACGCTGTTGGTCGCGAGCTCGTTCACCGCGAGCACCAGGTCTTCCACCCGCTCCTCGGGCAGGTGGGCGTCGCGCGCGAACGCGGCCACCGCGTGCCGGGTCTCGGTCAGGCGGTCCACGTCGAAGCGCCGCTCCAGCGCGTCCGGCGGTGGGGGCGGCAGCGGGCGGTTGAACTCCTCGACGACCAGGAACGGGTCCCGGTAACCGGTGCTGGACCGCCGCCGGGTGCCCTCGACCACCACCGGGTGGGTCGTCTCGGCGTCGTGCAGCGCAGAGGGGTCGAGCGCGTCGACGTCGTACGGGCACAGCATCCAGGCGGGCCGGTCCTCGAACGCGGTGTTGACCAGCGCCTCGTGCTGCACGCAGGCGGGGTACTCCAGGTCCGTCCGCCCGGCCCACACCGGTTCGCCCACGATCCGCACCCGGCCGCCGCGCCCGCCGTCGGTGAACGTGGCCAGCACGCCGGGGATGATCCGACCCGGGTTGCGGCCGGCCCGCGCCATGTCCAGGAACTCCACGTGGTCCGCCCGCGCGCCCAGCGCGCGGCGGAGCAGGTCGACGTTCGGCTGGGGCACCACCACCAGCACCGGCTCGCCGGCGGACAAGCCGTCCAGCACGAATGGCGCGGTACCGGCGACGTACTCGTCCGCGTCGCGGTAGAGCAGTGCCTCGTGCACGAAATCGACCACTGGGGGAGCCTCCGAACGGTCGTCTGAGGGAGGTCTACCCGTTCAGTATCGCTTGCGAACACCGTTATCGATCCTCCGGTGCAGGCACACACGTTTGACGGGGTCCAATCCGCGCCGCGCCTCCTCCGCGACGACCGCCGCCAAGGCGGGTGAGAGCTCGGCGACCTCCCGGAAACCGAGGCGCTCGTAGTAGGGGGCGTTCCACGGGATGTCCCGGAACGTGGTGAGCGTCAGCCCCGCCAGGCCGCGACCCGCCGCCCACTCCTGCACGTGGTCCAGCAGCCGCGCGCCGATGCCGCGCCGGGCGTGGTCGGGGTGCACGCTGACCTGCTCGACGTGCGCGTGCCCGTCGAGCTCCACGACGGCGATCCAGGCCACCGGACCGGGATCGGCGGCCACCCACACGTGCGAACGGGCCAGCTCGTCGAGCGGCAGGTGGTCGTCGTCCGCGATCTCGGGCATCCCGAAATCGCGGAACGGCGCTCCGGAGGCGTCCTCGATGCGCTGGAGGAGGGGGAACTCGTCGGGGCGGGCGGGTCGGATGTCCACGCCGGGATGATCGGCCGGCGGACCGGTGCGGCTCAACCCGGTTGCCGACCGGCGGTGGCGCGGGTCACCGGGGCCGCGCGGAGTTCGAGCGCTGGTCCGGGATCGCCCGGCCCGCCGCCGCTGCCGCCACGTCCGGGAAGTGCGGGAACAACCGGTCGAGGTCCATCTTGCCGAACACCCGCCGCACGTGCGGCGGCACGGCCGCCAGGCGCAGCCAGCCACCGGCCCGCTGCGCCCGCGCGCGCGTCCGGACCAGCGCGCTCATCGCCTGCGCGCCGCAGAACGCGACCCCGGACATGTCCAGCACGATCCGGTCCCGACCCTCGGTCACCAGGCGGTCCAGTTTGTCCAGCACCCGGCGGGCCCCCGCCAGGTCCAGCTCCCCGGTCGCGACGACCACCGCGCACCCCGTCCGGTGGGCTTCGACCGACAACGCCAGCATTCCCTGGTCCCCTCACGCCACCCGGCAGATCTCGTCGTCGCCCGCCCCGGTCAGGGTGAGAAGCAGGCCTTCCCGCGTCGACCACGGGCAGATGGCCACCTCGTCGTGCCCGGCGGCCGTCATCAGCGCCTCGGCCACGACCGCGCCCGCCGCGCTCTGCCCCGCCCGGTGGGGGGAGATGCCCGGCAGGCGCGCGCGTTGCCGCTCCGACATCGCGGCCAGCCGGCCGGACCACCGCCGCAGGTCCTCGATGCGCAGCGACCTGCGCACGTCCGGGCCGTCGCGCTGCGGTCGCGCGCCGGACAGCCGGGCCAGTTGCTGGAACACCTTCGAGCAGCCGACCGCGAAGTGGTCGCGGAGGTCGCCCATGCCGTCGATGCCGTGCAGGACCGACGAGCGCAGCTCGATCGGGTCGACCGGGGACCGGGACAGGGTGCGCGCGCCGTAGGGCAGCGAGGCGGCCAGGACAGGTCCCCCGGTGGACCCGGCGGCCACCTCGACCGTGCCGCCGCCGATGTCGAGCACGACCATCGGACCGGTGTCCACGCCGAACCAGCGGCGCGCCGCGAGATAGGCCAGCCGGGCCTCCTCGACGCCGGTCAGGGACCGCAGCGCGACCCCGGTCCGGCTTTCCACCTCGGCGAACACCTCGGCGGCGTTGGGCGCGTCGCGCAGCACGGAGGTGGCCCAGGGCAGCACCGCGCCCACCCCCGCGCGCTCGGCGACGTGGCGCGCCTCACGGACCGCCGCGACCACCTGGTCCACGCCGGATCTGCGAACTCCGGCGTTCCGGTCCAGACTGAGGTCGAGTCGCAGACGGGTCTTGTGGGACAGCACGGGGCGCAACGTCGGGTCTTGGACCACGACGAGGTGCGCGCTGAAGCAGCCGACGTCGAGCACGCCGACCTGACCTGGTCCTCCGGACATCCGTTCCCGCCACCGCCCACTCTTCGAAGCCCCGGGGTTCCCACGGTGACATCGGGTGAAACCACGTTTAGTTTGCGTAGCCCTACGTAGTACTACCCGGGTTGTTCGTGGTCGCGCGCCGCCCGAAGGTGGAAATCACATGGCCGTCAGTCGTCACCGACCCCTGCATGGCGGCCGAGTGGAACGGGAGAACACCCCATGCGACATGATCGCTCGACCCCGCGACGGGTCGTGACCGCCTGTCTGGCGACGACGGCGCTGATGGCAGGTGTGGGCTACGGCTACGGGTACGCCGCCGAGGGCGCGATCCGCGGCGCGGACGCGCCCGGCACGGTCGCGGACGCCTACATCGTCGTGTTCAAGGACAGCGCGGTCGGGGCGCGGCAGACCCCGGCCAAGGCCGGTGACCTGGCCGCGAGGTACGGCGGCAAGCTCAAGCTCACCTACACCGCCGCCCTGCGGGGCTTCTCGGTGTCGATGAGCGCGGCCCAGGCCCGCCGGCTCGCCGCCGACCCGGTGGTGGACTACGTGGAGCAGGACGGCATCGCCAAGGCGTCCGGGGTGCAGGACAACCCCACCTGGGGCCTGGACCGGGTCGACCAGAAGAACCTGCCGCTGGACAAGAAGTACGTCTACGCCAACACCGCGGCGAACGTCACGGCGTACGTCGTGGACACCGGCATCCACAAGACCCACGGCGACTTCGGCGGCCGGGCCGTCGACGGGTACGACTTCATCGACAACGACGCGGTGGCGCAGGACTGCAACGGCCACGGCACGCACGTCGCGGGCACCATCGGCAGCGCCACCTACGGCGTGGCCAAAGGCGTCGAGCTGGTCGGCGTCCGGGTGCTCGACTGCCAGGGTCAGGGCGAGTGGTCGCAGGTCATCGGCGGCATCGACTGGGTCGCCAAGAACGCGGTCAAGCCGGCGGTGGCGAACATGAGCCTCGGCGGCGGCGCGGACTCCTCGGTGGACAACGCGGTCAAGAAGGCCGTCGCGGCCGGTGTCACCTTCGCCGTGGCGTCCGGCAACGACAACAAGGACGCGTGCTCCACCTCTCCCGCGCGGACCCCCGAGGCGATCACGGTCAACGCCACGGACAGCTCCGACACCCGGTCCACGTTCTCCAACCACGGTTCGTGCACGGACATCTTCGCGCCCGGCACCAGCATCACCTCGACGTGGCACAACGGCGGGACCAACTCCATCAGCGGCACGTCCATGGCGACGCCGCACGTGGCGGGTGCCGCCGCGCTGTACCTGTCGGGCAAGACCTCGGCCTCCCCGGCCGAGGTCGCCAAGGCCCTGACCGACAACGCCACGAGCGGTGTGGTGAAGAACCCGGGTTCGGGTTCGCCGAACAAGTTGTTGTACACGGCGAACTTCGGTGGTGACGTGCCCAACCCGCCGTGCTCGGGCGGGTCGAACGCGGATGACGTGGTGATTCCGGATGCGGGTTCGGCGGTGTCGAGTGCTGTGACGGTGGTGGGTTGTGACGGGGTCGGTTCGGTGTCGACGTCGGTGAAGGTGGAGATCGACCACTCCTACTCCGGTGATCTGGCGGTTGACCTGGTGGGTCCGAGTGGTGCTGTGTTCGTGTTGCGCAAGTCCGGTGGTGTGGGTTCGGTGAACGGTGTCCATGAGACGTTCACCGTGAACACGGGGTCGGAGAACAGGAACGGCACGTGGAAGTTGCGCGTGACGGACGTGTACTCCTACGACACCGGCACGGTCGACGGCTGGTCGATCACCTTCTAATCCGCGACCGGACGTCTCCTCTCCACCGGTAATTCCCTCTCGATCGGGCGATCCTCGGCTGCCGTGCCGCGGATCGCACCACCCCTGCGCTCGTGGAGGAAACAGATCATGGGAGCACCACTCAAGACCGTGGCGGTCGTCGCCGCGCTGGCCGCGCTCGGACTGACGCCGCCGGCGTCCGCCCAGGCCGAAGCCGACTACGTCAAGGCGCGCCGGCCGCTCGCGGGCAGTTTCCTGGTGTCGCTGAAGGACGTGCCGCAGAACCGGGCCACCGGGCAGGCCCAGATCCAGGCCCAGATCCAGGCGCAGATCCAAGAGTCCTCGGAGCACCTCGTCGGCCGCTACGGCGGCAAGCTGAAGACGGTCTTCTCCGTGGCCATGCGGGGTTTCCTGGTGCGCGACCTGTCCGACGGGCAGGCCCGCAGGCTGGCCGCCGACCCGGTCGTCAAGCGGGTCTACCAGGACGGCACGGCCAAGGTCGCGGACACCCAGGACAACGCGACCTACGGCATCGACCGGGTGGACCAGAAGAACCTGCCGCTGGACAAGAAGTACACCTACAACACCACCGCGTCGAACGTCACGACGTACGTGCTCGACTCGGGTGTCCGCAAGTCCCACAGCGATTTCGAGGGCCGCGCGAGCTACGGCTACGACTTCGTGGACGAGGACCCGGAAGCGCAGGACTGCAACGGCCACGGCACCCACGTGTCGGGCACCATCGGCGGCAGGACGTGGGGCGTCGCCAAGAAGACCAAGCTGGTCGCGGTGCGCATCCTCGGCTGTGACGGCAGCGCCCCGGACTCCGACGGCGTCGAGGGCATCGAGTGGATCGCCAAGAACGCGGTGAAACCCGCCGTGGTCAACGGCAGCTTCACCTTCGACACCCCCGGCATCGGTGACGACGCGATCACCCGGCTCACGGCGGCGGGCGTGACGTTCGTGGTGGCGGCGGGCAACAGCTCGGCCGACGCCTGCAACACCGGCCCGGCGCGCAACCCCGCCGTGATCTCGGTCGGGGCGACGGACAACAACGACAACCGGGCGTCGTTCTCGAACTACGGTTCGTGCGTCGACATCTTCGCGCCCGGCAACAACATCACGTCGACCAGCCACTCCGGCGACACCGGCAGCGCCACCATGAGCGGCACGTCGATGGCCTCGCCGCACGTGGCGGGCGGCGCGGCGCTCTACCTGGCGGGCAACCCGTCGGCGACGCCCGCCCAGGTGCTGAAGGCGTTGACGGACAACGCGACCAGCGGTGTGGTGAAGAACCCGGGTTCGGGTTCGCCGAACAAGTTGTTGTACACGGCGAACTTCGGCGGCGACGTGCCCAACCCGCCGTGCTCGGGCGGGTCGAACGCGGATGACGTGGTGATTCCGGATGCGGGTTCGGCGGTGTCGAGTGCTGTGACGGTGGCGGGTTGTGATGGTGTTGGTTCGGTGTCGACGTCGGTGAAGGTGGACATCGACCACTCCTACTCCGGTGATCTGGCGGTCGACCTGGTGGGTCCGAGTGGTGCTGCGATTGTGTTGCGCAAGTCCGGTGGTGTGGGTTCGGCGGGTGGTGTCCATGAGACGTTCACCGTGAACACGGGGTCGGAGAACAGGAACGGCACGTGGAAGTTGCGCGTGACGGACGTGTACTCCTACGACACCGGGACCGTGGACGGCTGGAGCATCACCTTCTAGATCTCCCCAAGGCCAACTGACAGGTGCGGGTGAGGCGGGGCGGCGTTCGGGTTGTGGACGCCGCCCCGCTGCCGTTCGCGCGGGGAGGACGTCTCCGGCGGCCCGGTCATGCCGGAGGCAGCGCCCGACCACGTCCCGCGCCGCTCCCCGCGTCCGCCGCAGCGAGTTCGGCGACGATCCGGGCGAGCTGCCCGGACCTGGCCCGGGGCGTCCGGGCCTTCATCAGCCGCAGGAGCAGCCCGTACCGCCGGGTGCGGTCCAGGACCGCGAACCGCTCGCGGGCGGCGGGGTCGCGCTCCAGCGCCTCGGCCAGGTCGTCCGGCACGGTCGCGGTCGCCTGCGACTCGTACGCCGCCGCCCACCGCCCGTCCTCCTGCGCGGCCCGGATCGCGGCCCACCCGCCGTCCCCCATCCGGCCCGCCGCGATCAGCGCCTCGGCCTTGGCCACGTTGACCCGGGACCACGAACCGCCCGCGCGGCGCGGTGAGTAGCGTTGCAGGTAGTGGTCCTGGTCGAGCGCGCGCCGTTGACCGTCGATCCAGCCGTGGCACAGCGCGCCGTCCAGCGCCTCGGCGATCGTGACCGACGTCCGGCCGGAGTTCTTCTTCGCGATCTTCAGCCACACGCCGTCCGACTCGCCGCCGTGGGCGGTCAGCCACCGCTCCCACTGGCCGGCGTCGATCAGGTCGAGGGGTTCCACGGTGTCCTCCGTCATCCCGGGCGTCGTCCCGGGCGTCGTCCCGGGTGACACCCATCGTGCGCCGGGAAAGTGCTCATCCTCCGAGCACTTTCCCGGCGGGTGCTCAGGCCGTTCCGAGCCACCGGTCGACGATGCCGGTCAGCGCCTCCAGCGGCACGGCCCCGTTGGACAGCACCTGGTGGTGGAAGTCGCGCGGGTCGAACCGGTCGCCCAGCGCCCGTTCCGCCCTGGTCCGCAGGCCGTCGATGTGCAGCCGGCCCAGCAGGTAGGCCGTCGCCTGGCCCGGCCACGCGATGTACCGGTCGATCTCGTTGCGCACGTTGGACTCCGTCGCGGCGGTGTTGTCCCGCAGGAACGCCAGCGCCCGGTCCCGCGACCACCCGGAGTGGTGCATCCCGGTGTCCACGACCAGCCGGCACGCCCGCCACGCGTCGAACGACAGCATCCCCATCCGGGTCAGGTCGTCGGTGTAGAGGCCCATCTCGTCGGCCAGCCGCTCGGTGTACAGGCCCCAGCCCTCGGCGTGCGCGGTCACGTAGACGAACCGCCGGAAGTCCGGGACGTCCTTCAGCGACTGCGCCACCGCGATCTGGAGGTGGTGCCCCGGCACGCTCTCGTGGAACGCCAGCGCCTCGTACTCGAACCGGGGCCGCGACCGGGGCAGGTGCGTGTTCACCACGTGCGCGCCGGGCCGCGAGCCGTCGTCGGCGGGCTGCCGGTAGTAGCCCAGCACCGAGCCCTCGGCTTCCGCCGGGTGCATCGGCTCGACCACGCAGGGCGCGATCTCGTAGTGCCGGAACCACCGGGGCAGCGCGCCTTCCGCGCGTTCCAGCGCCGCGACCGCGCACGCCACGATCTCGTCGGCGGTGTCGAAGCGCAGTTCCTCGTCGTCGCGCAACCGGCGCAGCACGTCCGGCACGGCGGACGTGCCGAACAGCCGCGACCCGAGCTCCGCGACCTCGTCGTGCACCTCGGCGAGCCGGTCCAGGCCCACCTGGTGGATCTCCTCGGGCGTGAGCCCGGTCGTGGTGTGCGCCCGCACGGCCGCCGCGTACGCCTCCTCGCCGCCGGGCACGAAGCACACGCCGACGTGCTCGTCGTCCCGCGCCAGGGGCAGCAGCACGTCGGTGAGCACCCCGGCCAGCCGGGCGAGCGCCGGCCGCACGGTCCGCTGCACGACCTCGGCCACCCGGGTCGCGTCGTCGCCCTCCGCCGGGCGCAGGAACGGATCTCCCGCCAGGTCCGACGCCAGGTAGCCGCGGAGCTGCGCCACGGCCTGCCGCACGCCCGACGTGGTCGGGTGCCGGCCGTCCGCGCCCGCCTCCCGGTACCGGTCCCCGGCGGCGTCGAAGTACCCGCCCAGGCCCTCCAGCCGGCGCAGGTAGGCCGCGGTGTCGTCGGGCGTCGCCAACCGCACCACCGGCACCGTGCCGAACACCAGGTTCTGCACGCCGACCAGGCTCGCGGACACCGCGATCTCGGCGGTGCCGAGCCCGAAGCCGCTCACCAGCTCGGCGCGGTGGTCGCGCACCAACCGGTCCAGCATCGCGTGCGTCACGACGTCCTGCCCGGTCAGCCCGCCCGGGTCGATCCCGTCCAGCCGCCGCCGGAACCCGTCCAGCCGGTCGACCCGCTCGCGGTCGGCCTCCCGGCTCGGATCGGGCACGTCGCCGTCGTGCCCCGCGACGCCGTACGCGGTGGCGGCGAACGGATCGGTCTCGATCACGTCCTGGAAGTAGTCCGCCGCCAGGTCGGCGAGCCGCTCGTCGGTCACAGTGCCCCCTCGGGAGAACGGTTCTGGTGGTCGGCAGGGTAGTGGCCGGCCCCGGCCCCGGGCAGGCGTCACAAGGAGGGTCCGCCGGGACCGGGCCGCGTGCGACCCGGGCAGGGGACCCGGCACCGCCGACCGGGTGAACGCGGCGTGCGCCGTCGGGCCGCCGGCGGTGCGAGCGCGGAGCGACCGGTGGTCCCGCCCGCCGGGACGACCGGTCTGTCCTCAAAGGACTTACGCCGGCCCCGCGCGCCACGATCGGCGCGGTGCGGGCGCATTAGTGCCGTACCCCTACGGACCACGACCCTGATTGTTCCCGCACCGGTGCGGCCCGACAGTGAACCTCGCCGCCCCACCCCCTGCTGGAGCGGCTGTCCGCCTGGAAGGGAAACACAGTGAAACGACCACGTCCCAGGGGTCTCGCGCCCCTCGTCGCGGCGGCCTTGCTGCTACCGCTCCTGCCCCTGTCGGGAGCTTCCGCCGCGTCGGGCAACGCCCCCGCCGCGAACTACGAGGGCGACACGGTCCCGGTCAGATCCGACTCCGGCGCGCTGTTCCACAACGGGCAGAGCGCCACGGTCGACGAGTTCCCGGGGATCATCGCGGGCATCCGCGCGGGCGGCACCCGACCGCAGGGCCAGACCTGCACCGGCTCCGTCGTCGCGCCCCGCAAGATCCTCATCGCCGCGCACTGCGCGGACGCCCAGGGCGAGAAGAGCTTCGTCTACGGCCTGGACGACCTCGACGCGGGCGGCGGGTTCCGCACCAAGGCGGTCGAGTACAAGAAGCACCCGAAGTACGTCAACTTCGACCAGGGCTACGACGTCGCGGTCGTCACCACCGCCGACGACATCCCGGTGCGCGGCGGCGCGTACGCGCGGTTCGCCACGTCCGCCGACGCCGGGCTGGCGACGCCGGGCAAGAACGGCCTCGGCTTCGGCTACGGCAAGAAGGACTTCGACGACAACCGGCGCGACGTCACGCTGGACAAGGCCACCCTGCCGATCGTGAACGGCGACTCGGTGTGCCAGGGCGTCGGCGCGGGCTTCAAGTCCGCCACGATGATCTGCGCCGGGTACCCCGACGGCCGCACCACGATCCTGCCCGGTGACAGCGGCGGCCCGCTGATCGTGGACGGCAAGATCGTCGGCGTCGCGTCGTGGAGCCGCAGCGACTTCAAGTGGTACGGCGTCTACGGGCGGCTGACCAACGACATGGGCGACTGGGTAGAGCAGGAGGTCGGCGCGCCGCAGTCCGACTTCACGCTGGGCGCGTCGCCGTCGAGCCTGGAGGTCGTGGCGGGCAAGCACGCGTCCACCACGGTCACCTCGGTGGCCGGGTCCGGTGGTGCGGAGGGCGTGACGCTGTCCTCCTCGGGGCTGCCCGGTGGGGCCAGGGCGGTGTTCCAGCCGACGTCGATCCGCACCGGGTCGAACGCGAAGTTGACCGTGGAGACCAGCGCCTCCACGCCCAACGGCACCTACACCGTGACCGTGACCGGCACCGGTTCCGGCGGCAAGACCGCCACCGCCACGGTGTCGCTGACCGTCAAGGGCGGCGACCAGGTGCCCGGTGACTTCACCCTCGGCCTGTCGCCGTCGAGCCTGAAGGTCGCGGCGGGCAAGCACGCGTCCACCACGGTCACCTCGGCCGCCGGGTCGGGCGGTCCCGACACGGTGGCGTTGTCCGCCTCGGGGCTGCCCGGTGGAGCCAAGGCGGTGTTCCAGCCGACGTCGATCCGCACCGGGTCGAACGCGAAGTTGACCGTGGAGACCAGCGCCTCCACGCCGGCCGGCACCTACACCGTGACCGTGACCGGCACCGGGTCCGGCGGCAAGACCGCCACCACCGCGCTGGCGTTCACCGTCGAGGGCGACGCGCCCGGCGGCGACGTGGCGGTCCGGCTCAGCCCGTCCTCGGCGTCCGTGCAGCAGGGCTTCTTCGCCCAGTTCTCGGTCACCGCGTCCGGCGGCACCGGCACCCTGTCGCTGACCGCGACCGGGAACCCGGCGGGCTCGCAGTTCCAGTTCAACCCGCGTTCGGTCGCCCAGGGCGGCACGAGCACCGTGTTCGTGTCGACCGGCTTCTCGACGCCGCCCGGGACCTACCAGGTCACGATCAAGGCGACCTCGGCCGACGGCCGCAGCGGAACGGCCGCGTTCACCCTGACCGTGACCCGGTGGGGTGGCTTCGGAGTGGCCTAGCCCCGGCGGAGGGCTCGTCACCGGAGCGGACCCCGGCCCACCGGCCGGGGTCCGCCCTGTGCCGGGGGTACCTCGCCCGCCCTGCCGGCCCGGGAAAGGGCCTCGGGACGTCGGGACCGGGCGGGGTCGCCACACGTGATCTTGGTCACCGCGGCCCGGTGTGGGGCGGTGCCGTCCCGGGGTCGGGCGGGGGTCAGCCGAGCTCGGCCCAGACGACCTTGCCGTCCGGGGTGGGTGACGTTCCCCACTCCCGGCTCAGCGCCGCCACGATGATCAGCCCGCGCCCCCGCGCCGAGTCGACCTGCACCGGTCTGGGTTCGGGCAGGTCGGGTGACTGGTCGGCCACCTCCAGGCGGACACCCGCCTCGGTGCGGCTCACCGTCAGCTCCAGCGGTCCCGACGCGTGGTCGACCGCGTTGGACACCAGTTCCGTGACCACCAGTGCCGCGTCCTCGGCGACGTCCGGGGACACGCCCCACGCCGCCACCGCCTCGCCGACGATGCGCCGGGCCTGGGCGGACGCGCCGGCGGTCGCGGGCAGCGTCACGGCCACCGGCGTCGCTGGCTCGTTGCGCACAATCGCTCCCGTTGATCGGCCGTTACCGCATCGTCGCACATCCTGTCTCTTGGACCACCCAGTGGTCGCGTCCCACGCCCCGGTGCTGCACGATCTGTAGCGGCGCGGCACCCGCCGTGCGGGAAGGCGCGACGCGATGGACTTGCAGGTGCGCAGTGAGGTCCGCGGCGGTTGGACCGTCGTCGCGGTGTCGGGCGAGCTGGACGCGGACACCGTGCCCGTGCTCTCCGACCACCTTGAGGAGACACCGGGCCAGAGGGTGGTGCTGGACCTCAGCGGGGTGCCGTTCATGGACACCACCGGGTTGTCCCTGATGCTCGACTGGCACCGCCGGCTCGACGTGGTCGGTGGCCGGTTCCGGATGGCTTCGCTGCAACCGTCGGTGCACAAGCTGTTCCGGCTGACCGAGCTGACGGAGGTCATGGACATCCACGGGTCGGTGGACGACGCCACGGCCTGACGGTCAGCTCTCGGCCTGCACGACCAGCAGGGTCAGGTCGTCGTGCTCGGCGGTGCCCAGCCAGGAGAACACCGTCCGCCGCACGTGCTCGGCGACGGCCTCGGCCGGCAGCCCCGCGCACTCGGCCAGGGTCGCCCTGAGCCGCGCGTCGCCGAACAGCTCCTGCCGGTCGTCCTGCGCGCGGGCCTCGGTCACGCCGTCGCTGTAGAGCAGGAGCGTCTCGCCGGGCCCGAGCGCGACCGTGGTCTGCTGGAAGCGCACCTCGGACAGCACGCCGACGATCCCGCCGTGCACGGCGACCTCGTCCACCCGGCCGCCGGAGCGCAGCACCAGCGGCGCGGGGTGCCCGCCCGCCGACAGCGACACCCGCAGCCCGCCGGCCTGGACCGGGACCAGGTTCCCGATCACCAGGGTGGTGAACAGCTTGCTGCCCGCCGCCCGCAGCGCCGCGTTGAGCAGGTTCAGCAGTTGCGCGGGCCGCTGCTCGACCACCAGCAGGGCGTGCAGGCTCTGCCGCACCCGCCCGGAGTGCACCGCGGCCTCCAGGCCGTTGCCGGCCACGTCGCCGAGCACGAACGCGGCGCTGCCGTCCTCGCGCGGGTGCACGTCGTAGAAGTCGCCGCCGACCAGCATGCCGCGGTGCGCGGGCTCGTAGACCTGGGCCAGCCGGACGCCGGCCACGACCGGCAAGGGGCTGGGCAGCAGGTGCGCCCGCAGCGCCGCCACGGCCCGCTCCTGCTCGTCCAGGCGGGTGCTGACGCGGACCGCCGCCGCCGCGCGCTCGGCGTACCGGGTGACCAGGTCGGGGTCCCGGGGGCCGCCGAAGCAGACCAGCGCCCCGCCGTCCGTCAGCGGCACGGCCAGACCCGGCCCGGTCGCACCGCCCCACGCGCCCTCGCCCGGCGCGGTGATCTCGGCGTGCGGCGCGGTGCCGTCCAGCACGGCCGCCAGCGCCGGCGTGGCACCGGCCGGCTGCCGGGTGGTGCGGGCCGCCGTGACGAGGCCGTCGGGGCCGCGCCGCCACCACTCCAGCCGTCCCCGGGCCCCGGGAACGATCACGACCGGGTACGGGGAGGGGGCCATTTCGACCACGGTGCGCAGCGTCCCGGCGCGGTCGGTGATCGTCAGGAGTCGGCGCGAGGCGTCCTCCAGGAATTCGTCCGCTCCCCGGTACCAGGCCGTCCAGCCGCCGCCGAGGTCCTGCGAGCGGCCCGTCGCGATCGTCGGCGCACCCGGTCTGGCCTGCGGGAACAAGATCGCCGCGAGCGGATTGGCCAAGCGCACGACCCCGTCCGGGTCGAGCACGACCACGGCTTCGTGGAAGCCGTCGACGAGACGGTGCCACGCGTCGAGGTCGAGGCCCGCCTCGGAACCTTGCCGGTAGCCCTGGGCCATCCGCGGCTCCTGTGTGTCGGGTCGTGCCCAACCTAGCGGACACGCCACCTCCGACAGTGGCAGGCTTGGCGCAGATCCGCTGACGTTGGAGGCCCCTCGTGACGACCGCGCAGGACGACACGGACGTTACCCTCGCCCGACTGCTGACCGCGATGCGCGAGATGCGCGACGGCAACTTCCGCCGTCGCCTCGTCGTGCCGCAGGGGCGCGCGGGCGAACTCGCCGAGGTCTTCAACGAGATCGCCGAGCGCAACCAGTGGCTGGTCGGCGAGCTGGTGCGGGTGCGCCAGGCGGTCGGGCAGGAGGGCAGACTGGCCGAACGGCTCGCGCCCGGCTCCGGGCCGGTGGGCTGGGAGATGGCCGCCGACTCGGTGAACGGCCTGATCGACGACCTGACCCGGCCGACCACCGAGCTCAGCCGGGTGCTCGCGGCGGTGGCCGAGGGCGACCTGTCGCAGGAGATCACGGTGACCGGTCGCGGCGAGGTCGCGACCCTGGTGGAGAGCTTCAACTCGATGACCGCCACGCTGCGCACGTTCGCGGGCGAGGTGACCCGGGTGGCGCGTGAGGTCGGCACGGACGGCCGGCTGGGTGGTCAGGCGCAGGTGCCGGGGGTGGCGGGCACCTGGAAGGACCTCACCGATTCGGTGAACTTCATGTCGGACAACCTGACCGCGCAGGTCCGCGACATCGCCCAGGTGGCGACGGCGGTGGCGCAGGGCGACCTGTCGCAGAAGATCACCGTCACGGTGGCGGGCGAGATGCTGGAGCTCAAGGACACCGTCAACACGATGGTGGACCAGTTGTCGTCGTTCGCCGACGAGGTGACGCGGGTGGCGCGCGAGGTCGGCACGGACGGCCGGCTGGGCGGTCAGGCGCAGGTGCCCGGGATCGGCGGCACGTGGCGCGACCTCACCGACAACGTCAACTTCATGGCGAACAACCTGACCTCGCAGGTCCGCAACATCGCCCAGGTGGCGACGGCGGTGGCGCAGGGCGACCTGTCGCAGAAGATCACCGTCGACGCGCGCGGCGAGATCCTGGAGCTCAAGTCGACCATCAACACGATGGTGGACCAGTTGTCGTCGTTCGCCGACGAGGTGACGCGGGTGGCGCGCGAGGTCGGCACGGACGGTCGGTTGGGTGGTCAGGCGCAGGTGCCGGGGGTCGCGGGCACGTGGCGGGACCTGACCGATTCGGTGAACTTCATGGCGGGCAACCTGACCTCGCAGGTCCGCAACATCGCCCAGGTGACCACCGCCGTCGCGCAGGGCGACCTGTCGCAGAAGATCGACGTGGACGCGCGCGGCGAGATCCTCCAGCTCAAGACCACGATCAACACGATGGTGGACCAGCTCTCGTCGTTCGCGGCCGAGGTGACCCGGGTGGCGCGCGAGGTCGGCAGCGACGGCCGGTTGGGCGGTCAGGCGCAGGTGCCGGGGGTCGCGGGCACGTGGCGGGACCTGACCGATTCGGTGAACTTCATGGCGGGCAACCTGACCTCCCAGGTTCGCAACATCGCCCAGGTCGCGACGGCCGTGGCGCGCGGCGACCTGTCGCAGAAGATCACCGTCAACGCGCGCGGCGAGATCCTGGAGCTCAAGGACACCGTCAACACGATGGTGGACCAGCTCTCGTCGTTCGCCGACGAGGTGACGCGGGTGGCGCGCGAGGTCGGCACGGACGGTCGGCTGGGTGGCCAGGCGCAGGTGCCCGGCGTCGGCGGCACGTGGCGCGACCTCACCGATTCGGTGAACTTCATGGCCAACAACCTCACCGCGCAGGTCCGCAACATCGCCCAGGTGACCACCGCCGTGGCCGGCGGCGACCTGTCGCAGAAGATCACCGTCGACGCGCGCGGCGAGATCCTGGAGCTCAAGTCGACCATCAACACCATGGTCGACCAGCTCTCCGGCTTCGCCGACGAGGTGACCCGGGTGGCGCGCGAGGTCGGCACCGACGGCCGGTTGGGCGGGCAGGCGCGGGTGCCGGGCGTGGCGGGCACCTGGAAGGACCTGACCGACAACGTCAACGTCATGGCGGACAACCTGTCCACCCAGGTCCGCAGCATCGCCGCGGTGGCCACGGCGGTGGCCGGCGGCGACCTGTCCAAGAAGATCACCGTCGAGGCCAAGGGCGAGATCGCCGCGCTCGCCGACACCATCAACGGCATGGTCGACACGCTGCGGGCGTTCGCCGACGAGGTCACCCGGGTCTCCCGCGAGGTCGGCACCGAGGGCATCCTCGGCGGCCAGGCGCGGGTGCCGAACGTGGCGGGTACCTGGAAGGACCTGACCGAGAACGTCAACTTCATGGCGAACAACCTGACCAACCAGGTCCGCAACATCGCCCAGGTGACGACGGCGGTGGCGCGCGGCGACCTGTCGAAGAAGATCGACGTGGACGCGCGCGGCGAGATCCTGGAGCTCAAGACCACGATCAACACGATGGTGGCCCAGCTCTCGTCGTTCGCCGACGAGGTCACCCGCGTCGCCCGCGAGGTCGGCACCGAGGGCAAGCTCGGCGGCCAGGCCGAGGTCGAGGGCGTCTCCGGCACCTGGAAGCGGCTCACCGAGAACGTCAACGAGCTCGCCGGGAACCTGACCCGGCAGGTGCGCGCGATCGCGATCGTGGCGACGGCGGTGACGGCGGGCGACCTGACCCGGCAGATCACCGTGGACGCCTCCGGCGAGGTCGCCGAGCTCAAGGACAACGTCAACCGGATGATCGGCAACCTGTTCGAGTCCACCCGCGCCAACCAGGAGCAGGACTGGCTCAAGACCAACCTGGCCCGGCTGTCCGGCCTGATGCAGGGCCACCGCGACCTGCACGCCATGGCGTCGCTGGTGATGAGCGAGCTCACCCCGCTGGTGTCCGCGCAGCACGGGGCGTTCTTCCTGGTGGGCGGCGAGTCCGACGTGCTGGAGCTGACCGCGACCTACGCCTACCAGCCCGCCGGCCGGCCGACCCGGTTCGCCCGGGGCGAGTCGCTGATCGGCCAGGTCGCGGTGGAGAAGAAGACCGTGCTGGTCACCGCCGTGCCGCCGGGGTACCTGGAGATCGGGTCCGGGATGGGGTCCGCGCCGCCGGCCAACCTGGTGATCCTGCCGATCGTGTTCCAGGGCGAGGCGCTGGGCGTGATCGAGCTCGGGTCCTTCGGCGAGTTCACCGAGGTGCACCTGGACCTGCTCGACCAGTTGAAGGAGAACATCGGCGTCAACCTGAACACCATGCTCGCCAACGCCCGCACGGACAGCCTGCTGGTGGAGTCGCAGCGGCTCACCGAGGAGCTGCGGGCGGGTTCGGTGGAGCTGGAGGCGCGGGCGCGGCAGCTCTCCTCGGCGTCGAAGTACAAGTCGGAGTTCATGGCGAACATGTCGCACGAGCTGCGCACGCCGTTGAACTCGCTGCTGATCCTGGCGAAGCTGCTGGCCGACAACCTGGACGGCAACCTCAACCCCAAGCAGGTCGAGTTCGCCCGGACCATCCACTCGTCCGGCACGGACCTGTTGCAGCTCATCGACGACATCCTGGACCTGACCAAGGTCGAGTCCGGGCACATGCAGGTGCAGACCGACCCGGTGCGGGTGTCCGACGTGGTCGGCTACGTCGAGGCGCTGACCCTGCCGCTGGCCGCCGAGAAGGGCCTGGGGTTCGACGTCACGGTGGACGAGGACGTGCCGTCCACGCTGCACACCGACGAGCACCGGTTGCAGCAGATCCTGCGCAACCTGCTGTCGAACGCGGTGAAGTTCACCCACGACGGCGAGATCCGGCTGGTCATCCGGCTCGGCGACGGCTCGGTGGCCTTCGACGTGCGCGACACCGGCATCGGCATCCCGGCGGACAAGCTGTCGGTGATCTTCGAGGCGTTCCAGCAGGCGGACGGGACCACGTCGCGCAAGTACGGCGGCACCGGCCTGGGCCTGTCGATCAGCCGGGAGCTGGCGACCCTGCTGGACGGGCGGCTGGACGTGCGCAGCGAGCCCGGCGAGGGCTCGACGTTCACCCTCCACCTGCCGCTGGGGGAGCAGGCGCTGGTGCCGGTGCCGGTCGAGTCGGAGCCCGCCGAGCTGGTCAGCGCGGACGACCCCGTGCCGGCCACCCGGGCGGCCGTGCCGCCGGTGCCCGCACCCGTCGAGCTGCCGCCCGCGCCGATGCGCTTCCACGGCGAGAAGGTGCTCATCGTGGACGACGACCTGCGCAACGTGTTCGCGCTGACCAGCGTGCTGGAGCTGCACGGGCTGGAGGTGATCTACGCGGACAACGGGATCACCGGGGTGCGCGCGCTGGAGCAGTACGACGACGTGTCGTTGGTGCTGATGGACATCATGATGCCGGAGCTGGACGGCAACGCGACCATGGCGGCGATCCGGGCGATGGCGCGGTACGCCGACCTGCCGGTGATCGCGGTGACGGCGAAGGCGATGAAGGGCGACCGGGAGAAGAGCCTGGCCTCCGGGGCGACGGACTACGTGACCAAGCCGGTGGACACCGAGCACCTGCTCCGCCTGATGGCGTTCTACCTCGACCTGGAGCAGGACTGACCGGTACCGCGGGGACGGACCCGCGCCGGCGTCATCGGGGCTCGGCCGGCGACCGGGCCCACCCGCGCCGCACCCCTCGGACGCGCTCCAGGGCGGCGTCCGGCGACGCGCACAGCGGCAGGCGGACGTCCAGGCCCGTCACGACGAGGGGGCGCAGCACGAGCCGCGTGGAGGCCACCACGGCGAGGGCCTCGATCTCGCGGTCGGCGTCCACCAGCAGTTGGATCCCCGCCGAGCCGAAGAACGTGACGGCGGCCAGGTCCAGCACGACGGCGGGCGCGGGCGCGCTCAGGGCGGTGCGGATGTCGGGCACCGTGTCCAGGTCCACCTCGCCGACCACCTCCACGAGGAGGACGTCGTCGAGCAGGGAAGACCGGACGGTGACTAGCGGCTGCTCCATGTCGGCACTCCCGACGCCGTGGCTGGCTGCGCTGCCCGACGTTACGGGAGGTCGGGGGTGGTCACAACTCCCCGAAGGGTCCTCGGCCCAGCCTGCGGACGGTGTCCACGATCTCCGCGTTCGGCACGCCCTTCACCAGGTACTCGGTGACGCCGGTGTGGCGCATCTCGACGATCGTGGCCGGATCGGCGTGGGCGGAGAAGACCATGACCCGGATCTCCGGGCGGCGGTGCCGGAGCTCGCGGGCGACGTGGACGCCCCCGCCGCCGGGCATCCGGACGTCCAACACCACCACATCGGGTGAATGCCGTTCGGCCAGCTCGACGGCCTCGGGTGCGGTGCGGGCGACGGCCACCACGGTCAGGTCGGCCTCGGCCTCCAACACCTCCTGGAGCGCCTCGCTGATCATGGCGTCGTCGTCGCAGACGAGGATGCGGGTCACGGGACGGTGGTGGGCAGCCAGAACCGGACGGCGGTGCCGCCGCCGGGGCGGTCGGCGAAGGTCCACCAGCCGCCCGAGGTCTCGGCGCGCTCCCGCATTTCGAGCATGCCGAAGTGCTCCAGCCCCGCTTGGACGGCGGGGATGGCGGTGACGCCGATCCCGTTGTCCGCGACCTCCACCAGCGTGCCGTGGTCCTCGGTGGACAGGGTGACCTGGACGGTGGACGCCCGCGCGTGCTTGTGCACGTTCGCCAGGGCCTCCTGGAAGATGCGGAAGATCGTGATGGCCGCGTCGTTCGGCGGCTCGCGCTCCAGGCCGTCCTGGACGGTGCAGGTCAGGCCCCACCCCGGCGCGACGTCGCCCAGGTACTCCGTCAGCGCCCGGACCAGGCCGTGGCGGTCGATCTCCGGCGGGCGCAGGCGGAAGACCAGGGCCCGCAGCCGGGCGATCGCGCCGCGCACGGCGTCGTCCAGCCGCCGCACGGTGCCGGCGTGCTCCTCGGGCAACCTGCCTTCGAGCAGTTGCAGGCGCATGCCGACGGCGACCATCGACTGGATCGAGTCGTCGTGCACGTCCCACGCGATCCGCCGCCGCTCCAGCTCCTGCGCCTCCACCAGGTGGGTGACGAGCCTGCGCCGCTCCAGCAACTCCTGCTCGGCGCGGCGGCGCTCGGTCATGTCGCGGGTGACCTTGCCGAACCCGTGCAACCGGCCGGTCCGGTCGAACAGCGCGGTGATCACGACGTTCGCCCAGAAGCGGGTGCCGTCCTTGCGCAGCCGCCACCCCTCGTCCTCCAGCCGGCCGTCGGCGACGGCGGACTCCAGCTCGCGGCGGGGCTTCTCCGCGATGACGTCCTCCTGCGGGTAGAACGTGGAGAAGTGCCGGCCGAGGATCTCCTCCGCGCGGTAGCCCTTGATGCGCTCCGCGCCGGAGTTCCAGCTCACCACGTGCCCGTCGGGGTCCAGCATGAAGATCGCGTAGTCGACCACGCCCTCCACGAGCAGTTGGAACGCGGAGTCGGGCATGCGGTCCGGAGGCCGTCGGGGTGGGCTCGCCATACCGGTACTGTGCACCACCCCGGGCTCTAGCCCAGTTCGCACCACACGACCTTCCCCGCACCGCGCGGGGTCACGCCCCACCGGTGGGCCAACCGGTCGACCAGGGGGATGCCCCAGCCGCCGTCGGTGCCGTGCGGGCGGATCCACGGCGGGGTGGGGCTGCCGTCGCCCACCTCGACCAGCACCCGGTCCGCCCCTCCGGTCAGCCGCAGCACGGTCTGACCGCCCGCGTGGCGGTGCGCGTTGGCGACGAGTTCGGAGACGACGAGCACCACGTCGTCGTGATCGCCCCGGTAGCTCCAGCCGGCCAGCGTCCGCCGGGTGAAGTCGCGGGCCAGGGACGCGCAGCCGGAACCCCTCGGCGGGCTGAAGTCCGCCACCTGGTCGGTCACCGGGACATCCACGTTGGCACTGTGGGGCACGACGCCCCCCGTGGCGAGACGCAGCGGTGTCACCGCGACTAGTGCGGATGCACCAGGAACCGGTCGGGGTCAGTCGAGCAGGCCCTCGCGGCGGGCGATGGACACCGCTTCCAGCTTCGACCGCGCGCCGAGCTTGTCGAGCACGCGTTGCACGTGGTTGCGCACGGTGTTGCGGGCGACGCCGAGCCGCTGCCCGATCTCCTCGGTGGACGCCCCGTCCGCCAGCAGTGACAAAGTTTCACGTTCGCGCGAGGTGAGGGACGACCCGGCGACGGACGTGCGCCCGGTGAGCCGGTCGAGCACGCCGGCCAGCAGGCCGCCGTCGAACACCGCCTCGCCCTCCGCGACCCGCCGCACCGCCTCGGCCAGCTCCTCCAGCCGCGCCGACTTCAGCACCAGCCCCGAGCCGCCGGCGTCCACCACGCGGGCGGCCACCGCCGCGCCGGCCTCGCCGGTCAGCACCAGGACCCGCGCGCCCGCCGCGCACAGCTCGGGGATCGCGGTGATGCCGTCGCCGTCGGGCAGCCGGCGGTCGAGCACCACCACGTCCGGGCGGTGCCGCGCGGTGGCCTCCCGGGCCGTGGCGATGGACCGGACGGCGGCCACGACCACGACCTCGGGGTTCCGCTGGAGCGCCAGCCCGATCGCCTCGGCCACCATGTCGTGGTCCTCCACCAGCAGGACGCGGATCGGACCGGGACGGGGTGGATCGGACATGTGCGACGTCCTCGTGGCGGGTGGAGCCGCTCGCGCGCGACCCCTCAGCGTGGCACGGGCCACCCTAGACGGGGAACCTCGGCGAAGTGGAGGCCCGCTGCCGTGCTGCCTCGCGGGCAGCCTGGTCGGGGACCGCGCCGGCCCGGCGTCCTCGCGGAGGCGGACCGCGCACCGGTCAGCTTCCGAGGATGATCCGCCGATCGTTCCACGCCATCCGGAGCAACGTGAGGGCGCTTGCCGACAGGCGGGGTTCGAGGCGGTCGATGGTATCCGCCGTGAAAGGGATGTGCTTGGCGTCGCCCTTGCCGATGACCCGCCCCTCGTCGTTGACCGCGACCATGTCGTGGAACAACCTGTCGAATTCAGACGCGTCGACGACGGCTACGGTCAATTGCTGCGCGCCGAGTTCCAAGGGCTCCATCACCAAGCCGTAGTGCCACATTCGGAAGCTGCCGCGCCTGCGCGCTTCTTCGAATCGCGCGAACGGCTCATCTCGTGCGTAGTCGACAGACCGGGGACCGCCTCCGTCGTGCTCGGGGTTGCCCAGGAACTCCTCGGAGAACTCCCGCATGATGTTCCGCCACAGTGAAAAATCGTTCTCCACGTCGACGGGCGCGCCCGACGAGGGCTGGAACTCCCCGGCGGGCATCGTGTGGCACAGCCCGCCGCCATCCGCCACCTTGCCGCCGTCCCGCTCGTGGAGGACGAAGCCGGCACCCTCGCCGAGGCCCCCGCGCCGGATGGTCAACGTGCTGATACCGGGGGACATCAGCAGGTTCCCGGGGTCGAACGGAGTGCCGATCGCCTGCCGCAGGGTAAGGTCTTCGATCCTCGGGACGGCCCTGCCTGACCCAAGCCACGCCCGCTTGAACTCGTGCGCGACCATCTGCTTGAGGTTGAAGACCTCGAAGAAGGTCGTGTGTCCGAAGCGCAGTCGCAGCCCACCGCCACCGCGGACGGCCACACCTGTCAGTCGATAGCTCAGGCGGTTCTCCAGCAGCCTCGGGCGAACGAGGTCGCGGACGGCACGGCTGTAGTCCCGGTACCGCACGCCCTGGTCGTTCAGCGGCAGCAAGGCGGCCACGTCGACCTGTGCCGGAAACTCATAGCACGGAAAATCGCTCGCCCACTCCAGTTCGACGGAATCCAGTTCGACCGGTCGGTCGATCAGCCAGCCGGGTCCGACCAGCACGTGACCACCGGGCGCGCGGACCGATTCCGGATACATCCAGGCGGCGAGTTCGGCCAACTCGCGCCCACGGACACCGGGCGCACTGCGAACCCGCAGCCATTCTTCCTGGTCGGACTCGACCGTGGCCACTCCGCTCTGGTCGACATCGACGCGCCCGGTGGTCGTCCTGGGCATCGCCCCTTCTTCCTGTGCGTCCGTCGAACCTCTACCGCCGACCACGGTGGACCTGTACCGGCCCGGAACGCCACGAGCAACGCCGCAGTTCACCGTGCGTACGACTCCGTGCCGACGTGAGGGACGGCGGGTCGGACTTCCGATCAGTGGAACCGGCCGTTGACCCGTCCCGGGGCCCAACTTACGGTCCGACCACCCCGACACGGGCCCGGCGTGGCAGGCGGGCGACGCGTCGGCCGATCCCCTCGGCGACACGAACAGGAGGGCGCGGTGCCACTCGACACCACCACGCCGCACTACCGGCCGGACACCGGGTCCCACCCGCCGGTGCGCTGGCCGGACTACCGCTCCAACGCGGCCAGGTCGCCGCACCGCCCCTTCGCCCTGCTGCCGCAGCGGCTCGGCGAGATCACCGGACCGCTGCTCGGCGAGGGCCGGGTGGGTCCGCACGACCACGACCTGACCGCCGGTCACGACGGCGAGCCGCAGGGCCAGCGGATCACCGTCTCCGGACGGGTGCTCGACGGCGACGGCCGTCCCGTCGCCGGCACCCTGCTGGAGGTCTGGCAGGCCAACGCGGGCGGGCGCTACCGGCACGACGGCGACCGGCACCCCGCGCCGCTGGACCCGAACTTCAGCGGCGTCGGCCGCACCCTCACCGACGCGGACGGCCGCTACTCGTTCACCACGATCCAGCCCGGCGCGTACCCGTGGCGCAACCACGACAACGCGTGGCGGCCCGCGCACATCCACTTCTCGCTGTTCGGCACCGCCTTCACGCAGCGGCTGATCACCCAGATGTACTTCCCCGGCGACCCGCTGTTCGACCAGGACCCGATCTTCAACTCGGTGCGCGACCCGAAGGCGCGGGCGGCGCTGATCGCGCGGTTCGACCTCGACAGCACGGTTCCGGAATGGGCGTTGGGGTACCAGTGGGACATCGTGCTGCGCGGCACGAACCCCACTCCGCTGGAGGACGAGGACGACCACGATGACTGAGCTCCAGACCACGCCGTCGCAGACCGTCGGTCCGTTCTTCGAGAACGGGCTGTTCTGGGAGGACGGCGTGCACGTGGTGCCGGAGGGCACCGCGGGCGCGTTCCGGATCGAGGGCCGGGTGCTCGACGGCCGCGGCGAACCCGTGCCCGACGCCGTGGTGGAGACCTGGCAGGCCGACCCGGACGGCCGCTTCGACCACCCCGACGACCCGCGCGGAGCGGTGCGGTGGAAGGATTTCCGGGGCTTCGGCCGCAGCGCCACCGACAGCGGCGGGCGCTGGGGCGTGCTGACCGTGAAACCCGGTCCGCTGCCCGCCGGCGACGGTTGGGAGGCACCGCACCTCAACGTGTCGGTGTTCTGCCGGGGGATGCTGGTGCGCCTGGTCACCCGGATCTACTTCCCGGACGAGGAGGCCAACGCGGACGACCCCGTGCTGGGCTCGATCGCCGACCCGGCCGCGCGGAGCACGCTCATCGCCGCGAGCGCCCCGTCCGGCTACCACTTCGACATCCGCTTGCAAGGGGAGCATGAAACCGTCTTCTTCGACGTCTGAGCTGTTCGGGCCGCTGTTCACCGACCCGGCCGTGGAGGCGGAGATATCCGACCGGGCGTGGCTGCGGGCCATGCTGGACTTCGAACGCGCCCTCGCGATCGTCCAGGCGCGGGCGGGCGTGGTCTCCGAGGAGGCGGCCCGGATGGTGGTGACCGCGATCGACGTCGGCCACTACGACCCGGCCGCGCTCGGCGCGGCGGCGCGCGGCAGCGGCACCCCCGTGGTGCCGCTGGTCCGGGCGATCGGCGAGCACGTCACCGCCGAGGGCCGGGCCGCCGTCCACAACGGCGCGACCAGCCAGGACGTGCTGGACACCGCGCTGTCGCTGGTGGCCTTCCGGGCGCTGGGCCCGATCCTGGCCGGCCTGGCGGGCGTGGCGGGGGAGTGCGAGCGGCTGGCCCGGCGGCACCGCGCGACGCTGATCGCCGGGCGAACGCTGGCGCAGCACGCGCTGCCCACCACCTTCGGCCTCAAGTGCGCCGGGTGGCTGGTGGCCGTGCACGAGGCCGCCGAGGTGCTCGACCGGGTGCGGGAACGGCGGTTGGCCGTCCAGTTCGGCGGCGCGGCGGGCACGCTGGCGGCCGTCGACGACCCGGACCTGGTCGACCAGCTCGCCGTGCAGCTCGGCCTGGTCGCGCCGCTGATCCCGTGGCACACCGACCGGACCCGGGTCGCCGAGCTGGCGTGCGCGCTGGGCGGTGTCTCGGGCGTGCTGGCGAAGATCGCGCAGGACGTGGTGCTGCTGGCGCAGACCGAGGTGGCCGAGGTCGCGGAGGCCGAGGGCGGCACGTCGTCGGCCATGCCGCACAAGCACAACCCGGTGCGCGCGGTGCTCGTGACGGCGGGGACGCGGCGGGTGCCCGGTCTGGTGTCGACGGTGCTGTCCGCGATGGCGCAGGAGCACGAGCGCGCGGCCGGCGCGTGGCACAGCGAGTGGCAGACGGTCACCGAGTTGCTGCGACTGGTCGGCGGCGCGGTGCACGGGCTGCGCGAGCTGCTGTCCCGGCTGCACGTCGACCCGGATCGGATGCGGCGCAACCTGGAGCTGACCGGCGGTCTGCTGATGGCCGAGAACGTGGCGGTCCGGCTGGCCGCGCGGATCGGCCGCGCCGAGGCGCAGGAACTGGTGGCCGAGGTGTGCCGGGCCGCCGTCCTCAACGGCTGCTCGCTGCGCGAGGCGCTGCGGGCGGACCTGCGGATCGGCTTGTCGGAGCAGGAGATCGGCGAAGCGCTGGACCCGGCCGGGTACGTCGGCAGCGCGGGCGAGTTCGTGGACCGGGCGCTGGCGGCGCACCGGGGGAAGGCCGGGAGATGAAGCCGCACCACGAGGTGAGCGGACCCGAGGGCGCGCCGGTCGTCGTGCTCGGCAACTCGCTGGGCACCACCACCGCGCTGTGGGAGCCGCAACTGGCGGAGCTGTCGGAGCGCTTCCGGGTGGTGCGCTACGACCACCGGGGGCACGGTGGCAGTCCCGCGTCGCCCGGTCCGTACCGGATCGACGACCTCGCGGGCGACGTGCTGGAACTGATGGACGCCTTGGGTCTCCAGCGGGTGTCCTACTGCGGCGTGTCGATGGGCGCGATGGTCGGGATGTGGCTCGCCGGCCACGCGCCGGAGCGGGTCGACCGGCTGGTGCTGTGCTGCACCACCGCGTCCTACGACTCCGCGCGGCCGTGGGAGGAGCGCGCGGCGACCGTCCGCGCGTCGGGCACGGGTTCGATCGCGCCGGCGGTGGTGAGCCGCTGGTTCACCCCCGCGCTGGGCGAGCGGTCCCCGGAGACGGTGGCCCGCTTCGAACGGATGCTGTCCACTGTGGACGACGAGGGCTACGCGGGGTGCTGCGAAGCGTTGGGAGCACTCGACCTGCGCCCCGTGCTGCCGCTGATCCAAGCGCCGACCGCGGTGATCGCCGGCGCGTGCGACGAGGCCACGCCGCCGGAGCGCCTGCGGGCCATCGCGGACGCGATCCCCGGCGCGGAGCTCACCGTGCTGCCGGACGCCGCCCACCTGGCCAACGTCGAGGCGGCCGGGGCCGTCTCGCAGATCCTGCGGAGGCACCTGGGATGAGCGACTACGACGAGGGGATGCGGGTCCGCCGGGAGGTGCTCGGCGACGAGCACGTGGACCGCGCGGTGGCGCGCGCGGACGAGTTCACCGCGGACTTCCAGGAGCTGATCACCCGCTACGCGTGGGGCTCGATCTGGACCCGGCCGGGCCTGGACCGGCGCACGCGCTCGTGCATCACCCTGGCGATGCTGGCGACCCTCGGGCACGACGCCGAGGTGGCCATGCACGTGCGCGCCGCGCTGCGCAACGGGCTGACCCGCGAGGAGATCAAGGAAGTCCTGTTGCAGGTGGCCGTCTACGCGGGCGTGCCCGCCGCCAACCGGGCGTTCGCGATCGCCCAGCCCATCCTCGCCGAGACGCCGGAGTCGCGGCCCTGACCGGCCCGGCGCGTTCCGCGTGACCGCCGGCTCCCCGCTAGACCGGGGCCAGCGGGGTGTGCGGGCCGGCGGGGACCTCCACCCGGATCTCGTCGCCCGGCCGGACGTCGCCGCCGACCAGCACCACGGACATGATCCCGGCCCGGCGCACGACGGTGCCGTGCTCGTCACGGCCCACCACGTGCTTGAGCAGCCCGGTGCGGAACGCCTCGATCTGCGGGCACGGGTTGCGCAGGCCGGTCACCTCGACCACGGCGTCCGGACCGAGCCGCAGCAGCGCGCCGGTGGGCAGTCCGAGCAGGTCGACGCCCCGGGTGGTGATGTTCTCGCCCAGGCGACCCGCGCCGACGTCGAAACCCAGGGCGTTGAGCTCGTCGTGCAGCTCGGCGTGCATCAAGTGCACTTGGCGCAGGTTCGGTCGCGTAGGGTCACGACGCACCCGTGACCGGTGCCGCACCAGCTCGCCCGCGTGGACGTCGCCGGCGACGCCGAGACCGGCCACCAGCCGCACGCCGTCGCAGGTGGGTTTGGTGAATGCGTACTCCGCGCTACGACTCACCGCCACGATCGTCCCCATGCCGCCGACCCTAATCGGTAAGACTTCGGCCTGTCGCGGCGATAACCAGGGTGTAAAACCCTGCGGACAACGGTGAAAGATCATGGACGACGAATTGACCCATCGGGCACGCGCCATGCTGCGTGCCGTCGCGGCCGGCCGCGCCGAGGTGACGCACAGTCGAGAACCCGACCTGCGGTTCGACGGCCTGCTGTGCAGCGACCAGGCCACCGCACGCCAACTGGCGCGCGCCGGGTTGGTCCGACCGGTCCAGCTCGGCGGTCACGGGCAGTGGTCGCCGGCCGAGCTGACCCCGGAGGGCCGCGCCCTGCTCGCGTAACCCCGGAAAAGCGCCCGGCGCGCGGCCCGATCGCCGGCCACGGCCCGGTGCCCGCCCGACGGCTCGCGGACGGGTCAGCCCGTGACGCGGCCGAGGAACGCGGCCAGGTTGCCGGCGGTGCGCTCGATCAGCAGGTCCAGCGGCAGCGATTCGTGGAACCGCCCGCCGGGCCCGGCGTCCTTCTTCCCGCGCAGGTACAGCGAGCACGCCAGGTCGGCGCAGAAGTACGCGCCCACCGAGTTGCCCTGCTGCCCCTCCTTGCCCGCCTTGCGCGCGGTCATCAGGGTCACGCCGTCGCCCGGGTGCGTGGTCAGGCACAGCGAGCACATGCCGCGCCGCACCTGCCCGGCGCGCGGCGCGGCCCGGCGCAGCGCGATCCCCACGAACCCGTCGCCGGACTCGGTGACGAGGTAGGCGCGCTCGGTGGAGGCGGGGTCCTGCCAACCGAGGAAGTCGAGGTCGTCCCACGGTCGCGCGTCGAGGTCCCGGGGCACGGCCAAGCGCTGGGACTCGCCCTTGGTGCAGTTGACGAACGACGCGCGAATGTCGCGTTCGGTAACCGGTTTCATGCGCGGCACGCTAACCTCGGCTAGAGGGCCTAGGCAAATGAATAAGTCCTCTAGGCAAGGGGGTGGGATGGCGCGCGCGGGGATCACCGCCGAGCGCCTGGTGCGGGCGGCGGTGGAGCTGGCCGACGAGGTCGGCTTCGGGAACGTGACCGTGTCGGCGCTGGCCCGCCGGTTCGGCGTCAAGGACGCGAGCCTCTACTCGCACATCCGCAGCGCCCACGACCTCCGCTCGCGGGTGGCCGTGCTGGCGCTCGCGGAACTGGCCGACCGCGCGGCCGAGGCGCTCGCCGGCCGGGCGGGCAAGGACGCGCTGGTCGCGTTCGCGAACGCCTACCGCGACTACGCGAAGCGGTACCCCGGTCGGTACGCCGCCGCCCGGTACCCGCTGGACCCGGACGTCGCGGAGGCCGGTGCGGCGCGCCGGCACGCGGACCTGACCCGGGCCGTCCTGCGCGGGTACCGGCTGGCCGAACCGGACGAGACCGACGCGGTGCGGCTGCTGCACAGCACGTTCCACGGGTACGTCGACCTGGAGGCGGCGGGCGGGTTCGGCCACCACCCGCGCGGCGCGGACCTGTCGTGGTCGCGGTCGCTGGACGCGCTGGACGCCGTGCTGCGGAACTGGCCCGCCTGACATGCTGTGCGGGTGCCCCACCCCGGTTCCCGCACCAGGTCGACGGACCTGTGGCTGCTGCCCGAGGACGAAGCCCTCCTCGGCCGGCGGATCGCCGAACTCCTGCCCGCCGCCTGGCTGTGCAGCCAACCCGGGCCCGCCGGGTCGCACCGGGTGCACCTGCACGCCACCGTGGAGGAGGCGCTCGGCTGCGGCGGCGTCCAGGCGTTCCTGCCGCTGCCCGCCGGGTCCGCCGCACCGGACGGGGTCGAGCCGGCCGGCGGCCTCGTCGCGGACCCGGGTTCGCGGCCCGCGGCGATCGTGCAGTTGTTGCGCTCGCGCGTCCGCGACGAGGTGTTCGAGTGCGGCCGGCTCGCGGTGCGCTGGTCCGAGCCGGCCGTGGGGCCGGAGGTGCACCGGGTGCTCGGCGGGCAGGTGGCCGAGGTGTGGCGGGCACTGCGCGCGGCCACCCGGCCCGCCGCCCTCGCCGACGCCGACGGGCGCACGTCCTCCGGCACGCGGATCGGCGACGCGGCCCGCGAGTTCGTTGCCCGCACGGGGATTCCGCTCGCCCGCCACGGTGGCCCGCACTGGTGCCTCGTCCGCTAGCCGGCCATCGGCGGTCCACAATGGACTGTGAGGTCCGGCGGTTACGACGCACGCTCCGTCGTCGGGCCGCCCCGGGCGGTCGGGTCCCGGCCCGGATCGCCGTCGTGCCCGGTGGTGCACCCGTTTCGCCCACTTGGCGGATCGTGCCGGGGGAGCGGCGGGGACCCCGCGCTTCCGGTCGGCGAAGCCCGGACCGGCTTCACCCGCGCGACCGCCTTCCGCCGACCGGCAGGTGAGGCTACCCTAACCAGCGGAGAGGTCCGGATCACTCCCACAGGTGGCGGACTTAGGTTAGGGTAACCGAAGTTCGATCACTCCCTGTTGCCGTACCGATGGGACAGTCATGCCACAGCCACCTGTCTTCGACGTCCTCGGCGTCGGCTTCGGTCCGTCGAACCTGGCGCTCGCGATCGCCGTCGCCGAGCACAACGCCGCCGCGCGGCCCGAAGACGTGGTCACCGCCCACTTCCTGGAGCGCCAGCCCGGCTTCGGCTGGCACCGCGGCATGCTGATCGACGACGCCACCATGCAGGTGTCCTTCCTCAAGGACCTGGTGACGCTGCGCAACCCGATCAGTTCCTTCAGCTTCCTGAACTACCTGCACGGCCAGGGCCGGTTGGTGGACTTCATCAACCACAAGAACCTGTTCCCGCTGCGGGTGGAGTTCCACGACTACTTCGAGTGGGCCGCCGGGAAGGTCGACGACCTGGTGTCCTACGACCACGACGTGGTGTCCGTGGCACCGGTGGTCGACGGCGGCGCGGTCACCCACTTCGACGTCACCTCGCGGACCTCGACCGGTGAGGTGGAGGTCCGGCGCGCCCGGAACCTCGTGCTGGCGACGGGTTTGCGCGCCTGCCTGCCGGACGGGGTGACCCAGTCCGAGCGGATCTGGCACAACCGCGACTTCCTGCACCGGGTGGCGGCGCTGGAGGACCCGCGCCGGCTGGTCGTGGTCGGCGCGGGGCAGAGCGGTGCGGAGGTGACCGCGTTCCTGCACGAGAAGTTCCGCGACACCGAGGTCTGCGCGGTGTTCGCCCGCTACGGCTACAGCCCGGCCGACGACAGCCCGTTCGCCAACCGGATCTTCGACCCGGCCGCCGTGGACGACTTCTACACCGCGCCCGAGGACGTCAAGCGGCGACTGATGGACTACCACGGCAACACCAACTACGCGGTGGTCGACCACGACCTGATCGCCGAGCTGTACCGGCGGGTCTACCGGGAGAAGGTCCTTGGCGCACAACGCCTCCGGCTGCTGAACGTGTCCCACGTCGCCGGCCTCGAAGAGCACCCGGACGGGGTGCGGGTGACGGTCGAGTCGCTGTCCGACGGTGCCCGCGTCACGCTCGACGCGGACGCCATCGTCTACGCCACCGGGTACCGCGAGGCCGACCCGACCGGTCTGCTGGGCGACCTGGCGAACCGCTGCCTGCACGACGAGCGCGACCGCCTGCGGGTGGGCCGCGACTACCGCCTGGAGACCGACGAGGCCGTGCTCGGCGGCATCTACCTCCAGGGCGGCACGGAGCACACGCACGGCATCTCGTCGTCGTTGCTGTCCAACACCTCCGTGCGGGTGGGCGAGATCCTCCAGTCCGTGCTCGACCGCCGCGAGCCCACCGTGCCGGCGCAACCCGCGTACGCCGTCAGTGCCTTCCGGCGCGCCTAGCCCTGTCAGTCCACTGTGGACGATGTGCTGCCCGCCGGGGGCGGTGCGGAACGGGGCGGGGCCGGAAAGCCCCGACGACCGGCCCGGCCCGACCTGCCGGCTCGACGTGGGGCCGGCTCCCCATTCACCCGACATTCGGTTAGCCTTGCCTAAATGTCAGGGGGAGGTGGGGGTGGGCGGCACATGGGCGACCGCACTCATCGGGCCGGGACCGGCCGGCCCACCGGCACCGCCCCGCGACCCCGTGATCCGAGCCGGCTCCGCCGTGCGACAGCAGTTCCCGACGACACCGCTCCCGCTGGGCACCGCCACCGGGGCGATCGGCGGTCCGTACCCGATGAGGCCGTCGGCCCAGGAGTGGCGAAAGGGGACCGGGCGATGACGACCCGCCTGCACGCGGAGAACCTCACGCTGGCCTACGACGAGCGCCTGGTGGCCACCGCGCTCGACGTGGACATCCCGGACGGCTCCTTCACCGTCATCGTCGGACCGAACGCGTGCGGCAAGTCCACCGTGCTCAAAGCGTTGGCGCGGATGCTGAAGCCGCGCGCCGGCACGGTCTACCTGGACGGGCAGGCGATCTCCGCCTACCGCTCGAAGGAGGTCGCCCGGCGGCTCGGCCTGCTGCCGCAGACGTCCATCGCACCGGGCGGCATCACCGTCGGCGAACTCGTCGCCCGGGGTCGGTACCCGCACCAGCGGCTGCTGCGCCAGTGGTCGGTGGAGGACGAGGAGACCACCTCGCGCGCCATGCGGCTGACCGGCGTGCAGGACCTGGCCGACCGGTTGGTGGACGAGCTGTCCGGCGGTCAGCGGCAGCGCGTGTGGCTGGCGATGGTGCTGGCCCAGGAGACGCCCATCCTGCTGCTCGACGAACCGACCACGTTCCTCGACATCGCGCACCAGATCGAGGTGCTCGACCTGTGCGCGGACCTGCACGAGGACGGCGGGCACACGCTCGTCGCCGTGCTGCACGACCTGAACCAGGCGTGCCGGTACGCCTCCCACCTGATCGCCATGAAGCCCGGCGAGGGCGTCGTGGCGCAGGGCCGGCCGGCCGACATCGTGACGGCGGACCTGGTGGAGGACGTCTTCGGGCTGCCCTGCCGGGTCATCTCGGACCCCGAGACCGACACCCCGCTGATCGTGCCGCTGCGCCGGCAGCGCGTCCCGGTCCCCGGCTGACCGCTCCCGCGCGTCCCGTCCGCCGTCCGCCGTCCGCCGTCCGCCGAAGACTTCCGGGCCCGACCCGGACAGCGTCCACGACGAGATCCGGCTCGCGAAAGCGGTCCGAAATGGACCCAGGGGGGGCACCGGCGGTCGACCACCGCACCCGGCGGTGATCAGGCGCTGCGCGTGGAATGCCGGGCCGCCCGGCGCGCGTTGATCCTGACGGGACGAAGTCGCCGCACCGCCGGAAGGGATCTCGAACGTGGCACAAGATGTGGACGTGACCGTGTCCGACAACACCGCCGAGTCGCGCTTCGAGGTCTTCCTCGACGGCCGGCTGGGCGGGTTCGCCGAGTACGCGCTGGAGCCCGGCCGCGTCACCTTCACCCACACGGAGGTGGCCGTCGAGGGCAAGGGGCTGGGGAGCAGGTTGGTGCGCCAGGCCCTCCTGTCGGCCCGTGAGCGCAGCCTGGCGGTGGTCCCGCAGTGCCCGTTCGTGCGCGACTACCTGGACAAGCACCCCGAGCTCGCCGAGCGGTAGCACCGGAGGAGCCGCCCGCCGACGCCCCCTCGGCCACCACGACGGCCGATCGCCCCGGCGGTCACGGCACCACCGCCGGACAGGGCCCCGGCGTCGCCGGGGCCCGGGGGCGCGGTCGCAGCGCCCCGCTAGCGGGGCAGCTTCACCACGGTCACGAAGAAGTCGTCGATCTGGCGGACGACCTCGATGAACCGGTCGAAGTCCACCGGCTTCGTGACGTAGGCGTTGGCGTGCAGGTTGTAGCTGCGGAGGATGTCCTCCTCCGCCTCCGACGTGGTCAGCACCACGACCGGGATGGTCCGCAGGTCCCGGTCCGCCTTGACCTCGGCCAGCACCTCCCGCCCGTCCATCTTCGGCAGGTTCAGGTCGAGCAGGATCAGGCCCGGCCGGGGCGCGTCGGCGTACTCGCCCTCGCGGCGCAGGAACTCCAGCGCCTCGACACCGTCGCGCACCACGTGGAGCTGGTTGCGGATCTTGTGGTGCTCGAACGCCTCCTGGGTCATCAGAGCGTCGCCCGGGTCGTCCTCGATCAGCAGGACGTCCACCACGTTCAGCGAGTCATTCATCGGTGTCCTCTACTACCGGCAGGGTGAACTTGAAGGTGGTGCCGGCGTCGCTATCGGTGTCGAGCCAAATGGTCCCGCCGTGGTACTCGATGATCTTCCGGCACATCGCCAGGCCGATCCCCGTGCCCGGGTAGGCGTCCTTGTGGTGCAGGCGCTGGAAGATGACGAAGATCCGCTCAGCGTACTCGGGCTCGATCCCGATGCCGTCGTCGCTGATGGTGAACGTCCAGAGGTCACCGGTCCGCTCCACCCCCACCCGCACCTCGGGCGGCTGCTCGCCGTGGAACTTCAGCGCGTTGCCGATCAGGTTCCCGAACACCCCGCCCAGCAACGACGCCTCGCCGCGCACGGTGGGCAGCTCGGGCACGGCCACCGTCGCGCCGGTCCGCTCGATCACCTCGGAGTAGCTGTCCAGCACCTGCGCGACGGTCTCGTTCAGGTCGACCGGCACGTGCTCGCGGATCATCCGGCCCACCCGGGAGAACGCCAGCAGGTCGTTGATCAGCACCTGCATCCGCTTCGCGCCGTCCACCGCGAACCGGAGGTACTGCTCGCCCCGGTCGTCCAACTGGCCCGAGTAGCGGCGCTCCAGCAACTGGCAGAAGCTCGCCACCTTGCGCAACGGCTCCTGGAGGTCGTGCGAGGCGACGTAGGCGAACTGCTCCAGCTCCGAGTTCGACCGGCGCAGCTCCTCGACGTCGTTGAGGATGCGGGCCCGCATCACGTCCACGTCCTGGCCCAGCATCACGATCTCGCGCGGCCCGCCGGTCTCCACCTCGTGCGCGAAGTCGCCCGACGACACCTGCCGCACCTGGGCGGCCAGCCCGGTCAGCGGCCGGATCAGGATCCGGTGCAGCACGACGGCCACCCCGGCGATGATCACCACGAGCAGCACGCCCAGCGCGACCACCAGCAGCAGCACCTGGTCGGCCACCGCGTCCAGCTCGGTCCGGGCCTTGGTCGACCCGTCGTTGAGCTCCCGCTGGAGGTCGGCGACCGACCGGCGCACGGTGTCGAACAGCTCCTTGCCGCGCGTGGCGTCGGCCTGGTCGGCCCGGGGCTCGCCCGCCGACCTGACCTCGGCGACGACCACCTCGGCGTACCCGGCGCGCCAGCCCACCGCGAGGCTGCCGATCTCGTCCACCCGCTCGGCCAGGTCCGGGCGCACCGGCGTGATCGCGGTGCGGGCGTTGCGCAGCGCGACCTGCTCGGTCCGCATCCCGTCCTGGTAGGGGCGCAGGAAGTCCTCGCTCGCGGTGAGCGCGAAGCCGCGCACGCCGTTCTCCTGGTCGATCAGGGCGTTGTCGAGCTCCAGCGCGTGCCGCCGGGCCGGGCCGAACTGGTCCAGCAGCAGCACCCGGGCGTCGGTCAGGCTGACCAGCGCGACCGCGACCCCGCCGATCGCGCCCGCGCAGACGATGATCAGGATGGCCACCGACGCGACCAGCAGCCTGCTCGCGGGCCACCGCGTGCGGTAGTCCATCAGCCCTCGTCCGAGATCAGCAGCACGGCCATGTCGTCGTCCAACTCCCCGCCGTTGAGTTCCTTGACCCGCGAGATCAGCTCGTCCAGCAACCCCTCGGGGTGGCTCCGCCAGTCCGGTCGGGTCTTGGTGACCCGGCCGATCAGCTCGATCAGCCGTTCCGAACCGAGCCGCTCGGTGTCGCCGACCACCCGACCCTCCACCAGGCCGTCGGTGTAGAGCAGCAGGGACCAGCCCGGGGGCAGCGGCACGTCCAGACCGCTCCAGGTGCTGTCCGGCAGCACGCCCAGCGGCAGGCCGGCGCGGTCCCGGGGCAGCTCCACCACGCGGTCGCCGACCAGCAGCATCGGTTCCGGGTGGCCGGCCAGGTAGATCCGCGCCCAGCGCCGGTCCGGGGCCACGGTGATCATGCACGCGGTGGTGAACAGGCCCGGCTGGTGGCGTTCGTGCTCCAGGATCTCGTGCAGCGTGCGCAGCACCCGGGAGGGCTCCTGGTCGGCCAGCACCAGCGCCCGCCACGCGATGCGCAGGAACACGCCCAGCGCGGCCTCGTCCGGGCCGTGCCCGCACACGTCGCCGACGATCGCCTGGAGCGTGCCGTCCGGCGTGCGCACCACGTCGAAGAAGTCGCCGCCCAGCAGCATCCGGCTCCCGCCGGGCTGGTAGCGGAAGTCCAGGCCCAGGCCCTGGCCGCGCTCCAGGATCGGCGAGGGCAGCAGGCCGCGTTCCAGCCGGGTCTTCTCGGCCGCCAGGAGCTGCTCGTCGCGTAGCTGCCGCTGGGTCTCCTCGACGTGCTTGCGGCCGACCGCGTAGCGGATTCCGCGCAGCAGCGCCGAGCCGTCCACCTGGCCCTTGACCAGGAAGTCCTCCGCGCCGGCGGCCACCGAGCGCTCGCCCTGGCGCTCGTCGTCCAGTCCGGTGAGGACGATGATCGCGGCGGGGGAGGACAGCGCGAGCAGCCGGGCGAGGCCGTCGAGCCCGGTGGTGTCGGGCAGTCCCAGGTCGAGCAGCACGCAGTCCACCCTGGGCACCAGGGGCACCGCGTCGCGCAGGGTGCGCACGCGCCGCAGGTCGACGTTCGCGCCCACCTCTTCGAGCAGCGCTTCGACCAACACCGCGTCACCCTCGTCGTCTTCGACGAGCAGCACGGTGATGCGGCCGACCGCCGCACGAGTTCCGATGGACCCGGTCACGGGAAGGGACGATAGCCGAACCGTGATCACGGCCGGTCCGCACCGGTTCGGTGGGTCGCCGGAACCGGCCGGGGGTGATGACCGAAGATCCCGGTGTGAGTTTCACTCGGATGGTGTCGTTGACCGCGCGGTTGCCCAGGCGCGGCAGGGGGTTCTGGTACTCGGTGGCGATCGACCTGCTGTGGCCGTTCGTCGTCGTGTTCGTGCGGATGCGGATGGCGGGCGGGGCGAACGTCCCGCGCGAGGGGAAGGTGCTGCTGGCGTCGAACCACCTGTCGTTCGCCGACCCGGTGACGCTGACCGCGTTCACCCTGGCCTCCGGGCGGGTGCCGCGCTACCTGGCGAAGGCGAGCCTGTGGAAGGTGCCGGTCCTGGGCTGGGTGATGTCGGGCGGGCGGCACATCCCGGTCGACCGGGGCACGGCGCGCGCGGGGCGGGCGCTGGACGCGGCCCGGACGTCGCTGGACGACGACCAGTGCGTGATCGTCTACCCCGAGGGCACGTTCACCAGCGACCCCGACGGGTGGCCCATGCGCGGCAAGAACGGCGTGGCGCGGCTGGCGCTGGAGACCCGCACGCCGGTGGTGCCGGTGGCGCAGTGGGGCACCCAGCGGCTGCTGCCGCCCGACGGGTTCGTGCCGCGACCGTGGACGAAGGTGCACGTGGTGGCGGGCGCGCCGGTGGACCTGTCCGACCTGTACGGGCTGGAGACCACCAAACAGGTGCTGGACGAGGCGACCGGGCGGATCATGGCGGCCATCACCACGTTGCTGGTGGGGGTCCGGGAGCTCCCACATCCTGGGAAGCCGTGACGCGGCCCGTCGCCCGGCCCGGACGAGGACCTGGGGGCGGCCGGTCCGGCGGGGGTGGGCGCGTCGGCCGCGCTAGGGCCGGCGGTCCCGCTGCTTCGACCGCTCCCAGCTCAGGTACTGGCCGGCGGCGGTGGACAGGCTGGTGAGCAGCCACACCGCCACGCCCGCGTCGTCGGTCACGCCGATGAGCGGCAGGAACTCCGGCAGCACGTCGAACGGCGACACCAGGTAGACGAGCGCGAAGCCCCACTGCGCCAGCCGGGTCGTCGGCAGGCCGTACGCCTTGCGCGCCCGCAGCAGCCGGGGCAGCGCCTTCGCGCGGTCGATCACCGAGCCGACCGGTTCGGGTTCGCCGCGCGCGACCCGGGCGCGCTTGCGCCGCGTGATGCCCAGCGCGAGGGAACCGGCGGACAGGACGAGCAACGCGGTGCCGACCGCGACCGGCGGCAGACCGATCAGGTCGGCATCGCGCCAGACCAGGGTCGACACCCCGATCGCGGCGAGCATGATGCCGAGGAAGATCACCGGCTCATGGTATCGAGTTTCGGGTGATCGGATACCGCGAGACGGCCCGGACCCGGGACCGACCGCCGCCGAACTCGGCGTGCGCGTGGTCACCGCAGCCGGGGAAGGCGTGGTCACGGCCCTGCGGACGTCGTCGCGGACCGCGTTGCCGCGCGTTCGACCTGTCCGAGCCCCCCGCTCGCCCCGACGTCGTCACCGGGCGGGCACCGGCTCGCCGTTGAACCCCGCCCAGTGCCGCACGTCGAACCGGTCCGGTCCGGTCGCGCCGCCCAGCACGACACCCCGCTCCCGCACCGCCCGCGCGGTCGCCGCCGCCTGCCGGTCCAACAGCCGGTCGACCTCCCCGCCGGTCAGCCCGTCGATCTCCTCCCAGAACGTCAGCACCCGGTTCACGTACAGCGCCACCAGGTGGTCGCGCGCGGCCTCGAACCGGCCGCCGGCCACGGCGACGAGCGCGTCGGCCAGGACGTGCGGCCAGTCCTCCGAGGTCACCCGCAGCCCCCACGGCGCGGCTCCCACCGCCCGCGCCGACGGGAACAACCGCCGCACGTCGGCCCGGTGCGCCGCCAGGTACCGCGCCACCGAGGCCGTCACCCGTGCCACCACCGCCGGGTCCTGCCGCACCGACGTGCCGTCCACCGCCGCCCGCGCGCCCGGCGCGCCCGGGACCGCCGGGCGCACCCGGTCGGTGCGCAGCACGACGTGGAACAACGAGTCGAGAACCTGCTGGGGCAGCCGCAGGATCTTCGGGAACGGCGAGTTGTGCAGCTTGCGCCCCAACGGCACCTCCACCACCCGCACGTGCTCGCGCAGCGCGTTCGCGGTCAGCCACACGTCGATCCCGTACAGGGAGGCGCTCGCGGGCCGGGGCCAGCCCCGCGACCGCTCCAGGAAAGCCCGGTTGAACGCGAACTCGCCCCCGATCGGCTGCTGCACGTGCACCCCGAACACCGCCGCCAGCAGCGGGCCCGCCAGGTGGTTCGTCGTGTTCGCCTCGTACCGGTCGCGCCGGTACGAGGGCACCGCCAGCACCGGCTCGGCACCCGCCACCGCGTCCGCCAGCCGCCCGACCCACGCCGGTTCGGCCGAGCGGACGTCGGCGTCGAGCAGCAGCACCCGATCGGCGGCCAGCTCCAGCGCCCGCTCCATCACGGCGAACACGTTCGTGCCCTTGCCGGTGCCGCCGCCCGGCGCGGAGACGACCACCTTGCGCGCCCGCGACGGCGTCTCGGCGAACCGCGCCACCGTCCCGTCCGTGCTGCCGTTCTCGGCCAGCACGACGACGTTCGTCCCGTGCGGGAACGCCCGGTGCAGGCCGTCGTCGGCGGTGGCGGCCACCGCGCCGACCGTGTGCGCCTCGTCACGGGCGGGGATGCCGACGACGGTGACTCCACCGCCGTGCGCCAGGGGTCCGGATGCTTCGTGCACGGGATTACCGAAACACGGCCCCCGCGCACCGGCTCACCGGGGTCGGGCGCGCGGCCCGCCGCCCGCCGGCCGTGCCGGAGCGCGGTCCGGCAGAACGCCGTCCCGGCCCGGTCGAACGGGCGGACACCGGGAGGTGCGGACACGTTGCGGTGACGGTTCCCCAACGAAACGGGGACTTTTTCTTTCGCCAACCTCTCGACTTCTCACCCGTTCGCGCGCTTGGATGCATCGCGTGGCGCGGCACAGACGCAGCACTCAACCCCGGAGAGATCACGTTCCACCGGAACTCGGCCTGGAAGACGAGCTGATCCGCAGGCTCTACCGGGAGTTCGGCAGTGCGCTGCTCGGGCATGCCATGCGGCTCACCGGCAGTGACCGGCAGTGGGCGGAAGACATCGTGCAGGAGACGCTGGTGCGGGCCTGGCGCAACGCCGAGAAGCTGGAGCGGGACCCGGTCCTGTTGCGCTCGTGGCTGTTCACCGTCGCCCGCCGCCTGGTCATCGACGACCGGCGCAAGCGCAGCGTCCGACCGCGCGAGTCGGAGTTGACCCCGTCCGACGAGGCCCCGGTGCGGGACGAAGCCGATCGCACCCTGGCGGCCATCGTGGTCGCCGAGGCCATGAACGGACTGACGGAGGAACACCGGGAGGCTATTCTCGAAACCTACCTGCGGGATCGGACCGTCGGGGAAGCCGCAGCGGTGCTCGGGGTGCCGCCGGGCACGGTGAAGTCCAGGGTGTACTACGCACTCCGCGCCCTGCGCCGGGCGTTGCAGGATCGGGGCTGACAGGTGACATCGCGGCCGGACCACGTCGACGTGGCGGCGTACGTCCTCGGGGTCCTCGACGAGGACGAGGTGGACGCCTTCGAGAACCACCTCGCCCAGTGTCGGCGCTGCGCGTTGGACCTGCGCGATTTCGCCGTCCTCCCGGACCTGCTGGACGAAGCCGACGCGAACGGCATGCTCCGCGCGAACGCGGGGGAGCGCCCGGACGGGCGTTCGGTCCGCGCGATGCTGGACACCGTCACCGAGGACCGGGCCCGCCGCCGCCGCACCGCGCTGCTGCTGTCCGCCGCAGCGGCCGTGCTGCTGATCGTGCTGACCGCCGTGACCACGGTCGCCTTGTCGCCCTCCCCGGGCGGCACCGCGAAGGGCGGACCGGGGGAGGCCGGCCCGCCCCCGACGGTGGCGGGGCTGACCGCGGTGGCGAAGAACGCCCCCGACGCCTCCGGCACCGTCACCGGGACCGACCAGTCGACGGGGGTCAGGGCGCGGCTCGACGCCACGGCGGAACCCTGGGGCACGTCGGTGTCCCTGGAGGTGACGGGTGTCCGGGGTCCGACCCGCTGCGAACTGGTGGCCACCGCCGCCACGGGCGAGAGCGCGGTGGCGGCCTCCTGGTCGACCGGAGCGTCCACAGCGGACGAAGACCCGCTGCGGCTGCACTCCTCGGTGGGCCTGCGGTGGCACGAGATCACGGAGTTCTCGATCCGCGACACCGGGAACGGCACGACCTTGATCCGCCTGCCCACCGCCTGACGCGCCACCGCCTGACGTGCCACCGTCCACACCGGACGGACGGTCTCCCGTCGATCGCGGTCAGATCCGCTGCAACCCGGCCAGCACCCGTTCCATCAACGTGATCGAGGGCCGCCCGTCCCCGCCGCCCTCGTCCTGCTCGTGCACGTTGATCAGCGACAGGTCCGACATGTCGGCGAGCAGCACCCGGATCACGCCCAGCGGGAGCCGCAGCCGCGCCGCCACCTCGGCCACCGAGTGCGGGTGCCGGCACAGGTCGCTGATGATCCGGTGTTCCGCCGTGGAGGACAGCGCGTCCCACGCCGCCCGCTCGTTCGTGGTCACGATGGTCTCGATGGCGAGCGTGGTGGCGGAGCGGGTACGCCCGCCCGTCCTGGTGTAGGGGCGCACCCGGAAGGTCGACACCACCAGCTCCTCAAGCGGTCGGGATGATCTTCTCGGCCGTGTGGGCGAGGACGCCGACGCTGTGGTGAGGGTCACCGCCGACGCCAGACCCTACAAACAACAGGGGCTCCTGTCGCGGTTTTCGCGGAATTTGGGAGACAACGCACGTCCGTCACCACACACCGTGGTTAATCGATTCCCTTGGGTGGCCGAACGTGCGGGCAGCGGTCGGATCATCACCCGACCGACGGGCGTCACCGGTGTCCGGAGTCGCGAACGCGCTCCAGGCGACCGATTCCCCGGATTACCCGATGGGTGTCGGATTCACCTTCACCTCGAACCTCGCGCCACTCCCGGCCGGAACCGATCCCCGGCCGAGGCCCGGTCGGGCCGTCAGCCAAGGTAGAACGCGGGGGAGCGCTCTCACAACTCCCGACGCCCAAGGTTCGGCCGTTCGAACCGAGATGGACACCCCGGGTTGGGGCCACCGACAACTACCGACACCCAACACGAATGAACGGTGACTTATCCACCTCGCCGACCTTCGCCCCGACCCGTCCACGTCGACCTCGAATCCCCGGAACCGGGGAATTCTCCCGAGAACGGATCAGAGGCGATACCGGAGGGATTCTCGGCTTTCCCCGAGGAGCATTGCCACCGGGGACCGCGAACGACCTCCGGGGTCAGCCGCCGGGCTCCTCCAGTCGCTTGAGGACGGTCGTGGTGATGCCGGCCGCGTCGAGGCCGTGCGCCCGCAGGATCTCGGCCCGCGTCCCGTGCGGCAGGAAGCTCGAGGGCAGCGCGAACGTGCCCACCCGGGTCGGCCCGCCGAGCGCCGCGAGCGCTTGCGCGAGCCGTCCGCCGAGCGCACCGGTGGCGGTGGTGTCCTCCACGGCGAGCACGAACCGGTGCGCGGCGGCCAGCTTGACCAGCGCCGGGTCCAGCGGGGCGATCCAGCGCGGGTCGACCACGTCGACCGGGACGCCGTGGCCGGCGAGCTCCTCGGCGGCCTCCAGGCACGCCCGCGCCATCGGTCCGACCGCCACCAGCAGGCCGACCGGCTCGGGTTCCTCGCGCAGCACGTCGCACCGGCCGATCCGGCGCAGCGCCGGGATGTCCGCGCCCGCCGACGCCTTCGGGTACCGCAGGGCGGTCGGCCCCTCGGTGACCGCGACGGCCTCGCGCAGCAGTTCCCGCAGCCGGGCCGGGTCGCGCGGCGCGGCCAGCCGCAACCCGGGCACGACCGGCAGCAGCGAGGCGTCCCACATGCCGTGGTGGCTGGGCCCGTCCGGTCCGGTCACCCCGGCCCGGTCGAGCACGAACGTCACCGGCAGCCGGTGCAGCGCCACGTCCAGCAGCACCTGGTCGAGCGCCCGGCTGAGGAACGTCGAGTACACCGCCACCACCGGGTGCAGCCCGGCCATCGCCAGGCCCGCCGCGCACGTCACCGCGTGCTGCTCGGCGATGCCCACGTCGAAGACCCGCTCCGGGAACCGCGCGGCGAACGCGTCCAACCCGGTCGGTCCCTGCATGGCGGCGGTCAGGCACACCACGTCGGACCGGTCCTCGCCGATGTCCGCGATCTCCGCGCCGAACACGTCGGTCCAGGTGCGCCCGCCGTTGGACCCGGTCGCGGACACCGCGTGCCGGCGGTCGGCCTCGTCCAGCTCGGCGGGCGGGTGCCCCTTGCCCTTGTCGGTCACGCAGTGCACCACCACGGGGCGGCCCAGCGCGGCGGCCTCCCCGAGCGCGTGCTCCAGTTCCGCCGGGTCGTGCCCGTCGACCGGACCGAGGTACGCCAACCCGAGTTCCTCGAACAGCGTGTGCCGCTCCGGCCGCTCCGGGCCGCCGGGGCCGCCGGACGGGCCGCCGCGCAACGATGCCAGGTGCGTGCCGAGCCCGCCGACGGTCGGCGCGTAGGAACGGCCGTTGTCGTTGAGCACGACCACCACCGGGTTCCGGGTGGCGGCCAGGTTGTTCAGCGCCTCCCACGCCATCCCGCCGGTCAGCGCGCCGTCGCCGACGATCGCCACCACCCGCCGCGCGGACCCCCGGAGCCGCAGGCCCTTCGCCACGCCGTCCGCGTAGGACAGCGCCGTCGACGCGTGCGAGTTCTCGATCACGTCGTGCGGCGACTCGGCCGCCGAGGGGTACCCCGACAGCCCGCCCGCCCGGCGCAGCGTCTCGAACTCGGCCGCCCGGCCGGTGAGCACCTTGTGCACGTACGCCTGGTGCCCGGTGTCGAACAGCAGCACGTCCTGCGGCGAGTCGAACACCCGGTGCACCGCGATGGTCAGCTCCACCGCGCCCAGGTTCGGCCCGAGGTGCCCGCCCGCGCGGGACACGTGCTCGACCAGGAACCGCCGGATCTCCGCCGCCAGCACCGGCAGCGCCGACGCCGGCAGCGCGCGCACGTCACCGGGCCCGGTGATGGCCTCCAGCAGGCTCATCGCGGCCTCACCGCCGAGGGCAGGGTGAACGTGATCGTCTCCCGCGTCGTCTCGCGGACCTGCACGTCCCAGGCACCCAGCTCCTCGATCACCTCGTCCACCAGCTCCGGCGGTGCGGACGCCCCGGCGCTGAGCCCGATCACCCGCACGCCGTCCAGCCACTCCGGCCGGATCTCCGACACGTCGTCGATCAGGTGTGCGGGCGTGCCCTGCCGGCGCGCGAGCTCCACCAGCCGCACCGAGTTGGACGAGTTCGCCGACCCGACCACGAGCACCAGGTCCGCGTCCCGCGCCACGTCGCGCACCGCTTCCTGCCGGTTCGTGGTGGCGTAGCAGATGTCGTCGGACGCCGGACCCCTCAACGCCGGGAACTTCGCCTTGAGCGCCGCCACGACCTCCGTCGTCTCGTCCACCGCCAGCGTGGTCTGCGTCAGGTACGACACCCGCGCGGGGTCCGCGACCTCCAGCCGCGCCACGTCCTCCACCGTCGCCACCAGCACGATCCGGTCCGGGGCCTCGCCCAGCGTGCCCTCCACCTCCTCGTGCCCGGCGTGCCCGATCAGCACCACCGTGTCGCCGCGCGCGACGAACCGGCGGGCTTCTGCGTGCACCTTGGTCACCAGCGGGCAGGTCGCGTCGACCACGGCCAGGTCCCGCCGCGCGGCCTCGGCGCGCACCGCCGGGGACACCCCGTGCGCGGAGAACACCACCGTCGCGCCGTCCGGCACCTCGTCCAACTCGTCCACGAACACCGCGCCGCGCGCCTCCAGACCGGCGACCACGTGCGTGTTGTGCACGATCTGCTTGCGCACGTGGATCGGACCGCCGCGCTGTTCGAGCAGGTGTTCCACGATCTCCACGGCCCGCTCGACCCCGGCGCAGAACGACCGGGGCGAGGCGAGCAGCACAACGGGAAGGGCCATGCCTGGCTCCTGACTCAGCGGGTCTGTTGAGACGTACGGCTTGTCGACGTGCCACGGCAGCGCCGCGCCACCGCGCGGCGTCCTCGCGGTGGCAGACCGCGAAGACGCCGCGGCGGTGCCACAGCGGGAGATGTCGGGTGTGAAGGGGGGAGCGGTCAGTGGTCCCGGCGCGTGGCGATCCCCGCCAGGGCGTCCAGCTCGCGCGCCGCCCGCGTCACGGGCTCGGCCGCCCGCAGGTGCGCGCGGGCCTGCGTCAGCAGGTCCTCCGCCCGACCCAGGCTCCACTCGCGCGCCCCGGACGCCTCGATCAGCCCGGCCGCCCGCACCAGCTCGGCACCGGTGAGCTGACCGTCGGTGTGGTACAGCCCGTCGAGCGCCCGCCCGGCCTTGGTGTCGGAGTTCAGCGCCGCCACCACGGGCAGCGACTTCTTGCGGTTGTGCAGGTCGGAGAACACCGGCTTGCCGGTCACCGCCGGGTCTCCCCAGATGCCCAGCAGGTCGTCGGCGAACTGGAACGCCAGGCCCACGTGCTCGCCGAACAGCCGCAGCTGCTCGACCTGCTCGGCCGTGCCGCCGCCGAACAGCGCGCCCACCGCGCACGCCGCGCCGATCAGGCCGGCCGTCTTGTTCTGCGCCATCCGCACGCACTCGTCGAGCCGCACGTCACCGCGCTCCTCGAACGCGAGGTCGGCGGCCTGCCCGTCGTTGAGCCGCTGGGTCGCGGCGGCCAGCACCCGGATCGCCTGCACGGCGGCCGGGTGGCCGCTGCTCGCGAGCACGTCCAGGGCTTGCGTGAGCAGCGCGTCACCGGCCAGGATCGCGGCGTTCACGCCGAACACGGTCCACGCGGTCGGCCGGTGCCGGCGGGTCGCGTCGCCGTCCATGACGTCGTCGTGCAGCAGCGAGAAGTTGTGCACCAGCTCCACCGCCACGGCGGCGGGCAGGGCGATCGCGGCGGTGCCGCCCACGGCCTGCGCGCTGAGCAGCGCCAGCGCGGGGCGCAGCGCCTTGCCGGGGTCCGCGCCGGTCGGGTGGCCGTGCTCGTCCCACCACCCGAGGTGGTAGCCCGCGATGACCCGCATCGAGTCGGGCAGCCGGTCCACCGCCGTGCGCAGCGCCGGGTCCACGCCGGCGCGGCTCCAGCTCAGCACCTCGCGCGCGGATCGGTGCGCGGTGGTGACGTCCAGGTCGGTCATCGGCGGAACTCCTTCGGGGAAAGCGCCCGGCTGGTCGGGGGATGCGCCCGGCTGGTCACTGGATGCGCCGAGCGGAAGGTGCGCGGGATCGTGCGGTGGGTGCTCTTCGCGGCGCGCGGGACGTGGTGCGCGCCGTGCCCGGCGGTCCGGCGTTCGGGGCGGGCGGACCGGCGGGGGCGGCGGGCGGTCGGGCGGACCCGACCGCGCCGCCTCGGTCAGTAGCGGCCGATCTCCACGTGCTCCAGCACGCCCAGGGCGTCGGGCACCAGCACGGCCACCGAGTAGTACGCGCTGACCAGGTAGGAGATGATCGCCTTCTCGTCGATGCCCATGAACCGGACGTTCAGGCCCGGCTGGAACTCGTCGGGGATGCCGGTCTGGTGCAGCCCGATCACCCCGCCGTCCTGCTCGCCCACCCGCATCGCCAGGATCGAGCTGGTGCCCCGGGCGGTGATCGGGATCTTGTTCGACGGCAGGATCGGCACCCCGCGCCACGTCGTGACGTGCGTGCCGTCCACGTCGACCGTGCCGGGGTAGATGCCGCGCTTGGACGCCTCCCGGCCGAGCGCGGCGATGGCCCTCGGGTGGGCCAGGAAGAACGCCGTCTTGCGCCGCCTGCTGAGCAGGTCGTCCATGTCGTCCGGGGTCGGCGGACCGGAGCGGGTGTGGATGCGCTGCTTGAGGTCGGCGTTGTGCAGCAGGCCGATCTCGCGGTTGTTGATCATCTCGTACTCCTGGCGCTCGCGCAGGGCCTCGACGGTCAACCGCAACTGCTGCTCGGTCTGGTTCATCGGCTGGTTGTAGAGGTCCGCGACGCGGGAGTGCACCCGCAGCACGGTCTGCGCCACGCTGAGCTCGTACTCGCGCGGCGCGATCTCGTAGTCCACGAACGTGGTCGGCAGGTCGGGTTCGCCCTCGTGGCCCGACGCGACCTCGATCGCCGCCTCGCCGTGCTTGTTCTGCGGCTTGCCCTGGCTGCGCGCCACCTGCTCGATGTGCGTGCGCAGCGCGTCGGCGTGGCCGTTGAGCTGCCGCAGCGCGAGCCGCGACAGCACCAGCACGATCACCGGCGTCACCGCCTTGACGGTGAAGTCCCACTCGACGTCCTCGTCGGTGAGCACCTCGTCGCCGAAGTGGTCGCCGTTGGCGAGGGTGTCCAGCACGGACTGGTCGCCGTACTCGCCCTCGCCGATCCGGTGCACCTTGCCGTGCGCGATCAGGAAGACCTCGTCGGCCCGCCCTCCCGCCTGGACCACCACGTCGCCGGGCGCGTACTCGCGCTGCTCGAACCGGGCCGCCAGGGCGGTCAGCACCCCGTCGTCCGGGAAGTCCCGCAGCGCGGGCAGTTCCCGCAGCTCCTGCGGGATGACGCGGATGTCCGCCCCGGTGCTGGTGAAGGTCACCCGGCCGTCGCCCACCGCGTAGCTGAGCCGCCGGTTGACCCGGTAGGTGCCGGCCTGGGTCTGCACCCAGGGGAGTTTGCGCAGCAGCCACCGGGGCGAGATGCCCTGCATCTGCGGTGCGGACTTGGTCGTGGTGGCCAGGTTCCGCGCGCCCGCCGTGCTCAGGCTCTGCCGCTGCTCGGCCTCTTCCGCGATGGGGCCGGGGTCGATCACGGTCACGTCAGGTGTCCTGTCTCGTCGTGGGGGTTGCCTTCGCGGATCTCCGCTGGACGACGGCCGGCCGTCGTCGCGGGGTGGTGCTCAGTCCTCACGGCCGAGTTCGACGTGTTCGAGCACGCCGAGCGCGTCGGGCACCAGGATCGCCGCCGAGTAGTACGCGCTGACCAGGTAGGAGATGATCGCCTTCTCGTCGATGCCCATGAACCGCACGCTCAGGCCGAGCTGGTACTCGTCGGGCAGGCCCGTCTGGTGCAGCCCGATGACGCCCTGGTTCTGCTCGCCGGCGCGGAGCAGCATGATCGAGCTGGTGCGGTTCTTGCTGATCCCGATCTTGCCGCAGGGCAGGATCGGGACACCGCGCCACGCGGGCACCTGGTGGCCGTTGATGTCCACGCTGGACGGGTAGATGCCGCGCTTGGTGAACTCCCGGCCGATCGCCGCGATCACCCTCGGGTGCGCCAGGAACGCGGTCGGCTCCTTCCACACCACGCCCAGCAGCTCGTCGAGGTCGTCCGGGGTCGGCGGGCCGGAGCGGGTGTGGATGCGGTGCTTGAGGTCGGCGTTGTGCAACAACCCGAATTCCCGGTTGTTGACCATCTCGTACTCCTGGCGCTCGCGCAGGGCCTCGATGGTCAACCGCAACTGCTGCTCGACCTGGTTCATCGGCTGGTTGTAGAGGTCCGCGACGCGGCTGTGCACCTTCAGCACCGTCTGCGCGACGCTGAGCTCCAGCTCGCGCGGGGCCAGCTCGTAGTCCACGAACGTGCCGGGCAGGTCCGGTTCGCCCTCGTGCCCGGACGCGATGTCGATCTCGGCTTCGCCGTGCGCGTTCTGGCGCTGCGCGCCGCCCGCGAGCCCGCGCTGGATGTGCGCGCGCAGGCCGCCCGCGTTGCCGTTGAGGGTCTCGAAGTCCGACCAGCTCAGGGTGAGCGCGATGACCGGCGTGACCGCCTTGACGGTGAAGTCCCACTCGGCCTGCGGCCCGGCGAGCACCTGGTCGCCGAAGTAGTCGCCGTTGGCCAGCACGCCGAGCACGGTGTGGTCGCCGTACTCGCCCCGGCCGATCTTGTTGACCTTGCCGTGGGCGATCAGGAAGACCTGGTCCTGCGGGCCGCCCGCCTCGACGATGACGTCGCCGGGGGCGTACTCGTGCTGGCGGAACCGGCCGGCCAGCGCGGCCAGCGCCTCGACGTCGTCGTAGCCGCGCAACAGCGGGAGCTCGGTCAGCTCCTGCGGGATGACCTGCACCTCCGCGCCGGTGTTGGTGAACGTCAGCCGGCCGTCGCCGATCGCGTAGCTGAGCCTGCGGTTGACGCGGTAGGCGCCACCGGCGGCCTGCACCCAGGGGAGCACCTTGAGCAGCCACCGCGAGGTGATGCCCTGCATCTGCGGGACGGACTTGGTCGTCGTGGCCAGGTTCCGCGCCGCCGCCGTGCCGAGGCTCAGCCTGGGCCGATCGGTGTCCACGTCCGCATCGGTCACAGTCACCACTCACACCGCCAATCGGATTCGTTCGTTGGGCCGGATTGACGGTAGTGACGCCGAATGCGCAGCGGGAAGCGGCCAACACGGCGACCTTCCATAGAGCTATTCGGAGGGCATTGGTATACGCGGAGTACAGGTCGTGGGCCTCGCAAGCAATTACGGGTGAACTTGCGCGGCGTTAGGGGGGCCATTCGTGGTCACTTGGAATTTGTACCTCTACTGGGCTAATAAAATTCACCTGAAGGTGCTGTTGACGCCGGGGTTTGTTGTCATTCCGGTCTGCATACCGCCGATCTGCGGCTTGAAGATCATCCATCAGGAGGAAGGCTTTCGCGGTACCGCACCGGGATTCTTTGGCCGAATGATCGTCCTGGTGGTGCCGGACGGGGGCGCGGAGGGGTGCGGAGTGTGCGGACGTTGCTCCGTCCGATCACACAGCGGTAGCCAGGTGGGTGTGTGGGGTTGCGCCGGCGCGGGATGTGATGTCGATCAAATCGTGGGTGCCGCTTCGTAAGACCGCACGATCGAGTGATGCGCATCAGGATGAGACCGGTACCCGTCCGGGTGACGGCGGGCGAATCGCCGGACGAAACCGACGCCGGCGGTCGAACGCGACACCGGATTTCCACTGGCCCGTCCGGGCGCGAGGGGTCGATCCCGCCGGCACCGGACCGCCGGGGGTGCGGGTGGGCGCGCTCGCCGCGCCGGTTGGGGGTTGCTGCCCGTGTCGAAGCTGGTGACAGGGCGTGCGGAACGGGTGCGGTGAAGGACCGGTGCGCCCGTTCGGCCTCCGGGGAAACCGTCCGGCAGATCATCGTTATGTGATCGGCCAGCGGTTAAGGTTGCCCGGATCGGGTGACAGCTAGGCGGAGGAGTGGCCGACAGTGCGCAGGCGGTCGATGCTCGCGGGCGTGATTTCTACAGTGGGCGGCATGTTCACCGGAGCTGGGGCCGCCGTGGGTGGCGAAGCGGGTTCATCGGGTGGTACCGGTTCGTCGAGCGGTGTCGGCTCGCCGTTGCGGGGCTACCGGCTGGTGAACCTGGCGCACGTCAACGACCCGGGGCGGACGAACGTCTACCCGGGAGACCCGGCGTTCACCATGGAGACCGTGACGACCGTCCCGGACGACGGCTTCTACCTCCAGTACGTGCGCCAGGGCGAGCACACCGGGACCCACTGGGGCGCGCCGGCGCACTTCAACGAGGACCAGCCCCACGCGGACGAGCTGGACGCCGAGGACCTCTTCCTGCCGGCGGTGAAGATCGACGTGCGCGAGCAGGCCCGGCGGAACGCCGACTACGAGGTCGGCGTCGCCGACCTCCAGCGCTGGGAACGGCGGCACGGCCGCATCCCCCAGGAGGCGGCGGTGGTGCTGTGGACCGGCTGGGAGGACAGGTGGGGGACACCCGCGTTCTTCAACCACGACGAGTCCGGCCAGATGCACCAGCCGGGGTTCTCGCTGGAAGCCGTGCGGTGGCTGGTGCGCACCGGGCGGCTGGGCCGCCGTGGAGCGCTCGGGACCGACACGTTCAGCCCCGAATCGGCGTTGGACACCTCCTACGCGGTGTCGAAACTGCTCTACCGGGAACACCGGATCAGCCTGGAGATCCTGGCCAACCTGGGGCGGTTGCCGGAGACCGGGGCCTACCTGCTGGTCGGCGGCACGGTCAACCGACGGGGATCGGGGTCACCGGCCAGCGTCTACGCGTTCGTGCCCAAGCGCTGAGGGAGCAGGGCGCTGGTGGCGGCGCTCGTCCCGGCCGGACCCCGGCTGGTCGCGGACGGTGCCCGAGCGCTCAGGGGTGGATCACCAGACCTCGGCCGCCGTCGCGCTTCGCTTCGTACATGGCCTTGTCGGCCCGGTTCAGCACCGACTGCGCGGTGTCCTCCGGGTCCGGGCTCGCGCAGACCACCACCCCCACGCTGGCGCTGATGTCCTCGCCGAGCGCGTCCAAGATCCGGAAAGCCACCTTCTCCGGTTCTTCCACGCCTTTGACCAGCACGCCGAACTCGTCGCCGCCCAGGCGGGCCACCACGTCGGTGTCCCTGATGCACTTCCGCAGGCGTTGGGCCACCTGCTCCAGCACCGCGTCACCCTGGGCGTGGCCGGACTGGTCGTTGACCGACTTGAAGTCGTCCAGGTCCACGAACAGGAGGCCGAAGGGCGTGCCGTCCTCGTGGTGGGCGGCCATCGCCTGGTCCAGTCGTCGTTCGAACAGCGCGCGGTTGGCCAGGCCGGTCAACGGGTCGTGCTGCGCCTGGTGGGCCAGGACGTGTTCGGACTCCCGCAGCAGGGCGGCCAGGGTGGTGTTGTCCACGATGGTCGTCAACTGGCGCAGGATCACCGCGACGAACACCGTGAAACCGCAGGCGATCTCCACGCCGTCCAGGGGTGCCAGGTCGCCGATGAGGGTTCGGCGCAGCACCAGCACGCTGCTCACCAGCAGGGGCACGTACGGCATGAGCAGGTACGCCCACTGCCACGACCGGGCGGTCCTGGACGGGGCGGTGTGGTGCGCGGGCGGGACCAGCGCCGCCAGGGCGATCAGCACCGGACCGACGACGAAGCCCGCGTTGGCCAGCGGCGGCACCTCGGGGGCCTGGATGCTGACCAGGTAGGCGAAGGCGCTGTCCGACGCCGCCAGGCCCACCAGGCCCAGGCCCAGCAGGCGTAGCTGGGGGCGCAGCACGACCTTCCGGTCCGCGCTCAGCACCACCACGATGACCAGCAGGACCAGGTCCGTGAGCGGGTAGGCGATGGCCACCAGGAACGCCGCCGTGCTCGGGTTCCCCGCCTGCACCAGACCGCCCAGGGACGTCGTCCAGGTGAGCAGGAACAGGGAACCGACCACGATCAGGCCGTCCAGCAGCAGGACCAGGCGGGCGCTGCGCGACCTGCGGTCCAGCAGGGCGTCCGGGTTCTCCGAGCGGCGGTGGCTGCCGATGACCAGCAGGGCCACGAAGGCGAACGGGACGATGCTCAGGTAGCCCGCGTCCGCCGGCGACGGGGACGGCACCGCGCGCTCCTCGACGAGCTGGTACCAGGTCCACAACGACTGGCCGACCGACCAGCCCAGCATCCCGAAGCCCATGACGACCCGCCACGCCCGGTCGGGGCCCCGGGTCGCGCGTGCGGTCCACCAGCACGCGGCGGTGGCGAAGAGGCCCGTCGCGAGCTGCGCCAGGTCGTCCAGCGCCACGGCGGCGTCGCCGGTGACCACGTCGAAGCTGGCCGCCACCGAGGCGGCGGTGGCCAGGGCGAGCGCCAGCGCCGCCGTGATGCCGAACCGCCTTGTTCCCAGCACGTCGGCAAGTGTGCCCCATTCGCGTTCCGCTGACCGGGTTGCCCTGCGAGGATGCGCGGGTGGCAGAGCAGGAGGTCCCCCTCGCGGAGGACGTGGCGACGGAGCAGGATTACGAGCGGTTCGCGCGGCACCGGATCGCGGAGAGCGGCGGTGACGCGGAGGCGTTCGGGCTCTCGTACAACGTGCTGCACCTCGCGTACATGATGATCACGGACTACGAGGCGCTGGTGCACCGCGAACAGGGGTGGACCATGCCCGGGTTCCGGTTGATGTTCAAGCTGTGGATCCTCGGGCCCACCCAGCCCGCCCGGTTGGCCGACCTCTCCGGCACCACCCGGTCGGCCATGTCCAACCTGATCAACACGTTGGAACGGGCCGGGCTCGTCGAACGCACCCGGGACGACCAGGACCGGCGCGTCGTGTTCGTCGCGCTGACCGAAGAGGGCCGCACGGCGGTCTCCGGGATCTTCCCCCGGCAGAACGGCCGGGAAGCCCGGTGGTTCGAGGCCCTCGATCCGGGCGAGCGCGCCCACATGGTCGAACTCATCCGACGGGTGGTCGCGGCCCGCCCCGACTAGGCCGGTCGTCGAATGTTCCCGGCGCGGTGTCGGGTTTTTCGTCCGAACGGGAGAGACAGTATTAGATAAAAGTGTTGTTGCGGGTGTGACGAGTTTCGCGCGGTGTGGTCATCCGACGTTGTGGAGAATTTCCGCCGGCTATCGGCGGACGTTTGAAATAAGGTCGCCACCCGGTTGGCGGAACGTGCGGCATGATTCCTGCGCTACATTTCCAGCGCGCCGCCGCGTCACCACGCAGCAGAAAGGCCCTTCATGCTGACCACAATGGCAGCGGCTGCCCTCGCATTGACCGCGCTCGTGCCCACCGGCGGAGTGGTGCAGACGGAGGCCCCGCCCGACTACGTCACGGTCGACCTCGTCACGGTCAACGGCTCGGGGTGCCCGGCGGGCACGACGGCGGTCGCCGCGTCGCCCGACCGGACCTCGTTCACCGTCACCTACAGCTCCTACCTCGCCCAGGCCGGCGCGGACACCGAACCGACCGACTTCCGGAAGAACTGCCAGCTCGCACTCCGGGTCAACTACCCGCAGGGTTTCACCTACGGGGTGGCCCAGGCCGACTACCGCGGGTTCGCGCACCTCCAGCCCGGCGCGAGCGCCCTGGAGCAGGCCGGCTACTACTTCCAGGGCCAGTCGGGCACCACGCGCAAGAGCCACACGTTCCGCGGCCCGCAGAGCGACAACTGGCAGGCCACGGACAGCACCGAATGGGGTTCGATCGTGTTCGCGCCGTGCGGCGAGCGCAAGATCCTCAACGTGAACACCGAACTGCGGGTCAACGCCGGTAATTCGCGCGGGACGAGCTTCATCGTGATGGACTCGACCGACGGCAGCGCCGGCACCCGGTACCACTTCTCCTGGAAGCGCTGTAGCTGATCCCTCCGGACAGGCCGCCGCCGCGAGCTCAGCGTCAATTTCCTGCCGCCGCCGCGTGGAACTAGTCGGAAGGTGCATTCATGCTCAACTTCGTGGCTGCGGCCGCCCTGGCTTCGACAGCGATCATCTTTCCCCCCGGAGGTGCGCCCGGTGACGATGCGCCGCCTCCCGGCGTGATCTACGTGAAGCTGCTGACCGTCAACGGCTCGGGCTGCAAGCCCGGCACCGCGGCCGTCGCGGTCTCGGACGACCGCCAGGCGTTCACCGTGACCTACAGCGAGTACCTGGCCAAGGTCGGGCCGGGTGCCGGACCGGCGGACTTCCGGAAGAACTGCCAGCTCAACCTGGAGGTCCACGTGCCGCAGGGCTTCACCTACGGCATCGCCAAGGCCGACTACCGGGGCTTCGGCAAGCTGGAGCGGGGCGCGTCCGGTACCGAGAAGGCGAACTACTACTTCCAGGGGATGTCCGAGACGACCTACAAGTCGCACTCCTGGAACGGCCCGCTCGACGACAACTGGGAAGCCGACGACGAGGTCCCGATCGGGGCGGTCGCCTACGCGCCGTGCGGGGAGAAGCGGAACTTCAACATCAACACCGAGCTGAGAGTCAACGCCGGCACGTCCGGCACCCGGGCCACCAGCTTCATGGCGATGGACTCGACCGACGCCAGCCTGAAGACGACCTACCACTTCGCCTGGAAGGCCTGCCCGTAGGCGGCGGTGCGCGGGAGCGGTGAACGCGGACGGGCCGGGCAGGCGCGCGGCTGCCCGGCCCGTTCCGTCCCCCGTCCGAGTGGATTCCCGGCGTGTGGTCGGGCCGGATCGATCACCGGTGTGCACGCTGGGGGGCCACGTGGCGCGACACGAGTGTTGGGGGCGCGATGAGCACTTCCCAGGACCGGGCGGGACGCGGCCACCGGCCGTTGCGGCGGGAACCGCCCCCCGAGCCGCGTCGGGCGTCGGCGCGCCGGACCGGCCCACCGCCCCGGCGGCGGCCGAGGTTCCTGACGACCGGGCGGGTCGTGCTGTGCCTGGTGCTCGTGCTGGCGGTGACGGCGGTCGCGAAAGTGGTCGAGCCTACTCTGACCCCGCTGATGACGGCGGGTCTGGCGGTCGCGCTGGGCGCGGTGCCGCTGATCGTGCACCTGCTGCGCGAGCTGCCGGAGGTCCGGACGCGCGGCACCGGCCCGGGACCGCTGGTGCGGGCGGCGTTCCTGCTGCTCGTGGTCGGGGGTGCGGTCGCGTACCTGATCGCGGCGTTGACCGACCGGGTGACCGCCCACGAAACCGTGCTGGCGCAACGACTTGCCACGCCGGTCGGCGGCCACGTGGGACCGGTGGAGGTCACGGTGGAGCGGGTGGAGGTGACCGACAACTTCACCAAGGTGACGGTGTCGGCGGTGAACCGGAGCGCGCTCACGGCGAAGGTGAGCGTGGTCGACTCGTGCCGCCTGACCGGCGCTGCCGGTGCGGCTGGCGCGGATGGCGCGGCTGGCGGGGACAGCGGAAACAGCGGAAACAGTGGGGACGGTGCGGAGCTGAGGCTCGACGGGTTGCTCGACGTGGTGCGGGAGCGGTTCTTCCTGAACGTGCCGGGAGGTGGCGCGGAGGTGCGGACGACCCTGGCGTTCCCGGGCACGCCGACCGCGCACGAGACGACCGTGGCGCTGAACTGCGGGTCGGTGTCGTGGAGCGGGACCGACCCCCGGTGGACCGGCGGCGATCTGGCCGGCCGACCGCTGCGCGTGACCGACATCCACCTGCTCGCAGTCCACTGAAGCGGTCGGCCAGGGCGTTCGGCCAGGGCGTTCGGCCACAGCGTTCGGCTGGGCGGTCTGTGGGGCGGGCGACTGCTCGCAGTCCACTGAAGCGGGCGAGCGGCGGGTGCCGGTCGGAGGGCCGGCGGCTGACGGTGGCACGCGGCTGGCGGCGGGCGGCGGGCGGCGGGCGAGTGGCTGGTGGTGGCGGGCTACTGGCGGCGGTGAGTCGCTGGCCGTGGTTGGCGGGTGGTCCGGAACGAGAACCGAGGCGCGAGAGGCGAGATGCCTCCCGGCCATCGGGCTCGCGGGACGCCGGCTCGTCGTTGCGGGTAGTCGGCGTTGTCTGGCCGGCATTGTCTTGCCGGCGTTATGTGGCTGGCGTTATCTGGCTGGCGTTGTCTTGTCTGTGTTGTCTTGTCTGGGGTGCGTTGGCGTGGGCTCGTGCGGTGGGAAGCCTCCGATGGGCGGACTACGTTGTCCGGCCACCGGAGGCCGTCTCGGGGGTTACCGGGGTGGTTCGAGGCGGTCGATTTATCAAACCGAGCATCTGGAACGGTGTTTTCGTACAAACTGCCGGGATCATTCACCCGTTCGTGCCAGTGGCCGTTCCGCCTAGGTCAGGGGGCGGTCGGTCGGTTCGATCGGCCTGGGCAGGACCTGCCGCCCCGTCAGGTACGCGTCGACGCCCGCTGCGGCCGAGCGGCCCTCGGCGATCGCCCACACGATCAGGGACTGGCCCCGGCCCATGTCGCCGGCCACGAACACGCCGTCGACCGACGTCGCGAACTCCTGGTCGCGGGCCACGTTGCCGCGCTGGTCCAGGTCGACGGCCAGGCCGTCGAGCAGCCCTTCCGTCTCCGGACCGACGAAGCCCATGGCCAGCGTCACCAGTTGGGCCGGGAGCTCCCGCTCGGTGCCCGGCACCGGCTCGAAGCCGTGCACCTCGACCAGCTTGATGGCGCGCACGGCACCGTCCGCGTCGCCGAGGAACTCCACCGTGGACACCGCGTAGACCCGCTCGCCGCCCTCTTCGTGCGCCGAGGTGACCCGGTACAGCGTCGGGTAGGTGGGCCACGGGTTGATCTCGGCGCGCTGCTCCGGCGGCCGGGGCATGATCTCCAGTTGGGTCACCGAGAGCGCGCCCTGGCGGTGGGCGGTGCCGACGCAGTCCGCGCCGGTGTCGCCGCCGCCGATGACCACGACGTGCTTGCCCTCGGCGGTGATCGGCGGTGCGGCCAGGTCACCGCGCGCCACCCGGTTCGCGCCCGGCAGGTACTCCATCGCCTGGTGCACGCCGGCCAGTTCACGGCCCGGCACGGGCAGGTCGCGCCACGCGGTCGCGCCGCCCGCGAGCACCACGGCGTCGTAGGACGCGCGCAGCTCCTCGATCGTGACGTCCACGCCGACGTTCACGTTCGTCCGGAACTCGGTGCCCTCGGCCCGCATCTGGCCCAGCCTGCGGTCCAGCCGCCACTTCTCCATCTTGAACTCGGGGATCCCGTAGCGCAGCAGGCCGCCGATGGCGTCCGCCCGCTCCAGCACCACGACGTCGTGGCCGGCGCGGGTGAGCTGCTGCGCGGCGGCCAGGCCCGCGGGCCCCGAACCCACCACGGCGACGCGCCGGCCGGTGCGGGTCCGGGGCTCCTGCGGCGTGACCCACCCCTCGTCCCAGGCGCGGTCGACGATCGAGATCTCGACCCGCTTGATGGTGACGGGATCGCCGTTGATCCCGACCACGCAAGCGGCCTCGCACGGGGCGGGGCACAACGTCCCGGTGAACTCCGGGAAGTTGTTGGTGGCGTGCAGGCGTTCCGCCGCTTCGCGCCAGTCCTGCTCCCACACCAGGTTGTTCCACTCGGGGATCAGGTTGCCCAGCGGGCAGCCCTGGTGGCAGAACGGGATGCCGCAGTCCATGCAGCGCCCGGCCTGCTTCTCCAGCCGGGGTCGCTCGAACTCCTCGTACACCTCGCGCCAGTCCCGCAGCCGCAGGAACACCGGCCGGCTGCGCGGGGTCTCGCGCTCCGTGGTCAGAAAACCGCGCGGATCAGCCATGTGCGGCCTCCATGATCGCCTCGTCGACGTCGCGGCCTTCCTGCTCGGCCCGCGCCTGTGCCGCCAACACCCTCTTGTAGTCCTTGGGCATGACCTTCGCGAACCGGTCGACCGCGAGGTCCCAGTCCGCCAGCAGCCCGTGGGCCACCGCCGAACCCGTTTCGGTGTAGTGCTTCTCCACCGCGGACCGCAGGAAGTCGCGGTCCGCGTCGTCCAGCGGGTCGAGGTCGACCATCTCCGGGTTGACCCGCAGTTCGGCCGCGTCGAGCAGGTAGGCGATGCCGCCGGACATGCCCGCCGCGAAGTTGCGGCCGGTCTGCCCGAGCACGACCACCCGGCCGCCGGTCATGTACTCGCAGCCGTGGTCGCCCACGCCCTCGACCACGGCCAGCGCGCCCGAGTTGCGCACGCAGAACCGCTCGCCGACCTTGCCGCGCAAGAAGATCTCGCCGCCGGTCGCGCCGTAGCCGATCACGTTGCCGGCGATCACGTGCTGCTCGGCGGCGAACCGCGCGTCGGGCACCGGGCGGACGGTGATCCGCCCGCCGGACAGACCCTTGCCCACGTAGTCGTTGCCGTCGCCGATCAGCCGCAGGGTGATGCCGCGCGGCAGGAACGCGCCGAACGACTGCCCGGCGGTGCCGGTGAACGTGATGTCGATGGTGTCGTCCGGCAGGCCCGCGCCGCCCCACCGCTTGGTCACCGCGGAGCCGAGCATGGTGCCGACCGTCCGGTTCACGTTGCGCACCGGCAGTTCCAGCCGCACCCGGTCGCCGGTCGCGATCGCGCCCTCGGCGAGCTGGATCAGCGTGTTGTCCAACGCCTTCTCCAGCCCGTGCTCCTGGGCCGTGGTCCGGTGCCGGGCCGCGCCTGCCGGCAGCTCGGGCACGTGGAAGATCGGCGACAGGTCGAGCCCGGCCGCCTTCCAGTGGTCCACCGCGGCCCTGGTGTCCAGCAGCTCGGCGTGGCCCACGGCTTCGGCGAGGGTGCGGAAACCGAGCTGCGCCAGCAGTTCCCGGACCTCCTGCGCGACGAACTCGAAGAAGTTCACCACGTGCTCGGCCTTGCCCGCGAACTTCGCGCGCAGCACCGGGTTCTGGGTGGCCACGCCCACCGGGCAGGTGTCGAGGTGGCAGACCCGCATCATGACGCAGCCCGACACGACCAGGGGAGCGGTGGCGAAACCGAACTCCTCCGCGCCGAGCAGCGCCGCGACCACCACGTCCCGCCCGGTCTTGAGCTGACCGTCGGTCTGCACCACGATCCGGTCGCGCAACCGGTTGAGCAGCAACGTCTGCTGCGTCTCGGCCAGGCCGAGCTCCCACGGGCCGCCCGCGTGCTTGATGGACGACAGGGGGGACGCGCCGGTGCCGCCGTCGTGGCCGGAGATCAGCACGACGTCGGCGTGCGCCTTGGACACCCCCGCCGCGACCGTGCCGACGCCGACCTCGGAGACGAGCTTCACGTGCACGCGCGCCGCCGGGTTGGCGTTCTTCAGGTCGTGGACGAGCTGCGCCAGGTCCTCGATCGAGTAGATGTCGTGGTGCGGCGGCGGCGAGATCAGGCCGACGCCGGGCGTGGAGTGCCGGGTCTTGGCGATCCACGGGTACACCTTCGCACCGGGGAGCTGCCCGCCCTCGCCGGGCTTCGCGCCCTGGGCCATCTTGATCTGGATGTCGTCCGCGTTGACCAGGTACTCGCTGGTGACCCCGAACCGGCCGGAGGCCACCTGCTTGATCGCGGACCGGCGCAGGTCGCCGTTCGCGTCCCGGACGAACCGGTCGGCGTCCTCGCCGCCCTCGCCGGTGTTGGACTTCGCGCCCAGCCGGTTCATCGCGATCGCCAGGACCTCGTGCATCTCCTTGGAGATCGAGCCGTAGGAGATCGCTCCGGTGGCGAACCGCTTGACGATCGCGGAGACCGGCTCGACCTCCTCGACCGGGATCGGCGTGGTGTCCTTGAACGCGAACAGGCCGCGCAGCGTCATCAGCCGCCGCGACTGGTCGTCCACGGCCTTGGTGTACTCCTTGAACACGTCGTAGCGCCCGGAGCGCGTGGAGTGCTGGAGCTTGAACACCGTCTGCGGGTTGAACAGGTGCGCTTCGCCTTCGCGCCGCCACTGGTACTCGCCGCCGGTCTCCAGCTCGCGGTGGTGCGGGCGCACGCCGTCCGCCGGGAACGCGACCCGGTGCCGCCGCGCGACCTCCTCGGCGATGACGTCGAAGCCGATGCCGCCCAGTCGTGAGGTCGTTCCGGTGAAACAGGAGTCGACGACCTCGCTGCCCAGGCCGATGGCCTCGAAGATCTGCGCGCCGGTGTAGGAGGCGACGGTCGAGACGCCCATCTTGGACATCGTCTTGCGCACGCCCTTGCCCAGCGCCTTGATCAGGTTCCGGGTGGCCGCCTTCGCGGTCGGCTCGGGCAGTTCCTCCACCGAGGCCATGGCCAGGTAGGGGTTTACCGCCTTCGCGCCGTAGCCGACGAGCAGCGCGATGTGGTGCACCTCGCGGGCGTCGCCCGCCTCCACGATCAGGTCCACCTGGGTCCGGGTCTTCTCCCGCACCAGGTGGTGGTGCACCGCGCCGGTCAGCAGCAGCGACGGGATCGGCGCGCGCGTGGCGTCCACGCCCCGGTCGGACAGCACGACCAGGCGCGCCCCGTCCCGGATCGCCGCCGACACCTCGGCCTTGATCTCCGCGAGCCGGCCGACCAGCGCCGCGCCGCCGCCGGCGACGTCGTAGGTGCCGTGCACGGTGTGGGTGCGGAACTCCGGCAGCTCGCCGTCGTCGTCGACGTGCACCAGCTTGGCCAGCTCGTCGTTGTCCAGCACCGGGAACGGCAGCGAGATCCGCCGGCACGAGTCCGCGCCCGCCACCAGCAGGTTGGGTTCCGCGCCCAGGGTGGCGTGCAGGCTGGTCACCAGCTCCTCGCGGATCGCGTCCAGCGGCGGGTTGGTGACCTGGGCGAAGAGCTGGGTGAAGTAGTCGAACAACTGCCGGGGGCGGTCCGACAGCGGCGCGAACGGGGCGTCGTTGCCCATCGAGCCGATCGGTTCCGCACCGGTCCGGGCCATCGGCCGCAGCAGGAGCGCCAGCTCCTCCTCGGTGTAGCCGAACGCCTGCTGACGGCGCACGAGGGAGGCGTGCGTCGGGATCTCGCGCTCGCGCGCGGGCAGGTCGGCCAGGTGCAGGACGCCGTCGGCGACCCACTCCCGGTACGGGTGCGCGGCGGCGAGCTCGCCCTTGATCTCCTCGTCGTCGATGATCCGGCCCTGCGCGGTGTCCACCAGGAACATCCGGCCCGGCTCCAGCCGGCCCTTGCGCACGATGGTGGCCTGGTCGAACTCCAGCACGCCCGCCTCGGAGCCGAGCACCACCAGGCCGTCCTCGGTGACCCAGTAGCGGGCCGGGCGCAGGCCGTTGCGGTCCAGCACCGCGCCGATCAGCGTGCCGTCGGTGAACGACACCAGCGCCGGGCCGTCCCACGGCTCCATCAGCGTGGAGTGGAACTCGTAGAACGCGCGTCGCTGCGGGTCCATCTCGGCGTGGTTCTCCCACGCCTCGGGGATCATCATCAGCACCGCGTGCGGCAGCGACCGGCCGCTCAGGTGGAGCAGCTCCAGCACCTCGTCGAAGGACGCCGAGTCGCTCGCGCCCCGAGTGATCACCGGGAAGACCCGCTCCAGGTCGCCCGGGATCAGGTCGGTGGCCAGCACGGACTCGCGGGCGTCCATCCAGTTCCGGTTGCCGCGCAGGGTGTTGATCTCGCCGTTGTGCGCCACGTACCGGTACGGGTGGGCCAGCGGCCACGACGGGAACGTGTTGGTGGAGAACCGGGAGTGCACCAGGCCGATGGAGCTGGTCACCCGCTCGTCGGTGAGGTCGGGGAAGAACTTCTCCACCTGGGGTTCGGTGAGCATCCCCTTGTAGACGATGGTCCGCCCGGACAGCGACGGGAAGTAGACGTCGGTCGCGTGCTCGGCGCGCTTGCGCACCACGAACGCCAGGCGTTCCAGTTCGAGGCCCTCCTCGCCGCCGAGGAAGAGCTGGCTGAACGCGGGCATGGTGGTCCGCGCGGTGGGTCCGACGTGGTCGGCGTCCACCGGCAGGTCGCGCCAGCCGAGGACGGTCGCGCCCTCTTCCGCCGCGATCCGCTCGATAACGGCCCTGACCTGCGCGTTGTCCTGCGGGAGGAACGCCGTGCCGACCGCGTAGCCGCCCGCTTCGGGCAGCGCGAAGTCGACCACCTCGCGGAAGAACGCGTCGGGCACCTGGATCAGGATGCCCGCGCCGTCGCCGGTCTCCGGCTCCGCGCCGCGCGCACCCCGGTGTTCCAGGTTGCGCAACGCGACCAGCGCTTTCGCGACGATCGCGTGGTTTCGCCGACCGGCCAGGTCGGCGACGAACGCGACGCCGCACGCGTCGCGCTCGAACTGCGGGTCGTAGAGACCCTGCGGCTGGTTGTGGTGGTGGGTCACAACGGGCCCTCCCGTGGCAGCGCCTGACAAGGCGTGTGGGCAAACGGAGATGGCCGAACGCCTGAGGACGCGCTTCGTTGACGCGTGGCGGCTCGGCCTGTGACTGGCTCTGGGACCCCGCGCCGGAAGATCGGCGGCGCGGGTTCCGCACTCCGTTGTGCGGTAACTGCACTTCCTTGCGCGCGGGTCCTGCGGGGGCCGGATCGGGCCGCTGGGACACGCGGAGCGGTGCACCGGGATTGCCGGGGTCTTGTGACGATAGTGTGAATTCGCGGTTATGGCTCTAGTCCGAGAGGGCGTCGTGGGGAATCCCACCCGCGGTTGACATCCATCCGACCACCGGGTTACACCCGGTCGGACTAGGCCCTCTGCTCAATCAGTGACTTCAGTGCGTTATGAAGTCACTTCCGGGTGGTGCGGGTGACGCGCCCGCAGCCCACGGCGGCCACCACGGCGAGACCGGCCAGCGCGCCCTGCCACCACTGCGCCTCGCTCAGGGCCATGATCGCGTTCACCCCGGCGACCAGGGCGAACAGGGCGGTGAGCAGCGCCCACACCCGGCGCTCGGCTCGAATGGTGCGCGGGGCGAAGAGGGTGGTCGAGGGGTGGGTCACGGCGGGCACCTCCGCTCCGGGGGCTCGACACGCCCGAACGGCGTCGAGTGCGACGCGAGTACCCGCCCGACGCGGACCTCACACCTCCGATGCGCGACTTTTTTGCCGATCTTGTCGGTGGCGGGGCGGAAGGCGACGGTCGAAGACCGATTTATCACCGAGCGTCTTCGAGTTTGACGGAACGTGACCGGGAGAGCGTGAGTCCGCGCCGCTCCCAGGGTCCGCGCTAGCCGACGGCGACGCCGAACAGCAGCCCGACGCCGTAGGTCACCACCATGGTCAGCGTCCCCACCACGACGTTGCGCCGCACCGCCCGCCACACCGGGCTGGACCCCAGGCGCGCGCTGACCACGCCGGTGAGCACCAGGCCGACCAGCACCGCCGCCGCGCACGCCCACACCCGCCAGGCGAGCGGCGGCAGCACGATCGCCACCAGCGGGATCAGCGCACCGAGCGCGAACGACACCAGGGACGCCCACGCCGCCTGCCACGGGCTGGTGAGGCTGTCCGGGTCGATCCCGAGCTCGGCCTCGGCGTGGGCGCGCAGCGGGTCCCGGTCGGTCAGCTCGCGGGCGACCCGCGCGGCCAGTTCCGGCGACAGGCCCTTGTCCTGGTAGAGGAGCGCGAGCTCGCGCTCCTCCTCGTCGGGCATCTCGCGCAGCTCGCGTTCCTCCAGCGCCAGCGCGGCCCGCTCGGTGTCGCGCTGGGTGCTCACCGACACGTACTCCCCGCCCGCCATGGACAGCGCGCCCGCGACCAGCCCGGCGACGCCGGCGGCGAGGATCGCGGTCCGGTCGGCCGACGCGCCGGCGACGCCGACGACCAGGCCGGCGGTGGAGACGATCCCGTCGTTCGCGCCGAGCACGCCCGCGCGCAGCCGGTTCAGGCGCTCGGAGAGGTCGTCGTGGTGGGGTTCGCCGGCGTGCGTCATGGGCGTGATCGAACCACCGGTGCCGTGGCTGTGCCGCGCTCGGCGGCGGGGGAGTCCGGGATGCCGGCCGGTGGACGTGTCGCGGTGCCGGGTTCAGCCCTCTTCGATGATCTGCCAGCGGGGGCCGTCGATCCAGGTGGCTTCGACGCGGGAGTGGTGGTCGGGGCTGTCGAACATGACCACGACGGCGTCCGCCGGCCGGCGGATGTCGACCGCGAAGCCCTGCCGGGGGGTGGCGGAGACGGGGTCCATCTCGCGGGGGGAGAACTTGATGGCCACGACCCCGCCCTGGAGCCGGAAGCTGCGCAGGTAGACCCGTTCGCCCTCCTGGACCTGCCAGGTGCCCTCCTCGGTGGCCAGGGCGGTGGCGGTGGGCGTCGTCGTGGTCGTGGGGGGCGTGGTCGTGGTGGTGGTCGTCTCGGGCGGTGCGGTCGTGGTCACGGCCATCGGGACGGTCGTGGTGGTGGTCGTGGGCACGACGGTGGTGGTCGTGGTGGGGGTGGTGGCGAGGGCAGTCGACTGGGCGGGTTCGGCGACGAGCCGGGGCCGTTCCGCGACGCCCGCTTCGAGCACGAACCGGATGCCGAGCCAGGACAGGGCCACGGCCACGGCGGTGGACGCCGACCACGCCGCGAGGTATTGCAGGCCCCTGGTCACGCGGCCATCCTGCCGGCGGTCCGGCCGCCGTGGACGCCTGGCCGCCCGGCACGTCGTTGACCTGCGTGGAGCTGTCGGGTGCCCTGCGCGGGCCGGCCGTCGACTCGCCCACCCGCCGGCGTGGTGAACCGCGCGGCGGGTTTTTCGGGGGCGCGGGTCGCCGGCCGGCGGGTGGAAAGCGCGGTTCGGGCCCGCCGAAGGGCCTCCGGGGCGGCCGGCGGTCATTTCGGAGTCCGCCGGTGGCCGATCCGGGGACAAATGCGTTTTCCGGCGGTCGCGGGGTTTGTCGTCGAACTTCACCGATTCGGTTCCGGTGAATTGGGCGTGATTCCGGCAATGCTCGGGTAGCGGGGCTGTCGGCTGGTGGCGGGCGACTGCGGTTGGTGGGTGCCGGTGTCGCCGGCAGGTCCAGCAGGTGGATGTTGTTCACCCGTTCGTGTCGATGGGCGTTACGGTGCGCGCCATGGTCTCGGTGTTGCTGGTCGAGGACGACCCGGTGGTGCGCTCGGCGGTGACCCGCGCGTTGACCGGGCTGGGGCACGCGGTGCTGCCGGTCGGCACGGCGCTGGAAGCCCTGCGGGAGATCGCGGGCGTCACCCCGTTCGACCTCGTCGTGCTCGACCTCGGGCTGCCCGACATGGACGGCGCGGACGCCCTGCGGATGATGCGCGGGCTGTGCGACGTGCCGGTGATCGTCGCGACCGCGCGCGACGAGGAGGCGGAGATCGTCCGCGTGCTCAACGCGGGCGCGGACGACTACCTGGTCAAACCGTTCTCCAGCGAGCACCTGGCCGCGCGCCTGTCGGCGGTGCTGCGGCGGGCCCGCAAGGAGGAGGCCCCCGAGCCGCTGCGGATCGGGCAGCTCACCGTCGACCTCGACCGGCGGGAGGCGCGGCTGGCGGGCCGCGAGCTCAACCTGACCCGCAAGGAGTTCGACCTCCTCGCCTACCTGGCCGCGCGGGAGGGCAAGGTCGTGCCGCGCGGCGAGCTGCTGGCCAACCTGTGGAACCTGCCCGGCCGGCACGACGACCAGACGCTCGACGTCCACCTGTCGTGGCTGCGGCGCAAGCTCGGCGAACGGGCCGCGCAACCCCGCTACCTGCACACCGTGCGCGGTGTCGGGTTCAAGTTGACGGCCGTCGAGTGAGGAGGTCGCTCGCGCTGGTCTCGCTGGCCGTCACCTCCATGGTGGCGCTCGCGTTCCTGATCCCGCTGGCCCTGGTGGTGCGCCAGCTCGCCGAGGACCGGGCGATGGCCGAGGCCGAGCGGCAGGCCGTCGCGCTCACCCCGGTCCTGGTGATCACCGCCGAGCCGGTCGACGTCGAGCGGGCGCTGGTGTCCACCGGCGGACGCCTGGCCGTTCACCTGGTCGGGGGACAGGTGATCGGCTCCGTGAAGGCCACCGCCGAGCAGCTCGGCCGCGCCCGCGAACAGGGCCTCGCCTTCGCCGATTCGGTGTCCGACGGGCGGGTGCACCTGCAACCCGTCGTGCTCGGCGAGGACCGGGTGGCGGTGGTCGAGGCGTTCGTGCCCGAGGACGAGCTGTCCCGCGGCGTCACCTCCGCGTGGCTGGCGCTCAGCGGCGTGGCGCTGTCGCTGGTGCTGGCGTCCGTGCTGGTCGCCGACCGGCTCGGGGCGCGGGTGGTGCGGGCGTCCCAGGCCCTCGCGGAGGGCGCGCAGCGGATGGAGCAGGGCGACCTGACCACCCGCGTGGTGCCCACCGGGCCGCCCGAGCTGGCCGACGCGGGCGGGGCGTTCAACCGGATGGCCGACCGGATCGGGCAGCTCATGGCCGCCGAGCGCGAGGTGCTGGCCGACCTATCGCACCGGCTGCGGACGCCGCTCACCGCGTTGCGGCTGGACTCCGAGACGCTCGGCGCGGACCCCGGTGCCAACCGCGTCCGGCAGGCCGTGCACGCGCTGGAACGCGAGGTCAACGAGCTGATCCGGGCCGCCCGCCGGGAGCTCGACGACCCCGAGGGCGGGCAGTGCGACGCCGCCCAGGTGGTGCACGACCGGCTGGTGTTCTGGTCGGCGCTGGCCGACGACCAGCAGCGGCGGTGGAACATGCGGGGCACCGAGCGCAGCGGGTTCGTGCCGCTCACCCGCACCGACCTGGCCGCGGCGATGGACGTGGTGCTGGGCAACATCTTCCGGCACACACCCGAAGGTGTGGGTTTCGTGGTGGCGCTGTTCCACCGGCCGGAGGTGGTGGTGATCGTCATCGAGGACGCCGGACCCGGCATCGAGGACCTGGAGACGGCGCTGCGCCGTGGAAGCAGCAGCGCCGGCTCCACCGGTCTCGGACTCGACATCGCCCGCCGCGCGGCCGAGTCCACCGGGGGCTCGCTGGTCGTGGACCGCGGGCCGCTCGGCGGCACCCGGGTTCAACTTCGGCTGACCCGGGTACCCGAGGTCCAAGGTTAACCGGCCGTTTCTTTCCGTCACCTCATACAACCTTTAAATGTTCCTTAAATAAATCATGGTTGACAATTCCGTGGTGACCGATAAGGTCATTTACGGAATTGAGGCCGACCGTAGTGCTCTCCCCCTTGCCCGGTCCGCCCGGTTCTCCGTTCGGTGCGGCGACCGCAGCGCGCTTACCCTGCGAAAAGTGCTCGTGCGGTCGCCGCGCCCGTAAAATCGTCTAGCGCAGATGAGGTTTTCCTCGTGTTCCGCATGAGCACCGCACTGCCGGTCGTCGTCACCCTCGCCGGGCTGGTCCTGGCCGGGTGCGGCGACGCCCGGGACGACGTCCGGGGCGTTGCGCAGGTGGCCGCCACGGCCACCACCAACGTCCGCACCACCTCGCACCCGGAGGCCCCGTCGGTCACCCCGACCCCCTCCGGGAGCACCTCCGCGACACCCCCCGCGACACCTTCGGCGGCACCTCCGGCGAGCACCGCCGAGACCACCGCCGAGCCGATCACGACCACGACCGCCGCCGCCGCCGCGACGCCCGTCGAGCACCGGGCCGCGCCCGAGCCCGTCGCGCCGGTGCGCGGTGACGTCGAGGCCGCCGAGGCCAGGGTGTTCACCCTGACCAACGACCAGCGCGCGGCCCACGGCTGCCCCGTGCTGGGGGTCGACGAGCGGCTGAACCGGGCCGCTCGCGGGCACAGCGCGGACATGGCCGCCCAGAACTACTTCGACCACCGGTCCAAGGACGGCCGCACGTTCGTGGACCGGGTCAAGGCCGCCGGCCACCCCTCGCCCGGCGCGGAGAACATCGCCGCCGGTCAGCGCACCCCCGAGGAGGTCGTGAAGGGCTGGATGGAGTCGCCCGGCCACCGCGCGAACATCCTGAACTGCGAGCTCAAGGCGCTGGGCGTCGGCATGGCGCGCGGCGGCTCGTACGGCGTGTACTGGACCCAGAACTTCGGCTGGTAGGTCGAGGCCGGGTATGTCGGTAGATAAGGCCTGGTCAAGTGGGTTATAGCCGTCTCGCGAAGGTGTCAGCTGGTCGAGTGGGGCGGTAAACGGACGAGATTGATGGTCACCGCCCGAGGGCCTCCAGTGCTGCTGCGCTTCGCGGGTTGGCGACTCGGGCGGGAACATAATGATCCTCGGCGATCTTGCGCGTGTTGCCTAGTTGGTTCGCCACGTCGCCGATGTCCAGGCCAGCCTCGTCCATCGCCCTCGCCACCGTTTTGCGCCCCAGTACGTGGCTGGTGAGGTCCGGGTAGCCAGCCCAGTCGAATGCCTCTCGCAGCTGGCGGCCGGCGGTGGTGAGCGACTGCCAGCCGCCCGACTCGGGAGACGGGAACAGCGGGCCGCCGCCGGCCGCCAGCTTGCGGCGTCGCCACATCGGCACGGACCACTCTGGTACGCGCAGGAGGAGTCCCTTCTGGCCGCCCTTGCGTCCGGAGACGCGGATCAGCCCCGCCTCCGGCTTCCGGACCAGGTGGGCATTCACCGTCAGGACTTGTTCCTTGTTGTCGAAATCTTCGCCAGTCAGCGCGAACAGTTCGCCGATCCGTACTCCCGTGGACAGGAGTCCGTCACAGCTATCGATCAGGTTGTCCCATACGCGACGGCGCGCCGATACTCGCCCGCGTGAATCATTCTGCTTTGTTTCGATGAACTGGCTCAGCTTCGCCCTGAGGTCTGCTACTTCGTCCTTGTCCAACGCGACGACTTCTTTCGGGTCGTGGTTGCGGAGACGCTTCATCTGGCGACCGTAGTTTCCGTGCAGGACGGTCGAATTGTGACGGATGACGAAATCGCAGATGAGCGTCAGCGTGGTCTTGACCTGGGCGGCAGTGCTGTAGCTGCGCAGATCCTGCGCCTCGTCCACCAAATCCTCGAACACTCCCACGGAGAGTTCGTGGAGTTGCAGTTGGCCACAGGCCGGAATGATCCACGTCCTGGTCCACGACCTGAAGTTCTTGACGGAACTCCAGGACATCGCCCCGCTATCGGCCTGCCCCTGGATGTAAGTGAGCCATAGCCCGCAAACTTTATCGAAGCGGGTTTCGCGGTTGATCGTCTTCTGCCGTACCTCCTTGGCCATCGACACGAGCTGCTTCTTGAGATTGTTCGTGGCTGCTGTCTTCGTGCGGCCGCGTTTCTTGACGCGAGGGAGGTTGCCGTTACGGTCGCGAAAGTAGGCGCTGGCCTCCCACCCGTTCGCGAGTTCGGTGGTGGTGATCTCGCCCCACGAGCCGACCGGTGTCCTGGGTCTCGCCATCACGCTGCTCCTTCGGTGCGCGCGCGTTCGCTGGCTGCGAGCTGCAAGGCGAGGCGCGCGGTGGGCAGGTCGACCGTGCACCGCTCGGCGACCTGGTGGGGATCCGCTGATCCGAGGATGGCAGGTAGAGCGGCTTGGGGGACGAGCAGGCGTGCAACATGCTCGCGGACGGCCAGTTCTTCCGCGGCGGCGGTGCCGACGGTGGCGGGCCCGCGGTGGAGGTGGAGCAACTCGTGGGCCAGGGCGACATGGAGCTGGCCGTCGGTGAGGCCCGGCGCGAGGGTGATCTCCCGACGCGCGAACTCGACCTCGGCCAGTCCGCCGAGCTGTGGCACGGCGAGCCCGAGGTAGAAGCCGCCTCCCTGGTGGAGGGCAGCCTTGATCAAGTTGAGGAGCGGCGGATTGTGGTGCATAAACCGTGAACGTCGATCATCGGTCAGCCGTTACGGCCCGACCGAACGTAAGTTCGAGGTTCCACCCGCGCGGCCTAAATTCCACGTCGATCCGCCTGCCCGATGTAACGCCCCTACTACTCCAAAAGAGTGACGTTAAGGTCGCCTTAGTCGCTGATAGTCAACGCGCTGGCGTTTCGTCGTCCGGGTTATACGCCGCGTGAGTGATCCGCTGCTCACTGTTGCCCGGCATTGGTCGCAGGACGTGAAGGTTGCCGGGCACGGCAGGAGCGTCGGTCGAAGCCCCCTCCGAGGACTCGCGCTTGGTGGACCTGATCACATGCCACACCATGTCGGTGATCAGCGCGCGTTCGCGCCGCCCGAGCAGATCGGCCTCGGGCGGCAGTTCGAACGGGCCCAGCCGATCCTGTTCGGCCACGTTGCGGAGTCGCTGCAGGAGTTGCTCCGGGTCGGTTGCCGGTCGGTCGACCTGCTGCTTCCTCGCAGCCCTTTCGGCCTGGAGGATCGCCGCGACGAACTTGCCCAACGTCGCGTCGTCGGGAATCTGTGATCCGCCCCAGATCTTGCCGATCGACGCGCGGCTGACGCCTGTGGCGTCCTCGACTGTCCGCAGCGAAAGTCCGACGAACGCGGGATGTCCTCGTAGGAAGTCGCCGATGGCAGACACGCGGATCCTCCAGGAGCGTGGGGGTGCTGTCTCGCGGTTACGCGACACGGCGCGGCCAGTGTCGCACGATCAATGAGGGTCGCAACTCCGCAGTCACCGCTGGTAGGAGCCCCACTCGACACGGAATAGTGGATCTTCACATTCACAAATGTCTCGTTGTGGGTTGCCGTAGGCGAGACAGGAGACGTACAGTCCTCGTGTCGATGAACGATCTTCGAAGGGGACTGATGTGACCACGGGTGATAGGCCGGTGACGCGTCTCGCCGTGTCGATGCGCTCGACGCGTACGACACTGCGGCAGCTCGCCGAACTGGCCGGTACCGGCAAGGACACCGTCCACCGTCTCGCGCGGGGCCGTCAGGTCATGGTCGCGGGCACGGTGGGTGCGCGTATCGAGAAGGCCCTCGGCGTGCCGGCGGGCTCACTGTTCGTGTACGCCCGACTGGGATCGCAGCGGGTGGCCTCGGCGCGACAGGACGCGGCATGAGTCGCTCTTCCTCAAACTCCAATCCCGACGGAGTGGTTCGTCCCCACCAGCCGTTTTCCGTATGCCAGCAACCGTCTCGTCGCTTCGGTGTTCCGGCGAGACGGCCTGCAGGGGTGTTGTGAGCAGCGGGTGGCGGGAAAGGGCGCGGGAGAAGAGTGCCGATCAGGTGCCCCGTACCGCGTGGACGGTGCTGGAGGTGGCGGACTCGATGCGGGTCGGCGAGCAGCAGGTACGTGACTGGATTCACAGCGGGGAGCTGTCGGCCTTCCGGGCCGGACAGACATACCGCGTCCCGAACTCCGAGCTGGAGCGCTTCTACGCCCGGCAGACCGAGAAGTTCGCCAGCGGTCTGCTCGACGCGTGATCTCAATCCCCTGAACACGAGGGTGGGCCGCCCACCCCGCCGGACGCGACCCGGCCGAGGCGACGACCCACCCCACACGAGAGGACCCTCGTGCACGACCTACAGAGTGACACCGCGGTGCCCGCAGCATCAACTGCGCCCGCAGACGGCGATCCCACGGGAGACCTTGCCGCCGCGTCGAACGCGCTGCTGGTGCAGGCCGCTGTGCGCAAACTCCGTGCGGACCGGTCGAACGAAGCGGTGGCGGAGACCAAGAAGGCTGTCGTGCAGGCATTCCGGCGAGGCGCGACCGGGATCGCGGTAAGCCCGCTCAGCCCGGACGCCGAACTCGCGCAGATCACGGTGACGAAGGCTACGTACAAGGCCACCACCCGCGACCGCACCAAGACCGAGGACTGGATCAAGGCCAACTACGGCGAGAAGGTCAAGACGCGCACCCGGATCGTCGGCTCCGACACCGACGTGCTGAACGTGCTGCGCACGCTCGCGCCGTACCTCCTGGAAGAGGAGGAGTACGTCCCGGACAACGTCATCTACGAGCTGGAGCTGAAGTCCCAGAAGGCGCGCCAGCCGATGGGCTGGGGCGGCGAGGTCGGTGACGACGCACCTCCCGGAATCGAGGTGACGATCAGCGACCCCAAGGTCAACTTCACGTTCCGCGACCGCGAGTTGATCGATGATCTGATCACCTCCGGCGTCGTGGACGAGGACGGCACCATCACCGGGCACGGTGCCTGATGACCGCGCTGACGACCCGCAGGCCGACCGGCGCTGCGCCGTGGTCACGAGTCCTGCTGTCCGGCGAGGCGGGCGTAGACCCGGGTTGGGTCGCAGCCGAGTTCTCCGGTGGTCACCGGCTGGTCACGACCTACTGGTTGGAGGTCGGCACAGGCCGGACCGGCGACATGTACGCGGCAGTGCCGGGTGCCGACTACGAGCTGCTGGAGCACGACGGCAGCTGGTCGGAAATCTACGAGCAGCTGTGCGCGGCGTGGGAGCTGGCGCGGGAGGTGGCCGAGGACGGAGGGCTGTCGACGGGGCTGGTCGTGAACGGCACGTCGGGTATCTGGCAGATGCTGTGCAGCTTCGCGGACACGCTGTCACGCCGCCGCGCGGCCAGCGCCTTGATCCGCGACGGGCTCGACCCGGCACCGGCCTACTCCTCGGAGATCAAGGTCGAGATCGACCCGGACGTGTGGACGCTGGTCGGCGCACGGCACCGGCAGTTCATGGCGAAGGTGTTGACGTGGCCTGGGCCGGTGATCCTGACCGCGTGGGAAGACCGGACCGCTGACGGGCGCTGGGACCTCAAGGCCCAGCCGAGTCTCGGCTGGGACGTGACCGCGTGGGTGCGCTTCACACAAGACGAGCGGCCGGAGATCGTCGCGCTGAACACCGCCGTGCACGGCCGGTCCACGGCGGCGGAACGCGCGGCGCTGCGCGAGGAGTTCACGCTCGACCGGTTGGTGTGGACGTGGTCGGGCTGCGACCTGTCGACGCCGATGCCGGTAGTGCGTGTGCTGGACGCGGACCAGGTCATGCCCGGAGAGCAGCCGCCCGTGCGCGCGGTCCGCCCGGCCCGCGCGCCCGCGCCGAGGACCATGCGCCGGTCGGTACCGCCACCCGAACCGCCGCCAGGCGACGAGGCCCCACCGTCCGACGCGGAAGTCACCCTCCACCTGGTCGACGCGTGGACGACCCACGGGGACCGGGCGAAAACCCCCACCCTCTGGGCACATACCAAGGCGGCGGGGGAAAGCGTGCTGTCCACCGATGTGTCCGGGCTGCTGTTGGAAGCCGAGCGGGTGCTGCTCGACGTCGCCGAGGGGACGCCGATCACGGTTCGCGAACTGGCCGAGCGCGCGGCCCGGCACCTCACGAAACACGGCGTCGCCATACGAGCCGAGAGCGCGAGCGCGGCATGAGCGCCGCGCTCGCCCTGCTGCCCATCGGCACGGCGTGCGTGGGAGTGCGGGTGGTCACCGTGTGCTGCGGTGGCCACCGGCCCGCCCACGGCGAGGCGTCGACCTGCTCGTGCTGCACGGACTGCGTCACCAACGCCGGCGGCCGGGCGGAGGTCCCTGCGGAACGGGTCCGCGCCGACCGCGCCGCCACGGCCGCCCGTCTCGCACGGCTGCGCGCCACAGTGCGCCGGGCCGTGCACGTCGTGATCCACGACGCCGTGGACGCCCACGTACGCCCCCTGGCCGACGCGACGAGGCACGCCGTGGCGATACCACCCCAGCAGGCACGGCCCGCTCTGCCGGAGCTGGACGAGATCTGCGCGCGGTACGAACTGGTGGACCGGCTCAAGGTCGGATTCACCGGAATGGTGCCGACGTGAAGCGCAGCGCGCTGCCGAAGCGGACCGCTCCGCTTCGGCGGGGCACGCCCCTGCGCCGCACGCCGTTCCCGAACCGGGGTCCGGCGCGGCGGGCCCAGATCGCGCCGGCGGCCGGGAAGAAGCTCGTGCGGCTTCGCCCGGGGCTGGGTGGCCTGTGCGAGGTGCGGTCGCCGTGGTGCCAGGGCAGGGGAACCCAGTTCTCCCACCGCTGGCACCAGGGTCAAGGCGGGCCGTGGACTGCCAGCAACGGCGTGCGCGCGTGCGGCCTGGGCAACGCGGCCGGCTGCCACGGCTGGATCCACCAGCGTCCGGTCGAGGCCGAGAAGTTGGGGTTGATCGTGCGTCCTGGTCCCGGCGGCAAGGCCGACACGACCTTGATCCCGGTGAAGATTCACACCGTCCAGTACGGGTACGCCTGGGTGTTCCTCGACGACAAGGGCGGCGTCGTGCCCGACACCACGCCGCGTGTGCCATGACGCCGCCGCCGTCCTCCTTTGAGGACCAGATCCTGCGGGCCATCGCCGACGGCATCCCGCACGACGAGCTGCTGGGCCTGGGCGAGTGGACGGTGCGCGACGTCGAGGACACCCTCGCGCGCCACGACCTGACCGTCACCCCCGGCGGCACGATCGTCCGCGCGAGCACTCCGACACCGGAACTACTGGTGCTGGCTGGCCGGTCGTCGAGCCCACACGTGCGGCAGGCCGCGGCCCGCGCCGGCACCGCGTTCGTAGCCCTGGCCGGTGCGCTGGCGCGAGAGCACGCGCGCGACCGGGTCGACGCGGTCCGGCGTGCCCAGAAGCTCGCGGTCACCGAGTGGTTGAAGACGCTGCAGCTGCTCCAGTACGCGGCGGAGGGCGAGCTGCGACGCCTGCAGCGGCCGGTCCCGCGCCAGCGGCACGCAACCCCGGCACGTCAACGGCGGGAGGCCGCCTCTTCATGACCAAGGACAAGGCAGGGCAGTTGTCGGTCTACGCGCCGTTCCTCTGGGCGTTGAAGGTCCCGAAGTTGTTGCTGGGCAACGGCACACCCGACACGACCGCGCACCACGTGCTGCTGGTCATGGCGACGCACGCCGATCCGGACGGGACCAACATCCGCCCGTCGGTGGCGACGCTGACCCAGGAGAGCCACTTCAACGACCAGCGCACGACGAAGGACGCGCTGCGTCGCCTGGAAGCCGCGCAACTGGTCGTGCGGACTGGTGAGCTCACCGGCGGCACCGTCATCTGGAAGCTGAACTTCGAGCTGGAGTTCAGCGGAACGGGTGCGGCGGAGGAGTTCCGCAGCCGGCGCGAGAAGGCGTTGACGAAGCAGGCCGAGCGCAATCGCCGCTACCGGCAGCGTATGCGCGACGCCGCACTGGAGCGTCATGTGACGCCGCACGGCAGCGTCACTGACGGCGCAGTGGAGCATCACGTGACGCCGCAGGTACCGTCACACTCGCAGGTCAGCCCGGCTACACCAGCCCTTGACCAGCCCTTGACCAGCCCAGGGACCTTCCGGGGCACGCTGCCCCTGGACCCCCTGCGCAACGGCCGCGCTGCGCTTGGCCGTACCGAAGACACCCCTACCGCGGCCGACGTGCTTCCAGACACCACGACGGAAGTCGATCCCGAAACTCACGTTCCCCCGGGCGTACGCGCGGACCGCGGGGAGCACGGGCCCGACGACGAGATCACCGGTGAGCCGTCACCGCACCACGACTGCGTGGCTCCCGAGGTCCGGGCTTCGTCCCCCGCCATCCCCCAGGGCCGGCCGGGCGACGCGCCGCTCGCGGTCGGGAAGGCGGCCGAGAAGTGCGCCGAGCACCCGCTACTGCTCGGCGGCACCGGACAGGACGGCACACCCAGGTGCCCGCTGTGCCGCCGCACGGCCGGGACCGGGCCCGCCCCGGCACCGCAGCAGGCACCGCTGGCCCGGGTGATCCCGCTCCGGGCGACCGATCGGACCGCGTCGTGACCACGGAGGCGAACAGCGGGGCGGAGCGGCCGGACCGGTACGGCGAACCCCGGCCGGTCGAGCACGTGTGCAGGAACGGGTGGATCGACCCCGACGCGGACAACCCGCGGCCGTGCCTGGAGTGCAAGCCGCACCTCGCGCCCGCCCGCCGGGTCAGGACGGGGTGGCCGTGACCGCCCGTCCTCCGTGCCGGGCCTGCGGCCGGCCTCGCCTCCCGATTCCCGGCTCGCCGCACCCCACCGAGAAATCCTGACAGGACCGTCCACAACGGTCGAGGCTTCGACGAAGGAGAGAATCCGATGATCACCCCGTTAGAGGGTGCCGATGGAGCTCAGCGCCTCCTGGGCCCGTGTGTTCGCCGGGCGGCTGCGGTCGTCACCGTGGCCGTGGCCGTGGTCGGATGCGGGGCGGCCGACACGTCCACCGCGACACACGGCGGGATCTGCGTGGACGACACCACTCGGCTCCGCGTCGAGGACACGCGGTGCGGCGGCCACGATGCCGAAGGGCGTCCGACCGTCGCGGATCACCACTGGCGGTGGATCCGCGCCGACGGGGACGACCAGGTCCCGGCAGACGGCCAACTCGTCCCCGCAGGACTTGGCCGCGCGACCGTCACGGCCGGGACGCTCATCGTGACAGGGCTGTCGAGCGCAGGCGGCCCTGTCCGGACGCTCATCACGGTCGACCGCGTCACGCAGGCAACCGCAGCTGGAGGTGCGCGATGAGCGGCGACGAACGCCGCGACTACGGCCCTACAGGGTGCGCGCGTCCATGGGGCCAGGGGCTGGTGCTGGCGATCGCCGCAGCGGCGGTGTGGCTGGTGGTGGTTCGTCGTGGTTGAGAGGAGACGGCCGGTCAACCTGCGATACGTGCCGCTCGTCGCGGCGGCGCTTCTGGCCTCGGGGTGCGGCTCGCTGGATGAGCCGGACGCGACACACGGCGGAATCTGCGTAGACGAGGTCACGCAGGAACGAGTGGACGACGACCGCTGCGGTGACTTCGACGATGAAGGCCGCACCTCCGCCGGCGGGTTCTTCTTCATGTGGATCGACACCGGCTCCGCCCGTGCTGTGCCAGCGAGAGGACAGCAGGTGCCCGCCACGATCGGCTCCCGTTCTGTTCCTGCCGGCACGCCGATCGCGAAGGGAATGCCGGTCTCGGGTGGATCGATGACGTCGATCCAGCGCGGCGGGTTCGGCGTTCGGGCAGGGACCACCGCCGGAATCGGCAGCAAGGCGGGGAGCTGACATGACGGTGCTGTTCGACGCGCTCCAAGTGTTCGTGCCGCCGGCCGAGCACGCCAACTTCCACCCCCGCGCCCTCCACTTGTGGGGACGCGGGGACGGGCGGCGGATGCTGCCCGACTTCGGATCGGCAGGCACGATCTGATGGCCGCCGATTCGTTGATCGAGTGGACCGACCACACCTTCAACTTGTGGTACGGCTGCGCGCGGGAATCGCCGGCGTGCCGGAACTGCTATGCCGACCCCATCGCCAACCGGTTCGGCGGCAGCCTGGCGCGAAGCGCCGCCACTCGACTGGTGAGTGCCGGCGCGGAACCCGGCACGCCGCTGAACCTGTGGCGGCGTCACGGACCGCGGTTGATCCTCTCCGAGCACAACGCCCGGAAGCCGTTGGCATGGAACCGGGCCGCGAAACGGGCCGGTGTCCCCGCGCGGGTGTTCTGCTCCTCGATGAGCGACGTGTTCGAACAGCACCCCGTGCTGGAGGTGAACGCCGAGCTCGACGCCGAACGCGCGCGACTGTGGAAGATCATCGAGCAGACGCCATGGCTGCGGTGGCAACTGCTCACCAAGCGGATCGACCTGGTCTCCGAGATGGTGCCGTGGGGCAACTCGTGGCCGGCGAACGTGTGGATCGGCACCTCTGTGGAGACCATGAAGTTCGCCGACCAGCGCATCCCGGAACTGCTGAAACTGCCCGCCAAGATCCGTTTCCTGTCCTGCGAGCCGATGCTGGAGGAACTCGACCTACACCGATACCTGGGCTGCTGGCGGCGCACGCCGACCGGAGCGTTCACCGCCAGCGCGATCGACTGGGTCATCGCCGGCGGCGAGTCCGGGCCCCAGGCAAGGCCGATGCACCCGGAGTGGGTCCGCGGCCTACGCGACCAGTGCAGTGCCTACCGCGTGCCGTACTTCTTCAAGCAGCGCGGGGAGTGGACCTGGGAGGCACCCGCCGGTGACTGGTCGGACCCGCAGCTGTACGTCGATCGCACCACCAGGAAGACCGTCGACCGGGAATCCGAGATCACGGCCGGAGGGTCTTGGACCGGGGTGTGGCGGACAGGCAGGAAACGAGCAGGCCGCCTGATCGACGGCCAGTTCCACAACGCGTTCCCGGAGGCGGCATGACGAGCCAGTCCACGTGCGCCTGCGGTTGTGGCAGGAACGTGCAGGGCGACCGGATCCCGGCGTTCGCCTCCGCGCAGTGCGTGAAGCGGTGGCGTGCCCTGATGGACATCACCGTCCCCCGGGCGACCCACCGCGCCGGGGCAACGGCCTGGACGCCGATCCCAGACGGTGTTCCCGCCGAGACCGACGGGCAAGCCGGGACGACCAATCCCCCGGGCGAGGCCTCGCCCAGACCGGATCCGCTGTCGGGAACCGATGCTCTTCCGCCCCCACGGACCGGCAGCGACGGCTACGCGGTCTGGGACGCACCCCGGCCAGGGAACTGGTGGTCACGCCTGGCGGCCCGGTGGGCGTCGAACGCCGCGCGACGGGCGGCACGTTCACCGCGGCACGAGCCCAAGGAGAAGACGTCATGATCCGCTTGGCGACCATCAAGTTCTTGTCGCTGTTGGAGGACCTGTTCCCGATCGCGCAGAGCGAGGCGGGGCTCTCGGGGTACGCGGGCATCCTCCTGCACGCCGCCGACGTGGAGGAGGGCGGCGAGCCCGGTTCGACCAGGTGCCTGGTCGGCACGTCGAGCAATCACGTCTCCATCGGGCACTGCTGGGTAGAGGCTGACGGCAGCCTGCCTCCCACCCTGCTGCCGATCACGTGCGTGAAGACGTTGCGCGCCGCACTGCCGAAGCTGCTTCCGAAGGAGGACAAGAAGAACCACGTCGTCCAACTGTGGCGCGAGGGCGACCACGTGCTGGTGGCCGAGGACCCGGACCTGTTCGGTGGCGGGTGGGAGCAGCACTACGCGTACGGCAACCTCGACGATTGGCCGCGTGAGGTCTTCCCGCTGCTGGCCTCGGCCCGGCTGACGCCGCCATCCGACTGGAAGCCGCTGGAAAACCGCACGGACTACTCGGCCAAGCGCCTCGCGGCCTTCCTGGCGATCGCAGACCGGCACGGCGGCAGCATCTCTACCTATCGCGCACACCAGCGCGCCAACGTGCACATCCAGATCGGCTACCACTACCGCGGCCTGCTGGTGCCCTCGGCGGGATGGAATGAGTCGTCCTCTGAGGATGGACTCGCGCCTACGATCGGCGTGTACGCAGCGGACTTGCCAGCTCTCTCCACGCAGCAGGCAACGCCCGACCCGGTCTCGGCATGATCGTGGCCCCCACCCAGATGGGTGGGGGCCACCCCCGAACCGCGACGTGAAACGTGCGTCGCCAACGTACTGCTGTGCTTGGTGTCAAAGACAAGCAGGCTCACCACCGGTCATCCGGTGAGCCCGCTTGTGCATGTTGCCGATCACCCCGCCGTGGGTTTCGCTGGCGGTCGTTCGGGCAACTTGGCCCCCGGCATCCTCAAGTACCAGCGGATGAAGGCGACCGCGATTCCGGCTGCCTGTCGAGTCCCTGCACGTCGCAGGAACTCGTGCTTCAGCGGTGTTGGGAGACGAAGGTAGTAGCGGGACGCCCTGGGTGGACTGATCGTTTCATCGCTGGTCACAGGCCGCTCCTGGGTGTACATGCGGGGCTGGAAGAGGTGTCACAGGGTACGTCGAAAGTGTCTCGTCACGCTACTTGTGAGACGAGACGGCTGATGGTAGCTTCTGTGCGTACAGAAATAGCGTCTGAACTGGGGAAACCCGTGAACCTCTTGGAGTCTCGCGTGGTTGCTCTCGATGTATTCATGCAGGTAAAAGCGTCTCGTTGTGCAGGTGCTGATGCGAGACGCTTGGTGGTTGAAGCCCCCTCCGTCGCTTGGGCGAACAGCCACCAGTCGCCCTACGAGTACGTGTCCTCGGACTTCGTCTCCGACCACCGCCGCGACCTTGACACAGCTGCTGCCGACCTCATCGAACCTCTGCTGCGGCAGGTCTGGATGGGCCTCGGCTACGAGGTGGAGATCGGCACGGCGGAGGACGTCGAGACCTCCCCGATGGACACCGCGACCTACCACTCCGTGTGGGACCAGGCCGCCGCGCTGCTGGACCCCGACCTGCTGGTCGACCACGCCGGCCTGGCCGACATCCGCCGTACCTACTCCTGACCGGGAGCAACGATGACCACCCTGACCACATCCCGCGATGCACTGGACCTGCTGCGCTACGGCTTCGGCTACCCGGCCGCAATCGCTCGGCCGGCGGTGGCGTGATGGACCTGGCCACCGCTTTCCGCATCGACTACGCGCACGACCTCGACCAGGCCAGCGACGGCATCTCCCGCTACGGTGCGTACCTGGCGCGGTCGGACCTGTTCCGCGAGTGGGGCTCCGCCGGCACGCCCACCGCCGACCCCGCCGAGTTCGCCGACGCCGCGGTCCGGACCGCGCTCCCGCCGGTCATGTCGCCCGGCTACGTGCGTACCGACCCGCGCGTCGTCACCGTCTCCACCCACTGGGACGACGACGTGGTGCGCCTCTCGGTCGCGGTCACCCTGGTATCCACTCCTCCCGAGCCGGTGGCCCGCGTGTCCCGCTCGTGGACGACGTGGCGGCGCGACTCCGGCCGGTGGACCGAGCCCCACGACGCCACCGGCCCGGTCCTTCTGCCCACGCTGACGGTGCGGGTCCCGATCCCCGCCGACCTGCTGCCCACCCCGTCCTACCGGGACGGGGTGCCGCGCCTGGACTCGGCCCGGCACGCGGTCGCCGTTGTCGTGGCCGAGTGCAACCGCGTGGCCAGCCCGGTGCTCGCAGCCCTTGCCCTGGCCGGTGTCCGATGACCCGGAACCCCAGCCTTCAGGGTCCCGCGGTACTCCACCTCGACGCGGCGACCAGGTCGTGCACGATCGTCGCCGACGGCCACCAGTACGGCCAGTGGGGTTCCGGCATCGGGCGGGCCGCCGCCGAGGACGTCATCGCCGAGGACGGCTGGGCGTTCGCAGCGGACTCGACGTGGACGTTGGAGCCCGACGGCTGGTACCGGCCCGTGGTCCGCGACGAGGACGCCCTCGTCCGCGCCGACGACGCTCTGCTGACCGAGTTGGGCGGCCGGTCCCTTCCGGTGGCCGGCGACGAGTTGAGCGTGCTGCTGGTCCGCTGGCGGATGGACGTGGACCGCCGTCCGGCCCCGCCGCTGATCGACACCGACCGCGCGATCGGCGCGATCGGCCGGGCCCGCCGCCGCCACCGCCTCGCCCGGATACTGCACGGCCTGCGAGCGGCCGTGCTCCCGGGTGGCCGCCCCCACTTCCCCTCGGGGGCGGCCACCACCCCGGACGGCCCGCGATGACGATCCTGATCGCCGCGGTCCTCGCGGTCGTGTCACTCCTCGCGGTCGCGTGGGCGACCGGCGGCCCGCAGGCCGACGCCGAGCGCCGAGCCCTGTTCGGCAACCCGGACGCCCCGCACCCCGACCGCGTTTTCCCGGATCGCGGCGGCCGGTCATGACCCACGCCCGCCACCGCGCACCCGTCGTCCTCCCCGGCACCGCCACCGTCCGGGCGCGGGCCGCGCTGATCGTCGGCGTGCAGATCACCGCCGGCCTGTTCCTGCTCGCCGGCCTGACCGGCCTCGCGATCTGGCTGGCCGCCGCTCGCGACCCCGGCCCGCCCATCCCGACCATCACCCCCGTCTCCGTCGACCTGGACCACGTCCCGCTGAGCACCCCGCTGGAGATCACGTGAGCACCATCCACACCACGGCAGGCGGCGACCTGCTGCGGCACCTGGCCGACGCCGTCGACTGCCTGCCGGTGGCCCTCAACCCCGACAACATCAGCTACACCGGCCTGGGGCTGCACGTCTTCACCGACCGGTCCGTCCCGGTTGAGGGCCTGCTGCCCCTGCTGGACACCCTGACCGACCCGAAGACCACCGCCACGACGCTGGACGGGTTCGTGTCGGTCGACGTCACCGGCACGACCCCCACCGGCCACCTGGTCCGGGTCACGATGGTCAACGCGGACACCAAGGGCCTCGGCCCGGCACCCGGCCTGAACGACCAGACCGCCCCGGTCCCCCTGACCGCGGCAGACCTCGCGAGCACCCGGTCCGGCGACCAGGCGGCTGGCCGTGGCTGACCTCACCCGCGACCCCCGCGTGGTCGCCGAGCGGGCCCGTGACGGCTGGACCACCTGGCATCCCGGCGACGGCACCAGCTACCAGGCCCACGTCGTCCGGATCACCGGCGGCCCCGACCACACCGACAAGATCCTGCTGCTCAACGTCGGCCGCCGCACCTACCCGATGCAGTGGTCCGACACGGACTACCGCCACCGCGAAAACGGGCGCTGGACCCGGACCACCGCCCGCGAAAACGGCATCCCCGGCTGGGTGTGGGAAGCCGCCGAGCCGCTCCTGCACGTCCTCGGCGCGACCCGCGTGGCCGACGCCGTACCCGACACCGGTCCCGACGCCGAGACCGACCCGGCAGCCTGCCTCGACTCCCGCGACGACCGCTACGTCCCGGCGTGCGGCCAACCGCGCTCCGAGCACTGCGACCTGTGCCGGTTCTGCCCCGGCCGGCACGACGACGACTGCGACCACAGGGACGAGGACCGCGCCGGCCTGGCGCTGCTGTCCACCCCACCCGCAACACGCCCGCCCACCTGGGAGACGCAGTGACCAACACGACCTGCGGCCGGTGCGGCGCACCACTGCCGATGCCCCCCGACCCCGCACTTCCCTGCCCGGCCTGCACCCGCCCGAGGCGCAAGCCCGGCACCCACCACCCCCGAGAGGCCCTCCGCTGATGCTGCCCGCCCCCGTCCTCGCCAGCACCCTGCCCGCCGACACCCCGCGCTGGACCGACCGCCACGGCTCCGTGTGGGCCGAAGCCGGTGACGACCACCTGGTGGTGATCGAGCACGACGACCGGCCCGTGCCGATCTCCGGCCCCCGGCCCCGCGCCGAGGTCGAACGCCTCTGGGGCCGACTCACCGTGGCCATCACGCCCGCCCAGCTCGACGCCGCCACCGCCGTGATCACCTCGCCGCTGTCCACCTTCCGGTCGCCGCCTGCCCAGATCACGAGCCTGCTGCTCGCCGCCTGGCCCCACCTGGACGAGAGCACGCTGCCCGAGGTCGCCCAAGCCGCCGCCTGGCATGCCGCCGCCGAGGTCGGCCTCGAACCCGCGGGCCTCCCGGCCGTGCTGCTCGCCGCCGCACCGCACATCCCCGCCGCCCTGGCCGAGCCCGCCGACCCCGACGGCGAGTACGTCCGGTCGCGCTACGGCGTTCCCGCGCGCGTCGGCGGCCACGTGGTGGTCGACGGACGCCGCCAGGGCCGCATCGTCGCCTTCAGCCCCGGCATCGGCTACCCGATGGTCCAGTACACCGACGGCCGGCATCCGGTGGCCTGCCACCCCGTCCAGGACGTGGCCTACGTGCCCGACGAGGTGGCCGCGCGCCTGATCGACCCCGACGGGCCGGGCGATCGCCAGACCGCCCTGCGCCACAACCGCGACCTGATCGGGCTGTGGCACCGGCGCGAGACCGATGCACCCTTCGAGTGCGAGGTCGGCCGGTACGCCGCCGCCGACGCGTTCGCCAGGTTCGCCTTCATCGCGCCGAACTCGTGCCGCTGGTGCGACGAGCCGCGCGAAACCCACCTGTCGCAGCACTGCGAACTGGTCGGCTGGCACACCTGGGCAGAGCCCACCGACGCCATGCGCCTGTCCCGGATGCGCGGCCGACGCGCACGCCGCCAGGAGGCGGCGGCGCGGCAGGCCCGGACCGCGGCCGGCCACAGCCCCATCGCCGCCGACGACCTCCGTCGCGCACTCGCCGAGCAGATCACCAGGGCCGCCACGAACCACGGCCTGCCCAACCTCGGCCCCCTCCTGATCGACGAGATCACCGGCGGCCTGGAGCCCGACCTTGCCCGCGTCGCCGGGCTGCACGCCGAAATCACCGCACTGCGCGAGAAGCTCGACCAGGCGCACCAGGTACTCGGCGAGAACCTCCTGGTCGACATGGAGCCGCCGGTGCCGCCGTACGGCTCACCCGAGCGGGCCGCACGCGTCGCCCTGCGAGGTGACCGGTCGTGAGCATGCTGACCAGGATCGTCGTCGGAGCGGTCGCGATCATCGCCGCCGCGCAGGTGGCCGCCTGCCAGCCGGACTCCAACCCTCCCGGCCCGGTGCCAGGCACCACGGCGACCCCCGGGCGGCGCAGTGCGACGCGCTCGGTGGACTGGCCCGCGCACTGGGAGCGGGCCCGCGTGCGGGCCGGACGGTGGTTGGCCGAAGGCCACACAATCCAGCGCTGCACGCCGAACGCCGGCGACTGGGAGGTCTTCTGCATACGCGGCGGGCGTCACCGGATCGGCGGCGGCGACCGCCTGCAGGACGCCGTCGACGCGCTCGCGGACCACCTGTGGACCTGCGGAACGCAGGAGCCGGCGACGCCTGCGCACGAGCGCGTCGCCGTGATCCCCACCAACCCCGCCAGGCGCAAGACCGGGGAGACTGCCGATGTCCGCTGATACCCCCATCACCGACCAGCCCGCAACCGAGTTGCAGGTCGGCGACCGCGTCCACCTGGACGACCAGGGCGGCCTGGACGACTACGGCACCGTGGTCGAAGCCCCGACGCTGATGTACGCCGACGACCCCGGCCCGCGCGTCCGGGTCGAGAGGCTGTATGTCCACACCGAGGACGTCACGCCGCTCGTCTCCGAGGTCCGCCGTGTGCCGCCCGGCGAGGAGCAGGAGATCTCGCTGCGACCGTGGCTCGTCACCGGCGAGCAGATCTGCGACGACCCGGAGGAGTACGACCACCCACACCAGGTCCTCGTGCACGAGAGCGACCTGCCCGAGATCATCCGGACCTACCTCGCGGCCAACGGGATGATTCCGCCCGGCGGGTGGGGTACCGCTCTCCCGTACCTGACCGCCGCCAAGGAGAACGAGCCGCGGGAGCGCAAGTCCCACCCCTGGCCGCACGACGACGTCGCCAACGACTTCCGCAACGCCGTCTGCGGCGACGGCTACGGCAGCCCCGACACCCGCATGATCGGGCTCGCCGCCCCGGAAACCGCCAGGATCAGCGAGTACGAGGTGGACGACGTCGTCCACTGGCAGGCCACCTACCACTCGGGATCGCCGTGGAAGCCCGGCGACGACACCGGCAGCGAACTGCTGCTCCACGCAGTGCTCCGGCTCCGCACCGGCCAGTGGGTGTCGGTCGAAGCGTGGAACGACTACACCGGCTGGGGATGCCAGGACGGGTCCGTGGTGCGCATCGGCGACACCGAGGACGAGGTGGTGTGGCGCGGCCTGTCCGACGACGGCCGCCGCGCACTCGGCTACGCCGCCGCCCTGCGAGGTGAGCGGTGAGCATCGTGACCGTCCGCTCGATCTTCTGCGACGTCGCGTCGTGCGGCCATTGGCATGGCCAGGCGACCGCCGGGCAGGCGACGCTCGCGGAACTGCGCCGCGCCGCGGCCCGCGCCGGATGGACCCGCCGCTACGGCGGCGACTTCTGCCCCGACCACGACGTCCAACCCGGGGACCGGGTCGTGCTGCGCCTGTCGCCCAACGGCACCGAGGTCTCGGGTGTGCTCTACCTCGACCCCGACGGCGGTCGGCGCGTGCGGGACGAGTTCGGGCACGGCTGGCCGGTCGGGGCCGGGGACGTGCGCCGAGCCGAGCCGGTCGAACCGTCCGAGCCGGCCGCGCCGCCCGCGCCGGACGTCCTGTGCCGCTGCGGGCACCCGTCGGGCGACCACCTCGACGGCACCGGGCCGTGCCGGCAGGAGTCGCTGTGCATCTGCCGGCGTGCCGTGGCGGGCACGGGACGCCTGGTCACCTGCATCGGCTGCGGGCAGTCGCGCCACCACCACGGCCGCGGCTGCTGCTACGCCTGTTTCCACGCCCACCGCAAGGCCGGAACCCTCGACCAGCTCCCGCGCCTGCGCCGCGCGGCCGAGGAGACCCAGGAGATCTACCGCGACCTCACCTGGAAGGGCCGCACCCGCGAGCAGATCGCCGAGCACCTCGGCATCGGCATGGACGCCCTGAACTCCGCGCTGGCCCGGGTGATCCCCGCCGACAACACCAAGCGAGGCCCCGCGTGACCCCGCCCCAGCCGCCGTTCCCCGGCGCGCCGCACCCGCACACCACCAGCACGGCCAGTGGAGGCAGAGCATGAGCCGCACCGCGACGCACCGCCCGGCGACCCGGCGGCGTCGGTTCCGCCACGACGACCTGGTCGCGGTCGACTTGTTCTCCGGCTTCGGCGGCCTGACCCGGGGCATCGAGGACGCCGGGTTCACCACGATCATGGCGGCCAACCACAACGCCTACAAGGTCGAGGTGCACGAGGCGAACCACCCGGGGGCCGAGCACTGGATCGCCGACCTGGTCGACCCGGAGTCCTCGGACTACCACTCCGCCCGCGACCTGCCCGCCGCCGACCTGTTGGCGGCCGGGGTGAGTTGCGTCAACCACTCGCAGGCGAACACGGTCAAGGCCTACGAGCAGGGCCTGACCCTGTTCGGGTTGGACGACCCGGAGTTCGAGGCGAGGGTCACCCGCAGCGAGCGTGACCGGGCCACCGCGAACTGCGTGCTGCACTACGCGGCCCAGCACCACCCCCGGCTGGTCCTGGTCGAGTGCACGACCGAGCTGGCCTCGTGGGGACCGGCGATCCCGGGGCGTCCGACGGTCGGCGACGGCTCGACCTACCGGTGGTGGCTCAAGCAGTTCGAGAACCTCGGCTACCGGCACCGGGTGCTCTACCTGAACTCGATGTTCTTCGGCGTGCCGCAGTCCCGCGACCGCCTCTACATCGCGTTCTGGGACGCGGCCCTGCCGACCCCGGACCTGGAGCACCGGCCCGAGTCGTGGTGCGACCGGTGCCAGACGGTCGTGGAAGGCCGCTGGTCGTGGAAGACCGGCGTCCCCGCGACCGGATCGGTGCGGTACGGCAAGCAGTACAACTACCGGTGCCCGCGCTGCCGCGGCGAGGTGTTCCCGCCTGCGAGCCCGTCGCTGCACGCGCTCGACCTGACCAACCTCGGGCCCCGGATCGGCGACAAGCCGCTCAAGTCCTTCACCGACCCCGCGACCGGCGGCACGGTCCGGTTGCCGCTCGCGCCGGCGACGATGGCCCGCGCCGAACGCTGCCGCCAGCGCTTCGCCGACTTCCCCGCGATCCTGCTGCCCGCGAAGGCGGTGCGAGGCTCGGAGCGGCACCCGTGGCAGCCGATGTCCACCCAGACCAGCCAGCAGGAGACCGCGCTGCTGTCCACCGGCGCGCTGCTGGCCGCCGCGGGCAACACCTTCGAGCGGGCCGGGTCGGACTGCCGCACCCGAGACCTGGGCCGTCCGATGTGGACCCAACCGGCGACCAGCACCACCGGCCTGCTCACCCCGCCCCTCGCCGCCCCCGGCCCCCACGACGACGCGGTGCTGCTCGCGGCGGTGAACAACTACCAGGGCGCGCCGCGCGGGCTCGACGAGCCGCTGCCCACCCAGCCCGGGTCGGAGACCCTCGGTGTCCTCACCGCGCGGGTCATGCCCAACCGCACGCACGCGACCAGCCGCGGCCTGGCCGAGTCGATGGAGACCCTGGTCGGCGGTGCCGGGTCCGGCGGGCTGGGCGTGCTGTCCACCGGTGTGGTCCCGCTGCGCAAGGCCGGCGTGCCGACCGTGCACGCCGAACCGATGCCGACCGTCACCACCGCGCAGACGCTCGGCCTGCTCAGCGCCGCCGGGACCATCAAGAACAACGGCCCGGTCGACCAGGCGCGCTACCGCGCCCACCCGGTCAGCGACCCGCTCGGCACGATCGTCGCGTCGGCCTCCAGCCAGGCGCTGCTGTTCTCCGGCTGGTCCGAGCCCGCCACCACGACCGACGCCACCGCGCAGTGGCGGGCGGCGCTCGCCGAGCTGTCCCTCGACGACTGCCACTTCCGGATGCTCGGCCCCCACGAGGTCGGCCGCGGCTGCGGCTTCGACGTCGACTTCCCCGGCCACGGCGGCACCTTCGTGGTGTGGGGCAGCACCCGCGACCAGGTGGACGGCTACGGCAACGCGGTCTCTCCACCGGTCGGGACGTGGATCGGGTCCCGGCTGCGCGCCGTGCTCGACCGCCCCGAGGCGGCGGCGTGACCGGGATCCTGCTGGAGCACCTGCCGCTGTGCAAGCGGTGCGAGCGGTGCGAGCGGTGCGAGCGGTGCGAGCGGTGCGCCGCCGGAGTCTCCCAGGAAGGCGGGAACCGGTGACCGCCATGCCGCGCTGCGGCCGGCGCGGCTGCCCGGAGAGGGCCACCACCCACCACCAGGAGAACTCCATGACCAACTCCAACACCGCCCCGGAAACCGACGACACGTGGGTCTACCCCGCACCCGCCTGGCGGCACGGCGACAGGGTCGCCATCGAGGACAGCAGCCGCGACGACTACGACGAGACCGGGACCGTCATCGGACCCGACCCGTACGACGACGGCGCATGGCTGGTGCGACTCGACGACGGCACCGAAACCTCCGCCTACGCCCACGAACTGACCGGCATCTACCCGCCCGCCCCCACTGAGAGGACCCAGACGTGAGCACCGAACTCCAGAGCCACCAGATCTTCAACGCCGTCGCGGACGCACTCATCGCCGTCGGCGTGGGCACGCGGGAGAAGAAGCGCATCCTCGCGTCCACGATGGACGTCGTCGGCGTGCCGTTTCTGTCGTTCGCCCACTACGAGTCCGACCAGGCCATCACCGAGCTGTTCGGCGAGCGCGGCATCCGCCGGGCGGCGTGGGCGGTGCCCGATGCCCGCTGACTCCGCCGCTCCTCGTGGTTCTACCGACTCCTATGCGCGGGAGACCGGCTCAACCCTCGCCACCAGCGAAGATTCCTCGGGTACCTCCAGCCCAGTGGCGTACGCGGCGATCGCCCACTACGACGGCGAGCCGGACCCGGACTTCGTGTTTCCCTCGGCCGAGGCGGCACAGGCGTACGTCGCCGACATGTGCACGCGCCCAGAGGACTGGCGGGTGTACGAACTCCACCCGGTCCGCCTGCCCGCCGGTCACTCGGCGGCCGCCGACATCCCTCTCAACACCGGCCAGCTGGAGGTGCTCCACGGACTGGCCCACGGGCTCACCGCGCGCATGGTCGGGAAGGGCCTGGGCATCTCCGAGCAGGCGGTATCGATGCGCCTGCTCCGCATCCGCAAAGCGCTGCGAGCGACGACCAACCACCAGGCGCTCTACATCGCCGCGGTGCGCGGCCTGCTCCCGCTGGGGCTGGGCGGCGAGGAGGACCTGGCCGATGGCCGATGAGCTCCGTCCCCGCGACCGGCCCTGTGCCCGCTGTCCGTGGTCACGGGAGACGCCTGCCGGCCAGTTCCCGCTGGAGCGCTACGAGCAGTTGCGGTCGACGGTCGGGATGCCGGGCGACGAGGTCGCGTTGTGCGGTCCGATGTTCGCCTGCCACAAGACCCCCGAGGGACGCGAGCAGCCGTGCGCCGGATGGCTGGCGGCAGTCGGGCGCGAGCACCTCGGTGTCCGGCTCGCGATCGCCACCGGCCGCTTGGACCCGGCCGCGCTCGACCCGAAACCCGGCTGGCCCGAGCTGTTCACCGACTACGACGAACTCGTGTCCATCCAGGCGGCCCGGCAGGGCCGCCACGGACACGACGACAGGGAGGGGGACCGACTGATGGACCGCGGAGAGATCATGCCCGCCGTGCGCACCGCGGTGTGGACCAGCGAACAGGCACGCACGCTCCAACTGGCCGACCGCGCCCGTGCACGCCGTGCCGTCGCCGCGCGTTCGGCCGACGTCGAGGACTGCGCGCTCCTGCTGAACATGCTCGGCCTGCACCCAGGCCAACGCGAATCCGAGATCGCCAACTGACACCGGTGCCCGGCGGCTGCGCCCTGGACAGCCCGCCGCCGGGCCCGGCCCTACCACCCCGCCACCAGGACGGAGCACACCCATCATGCAGCCCGACCCGGCGACCACTGCGGCCGCTGTCACGTTCCTACTCGCCTTCACCGCGATCACCCCGGCGCACTGGCTGGCGGATCACTGGCTCCAGACCGAGCACCAGGTGATCCACAAGGGGGACCACGACTGGCGCGGCAGGTGGGCCTGCGCCCGTCACTCCGCCGTGCACGTGCTCACCACGATCCCGTTCCTGCTCGCGGCCTTCGCGCTGGTCGACGGCGTCGGCGTGTCGATCACCGGCCTCGTGGCCGGCCAGGCGTGGACGTTCGGCAGCCACTACCTGATCGACCGCCGCTGGACGGTCAGCGCCGCAGCCCGTGCCCTCGCCCCGATCGGCAAGGCCCGCTTCCACAACCTCGGCGAGCCACGCTCCCACCTCACCGTCGTGGCCGAGCGGCGGGTTGCCGTGGCCGCCGGTGACAGCCCGGCGCACGAGGTGACCGTGCAGGAACGGGTCCCGCTGGACCGCCCGGTGCTGGGCACCGGCCGATACGCGCTCGACCAGTCCGCCCACCACGCCGCGCTCTTCGTCACGGCTCTGCTCACCGCGACCCTCTGAAGGGGAAGACACCATGGACTGGCGACACCGCTCGATCTGCAAGGACGAGGACCCCGAGCTGTTCTTCCCCATCGGCAACAGCGGCCCCGCGCTGCTCCAGATCGCCGAGGCGAAGACCGTCTGCCGCCGCTGCCCGGTCGTCTCCGACTGCCTCGCGTGGGCGTTGGAGTCCGGCCAGGACAACGGGGTGTGGGGTGGGATGAGCGAGGACGAGCGCCGCGCCCTCAAGCGCCGCAACGCCCGCACCCGAGCCCGCAGCAACGCCTGATCTTCCAAGAGACTCAGCGCGTGACCTCGCCTGCCCGCGATCCGCCATCGTGCGGGGATCGCGGGCAGGCGAGGTTCGTCTCATCGGATGACAGCCCGCCCGGGGTGGTCCCGTCCGGCCGGGAATTGTCGGTGGCCGCCGACATCCTGAACTTGTTCTCCTCTCCGTCGAAAGGACTTCATCATGGCCGGCGCACAGGGCGCTCCGTCCGACGTCGTGCAGTTACCCGCGGAGCCGGTGGGCGTCGGCTCGTTGCAGCACCTGCTGGGGCTGGCCGGCTGGCAGTGGCGGGTCGCAGTCCGGCGGGGTCTGCTGCCCGCTCCCGACATCGACGGGCCGGACTCCGGCCTGTGGTCGCCCGACTTGGTCGCCGTGCTGCTGGGCGAGGCGGACGCCGTGCGTGAGGCGGTCGGCACGGGCTGGCCCGTCGGTCTCCAGCGCACCGCCGACCGGTTGTCCTCCCGGACCGGGATGGCAGTGGAGACGGACGACGTGCGCGAGCTGGTCAACCGCGGCCTGCTGGAAGCCTGCGACCTGTTCGAGGGCCGCAAGGGCGACTTCCCGCTCTACGCCAGCACGGACGCGGACCTGGTCGACGCGTCCGCGCTGGAGGAGATCATCGCCGACCGCGAGCGGAACCGTCTGCTCGGCTCCGACCAGGCGGCCAAGCGGCTCGGGATCCGGGCCTCGGACTGGAAGTGGATCGAGCCCGCCGGGTGGATTGCGCCGGTGGACCACGCCTGGCGGAAGGTCGGACGCACCGGTCGACGCGAGGTGCTGTGCCGGCTCTACCGGGCCGAGGACGTCGACGCGCTGCTGGAGATCCCCGGCGTGGACTGGGACGAGGTACGCGCGTGCGACAAGGGCGACGGGTCGCCCTTGAGGGCGTTCGCCCCGAAGCTCGCGCCGGGCCGCGCGGAGCTGATCCGGCGGTGGATCGCCGAGTTCGCCGACCTCAACGGCCTGGACGTGTGGGCCCGCTACGACGGCCGCGACGACACCTGGATCGTGGACTGGGACCCGGTCGACGGGCACCCTACGAAGACCGAGATCCGCCGCGCCGCCGCGGACGAACCGGCCCTGGCCCCGCACCTGAGCGCGATGGTGTTCGGCTCGACTGCCGGAGAGGCGACCCGGTGGGCACGGGCCATGCTGGAGCCCGGCGCGGCCGTCATCCTCGACACCGAGACCACCGGCCTGGACGGCGTGGTGGTCGAGATCGCCGTCATCGACGCGGCCACCGGCAAGACCCTGCTCAACACCCTGGTCGACCCAGGCGACGTGGCGATGGAACCGGGCGCTCAGGCGGTGCACGGCATCACCGGCGAGCACCTGGCCGGCGCGCCGACGTGGGACAAGGTGGTCGCCAAGGTCCGCAAGGCCACCAAGGACCGGGTCGTGCTGGCCTACAACGCCGAGTTCGACCGGCGGATCATCCTCGGCGACTGTGCCCGGTACCGCGTGAAGCCGATGCACCTGGCCGACACGAGCGCCTGGGGCTGCGTGATGAACCGCCGCTCGGACCACCTCGGCATCTGGCGGTGGGTGGCGCTGGGCGGCGGCCACCGTGCGCTGGGGGACTGCCGCAGCGCGCGGGACGTGCTGATCCGCATGGCCGGCCAGGCACAGGCAACGCCGGGCCGGGCCTGACCCCGCAGGGTCGTTTCCAGTTGGGAAACCCGTCCCGGGCAACACCACAGGCCGGGGCGGGTTTCGGGTTTCCACGGGTTTCGGGAAACAATGAAACAGTTGTGCCCCAACGGTTACGGCCTCATGGTGGGCACATGAACACGCCGCTGATCACCTCCTCGGCCGCGCCGGTGCACATCGCTCCGGGCCTGACGCTGCACCACGAGCTGTTCGACCTCGCGGCGGCCGGGGTCGCCGAGCACCTGCCCGACCTGAAGCCGCTGCGCCCGGAGGACTTCTTCGGCACGGGGTGGACGCTGATCCCCGACGAGCTGACCGGGGAGCCGTACAAGGCGGAGCTGGTCGTCAGCCGCACGGCCGGGTGGACGGCGAAGTGCAACTTGTGGTTGGCCCCGGACCGGCGCGGCGGCGAGGTCGCCAAGCCGCACAATCACCCGTGGGACTTCCACTCGGTGACCCTCGGCGGCCTGCTGGTGGAGGACCGCGTCGTGCTGGTCGACGGCGAGCCGGTGCACAGCACGGGCGTCGAGCACCGGGTGGGCGACGTCAACAGGTTCGGCCGCGAGGTCTTCCACGAGGTGATCGACCTGGAGCCGCGCACGCTGACGCTGATGATGTGCGGGCCGGGCATGAACCACTGGGGCTACCTCGACCAGCAGGGCCGCTACAGCCGGGCGGAGCTGCCGGCGGGGTTCCGGGCCCGGCTGCGGGAGCTGAACCCCCACCGGCCCGACCTTCGGCGCACCGCGAACTGATGGGAGCCATGATGACCACGACGACCTACACCGAAACGGCCTCCGCGCCCGGTGCCTGGAGCACCCGGCTGCTGCTGCCGGAAACCCCGATCGAGACCGTCTACACCCTGCTGGCGGACCTGTCCGCCAGCACCGGTATGCCGATCACCGCGTACGTGGTGGGCGGCGACGGCGACCCGGCCGACGAGCTGCTGCTCGTGCGCGACCCGAGCCGGACCCACGGGTGCCCCACGGTCGGCGAGTACGAATCACTGGCCGCCCGGCTGGTCACGGAGACCGGCTGGGCCGTGGTGCCGGCCGGCACACCGCGCGGCATCCTGGTCGGCCTGGGACTGCGCGAGGGCTACGGGCCCGGCTCGCCGCAGCACTCGCTGAGCGAGGTCGAGCACCTCCTGGCCGAGCACGGCACCGACTGGACCTGCCGACCCGCGCGCCTGGCATCGGCGAGGCTGCTCGACGGGCAGATCCAGTGGTACGACGAGGTGGGCGCGGTGGTGGAGGCGGCGGTCGAGATGACGGCGGCCATCGAGCTGATCGCCGCCGCCTTCCGCCAGGACCGGGTCGTGATCACCGACTACGCGGCCGACCGGACCCGCGCCCTGGCCGCCGCGTAGGCGGAACACCGGCCCCGGGCATGCAGCAACGCCCAGCCGGAGAGCACGACGCCGGGAAGTAACAACGGGCCTCATGAAATGAGGCCCGTTGTTACTCGCGTCGCGCTGGTGGTCACATGGCATGCAGTCGGCGGCCGGGTCGGGTGAACGGGTTGTCTTCGGAGTCGGGGCTGAAGCCGGCGAGGTCGGCGATCTCCTTCTCGGTGAGGCCTTTCCCGCGCAGGACGTCGCCGATCAGCGCGATGAGTTGCGGTTGTTCGGGTGCGAGCAGGTCGCTGTCGGGCTCGTTGACCTTCCAGCCGCGGGCGTTGAGGTTCTTGTAGAACGTGGTGCGTTCGGTGCCGGTGACCAGTTTGAGCCGGTATGCCTTCTCGAACAGGGCCTGCATGGACACGCCCCACACGCGTTTGAGGTCCCGGAGCCGGCCGGGGGTGGCCGGGCGCAGGTCGGGGCGGATCACGTGGGAGGGCATGAGGAACTCGGCGGCGAAGGCGTTGGCCTCACCTTCGGGGTCCTCGGTGGCCAGCCCGTTGTGCAGTACGAGGTGCCCGAGTTCGTGGGCCATGGTCAGCCGTATCCGGTCCGGCGGGGCGGCGCGGTTGACCAGCATGACCGGGTGGTCGCCGATCCACTGGGACAGGCCGTCGATGCGGTGGGTGCCGAAGTCCTCCTCGAAGATCACACACCCGGCGGCTTCGAGCCAGCGGGTCAGGTTGTGCACCGGGCCCATCGGCATCCGCCACTGGGCGCGGACCATGAGCGCGGCCTGTTCAGGGGTGACGTCGACGGGGTCGAAGCTCGGCACGGTCTGCTCGGCACGCATCGACACCTCCTCGAACAGGATCGACACGTGCAGCCGGTACTTGTTGAGCCGCGCCTCCAGACGTCGCCACAGGGTCGCCTTGGTGGTCTTCTGCCGGCGCATGTGGGCGTCGACCGCCAGCGCGCCCCGCACCGCGTGGTCGCGCACCAGAAACCGCGGGGTGACGCCGAGCGCCGCGGCGAGCCGGGCGGTGGTGTCCTCGTCGGGTGTGCGTTGGTTGTTCTCGTAGCGGGACATCGCGACCTGGCTGATGCCGGCGGCCGCCAGCAGGTCGTCCTGGGTCATGCCGATGGCGCGGCGGAGGGTTCCGAGGAGTTCCCCGAAACCGTTCACGACGTTTCCTCGCCGGCCCCCGTGCTCGCCTCGTACAGGTCGATCTGCGGCAGCGACGGGTCCACCGGGTTGGAGTTGATCGGCCGGACGCCGTCGGTGCCGGCTTCGCCGGTGTCGACCTCGACCACCCAGATCGCGTCGGTCTCCAGGCCGTCGCGCAGCGAGATCACGGCCTTACCGATCCGCCGCTCCTCCGGGTCCCACCGGTATCCGAAGCCGAGCCGCACCTCCTCCAGCCCGGACAGGGTGGTCTCCGACTGCGCCCAGAACGCGAGGGCGGCCTTGGTGGGGTAGGACCGGACCCGGTCGGTGATGCTGTGCCGCTTGACGCGGGCGCGGTAGTTCAGGCCGACCGCGATCTCGCGGGTGGCACCCAGGTCGGTGAGCAGCACCTCGTCCACGCCGTCCAGCTCACGGCGCAGGTTCGCCCACAGCCGGTCGTGGATCCAGGAGGCGAGGCCGCGTTCGGAGTGGTCGGCGACCCAGCCGGGCCGGAAAGAGCGGTAGTCGGACAGGTCGTCCCGGGTGGTTGCGGTCGCGTCGACCAGAGAGGCGACGACCTTGTCGCCGAGGTCGCGCAGCACGTCGTCAGCAGGAGGGGCGGAAAACATACCAGAAAATATACCACCTTGATCAGTGGTCGCATAGGCGGGTCTGAACACCCGAAAGCCCAGGTCACTGCCTCAGGATCCCGCCCGTGAAATCACCCCTCGGCGAAATCTCCGTCGCGTGTGGGCGTAGCCCGCGCCTCGTCGATCGGCAGGTTCGTCCGGGCCTTTGCTACCCGTTCGGGCGTCTCGCCGTCCGAGACCCGATGGCTACGGTCGGAGGTCGGTCGACTACGGGAGGTGGGAACTGTGTCGGTGACGACGGAGCGCGCGGTGGCGGCGCGCACGCTGGTGTCGGGGGAGCTGTTCCGGCGGCTGGTGGTGCGGGTCGCGGCCGAGGAACGGGCGGGGTTGGAGTGGGCCGAGCGGGTGGTGGACCAGGCAATCGCGTTCGTCGCCGCGTGCGGGACGCTGCCGCCCGACGCCCGGATGTCGCCGTCTCCGGCGGTGGACATCGGCTGGCACACGCTGATCCTCTACACCCGCGAGTACGCGGAGCTGTGCGGACGGGTGGTGGGCCGGTTCGTGCACCATCAGCCCGACGACGAGCCCGGCGACCGGGCGGGCGCGGAGGGTGGGGTGAGCGCGGTCGAGGTGATCCGCCGCGCCGGCTACCGAGTCGACCCGGAGTTGTGGCCTCGCGGTGCGCGGGGATCGGCGGATTGCTATGAAGACGGCAACTGCGGCGCGTCCGGGGCCAAGGGCGACGAGAACCAGGACACCCGGCTGCCGCCGCCCTGACCCGGGCCACCCGGGCGACGACGAGGGAGTACGCGTGCGGACCAGTTGGGCCGACCTGCCGGAGACGATCCGGGCCGGACTCGAAGATCACCTCGGCGAGGTGGTCGACGCGGCCGATGTCGGCGAGGGGCAGAACAGCGACGCCTGCGCGGTGCTGACCACTGCAGACGGCGAGGCGTTCGTCAAGGCCGTGCACGGCTTCAAGATCCAGACCCGGTGGCTGCGCAACGAGCTGGCCGCCGCGACCCTCACCGGCGGGTTCGCGCCGCGCGTGCTCGCCCACACCGAGGCCGACGGCTGGCTGGCCGTGGCGTTCGAGCGGGTACCCGGCCGGGCTGCGGACCTCGCGTCGGGCTCGCCCGACCTCGCCGTGGTGGCCGACGTGGCGATGATGATCGGCATGCTGCCCGCGACCGGGCTGCGCCCGCTGACCGCCCGGTGGGAGACCACCGGCTGGTGGGCGCGGCTGGCCGAAGCGTCGCCTGAGGCGGTGGACGGGTGGGACGTGCCGATGCTGGAGGAGTTGGCCGGCCGGCTGCCCGGCTTGGTGGACGGCGACCGGCTGGTGCACACCGACCTGCACGGCCAGCAGGTCCGCATCGACGATGCCACGAACCAGGTGCGGGTGGTCGACTGGGGGATGCCGGGCGCGGGCCCGGCGTGGGTCGACCCCGCGTTCCTGGTGCTGCGGCTGGTCGAGGCCGGGCACACCCCGGCCGCCGCTGAGGACTGGGCGCGCCGGAGCATCCCGGCCTACAACGACGCCACCGACCAGGCGCTGGACGCGTTCGCGGCGTACCTGGCCGGGATGTGGAGCTGCTGGGCCGTCGCGCCGCACCCGGCACCCGGCGCGGCGCACCGGGCACGGCTGGCCCGCGGCTACGCCGCGGGCCGACTCGCGCTCGTCGGCACGACGCGCGGAGCCTGACTCGCTGCGGGTGACAGCGCGTTACCGATACTGCACGGGATGCGCCCGTTCACCACGGATTGCGCGGCCGAACGGGTGAAAACCCTGCCTTGGCCCATGAGCGCTCTGTTACAACGGTGTCAGGCCATCTCCTACGGGGTCGGGTCCACTGTGAGGGTTTGCGGAGGCCCGCCACAGGCACCCCCTCCCCGCGTCGGCCTGGCGGCACCCGGCCGTCTGCACGACCCGGCGGGCGCATCTCCCCCCCATGCGCCCGTAGCCCCTCGGGGCCGGTACGGGTCGTCGCGGCGGTGCCGCCAGGCACGACATCCACCCCGCCCGGGTCAGGCCGCCAGGTGCGCGGCCAGCGCGGCGGCGATCCGCTCGGCCGACACCCACCCGTCGTCGTCCGCCTCGACGTCGAGTACCGCGACCGGATCGCCGGCCAACTCGATCAGACCGGCCGGGTCGGGCACCGCGTAGAGCCGCACCGAGGCCGAGGCCGGGCGCAGCGGCACCAGCAGCCCGCCGACCCGGATGGCCATCACCTGCAGGTCGTCCCCGCCGTGCGGGTCGACCCGCACCTGGTCCGACTCGGCGTCGACACCGGCTGCGGCGAGGTGTGCCAGCACGGCGTCGGCGACGCCGTCGCTGGCCGCGATCACCCGCGCCCGGTGCTCAATCCCGCGCAGCCGGTCGCCGTGTTCCACCTGGATCTTGCGGCCGTCGGCGTCGACCGCGGGCGGCGGCGGGGCGTCGAGCTCGGCCCACCGGGCGCGGGCGGACTGCTCGGCGCGGGCGGGATCGACGACGACATTCCTGGCCATGGCGAGGACTCCTCGGGTAGCGGGGACCGGCGGGAGCCTACGTGGCCGCCAAGCCGGATCCGCCACGGCATCGAACGCCCGTTCGACTACATCGCCAGTGACAGCTCCCGCAGCCGTGCGGTCGCGCGGACCAGCTGCTCCTCGTCGTCGTCCCACCGGGCCCGCGAGTACGCGACCAGCGCGTCGACCAGCACAGCGGGGTCGGCGACCACGCACCACGACCCGTCGCACTCCAGGCAGGCGTGGCTGCGGCGGCGCGACCCGGGCTCCCACCCGGCCAGCACCCGGCCGGGCCGCAGCCGGACCGCGCACCACGGGCAGCGCGGCCGGTCCTCGTCCCGCTGGTAGACGGTGCGAGCACCGGACAGCGCCGCACCGACCAGATGCCGAGTGCCATGCGACCGCCATTCCATGCCGGGCAGGCTATGTCGCGGGCGCGCGGAGAACCACCTGGCGGGAGTGCCCCGGCGAGGTTCAGGTACTCGCGTTCCGTGAGGGTTTGGCGGTGTTCGGCTTGCCGAGCCATCCGCGCACGGTCAACCTGTTCACCCCGACCTGCCCCGCGAACGCGAGCTCGGAGCCCGCACCGCGCGCGCCGGGCACGATCGTCATCAACGCCGCCTGTCGCAGCGCCCCCTTGACGCGGCGGTCCGCCTCGCGCACCGCGGCGAGTTCGGCGGCGAGCTCGGCGACCACGGCGGTGTCCCCGGCGAGGAGTCGGCGGGCGGTGGTCAGCGCCGCCTCCCGGATGTGGTGGTCGTCCGGGTCCGGCCAGTGGGCGGCGATGTCGTGGGCGATGCGGGCCAGCTCGTCGGCCTGGTCGGCGTCGAGGTGGCGATCCTCTCCGGGCTGCGTGGTCATGTCTAGAACTGTACAGATCATGGCTGGGTGTGTCTATCTCTAGACACGTCACCCGTTTGGACCTGTATACCCCTAGACACTTATCTGTATAGTTCTATACAGAAGCAGGGGCACGAACCACCGGAGGACGAGATGAACACCACCACCACCACCGCTGCCGACGCCGCTCGCGACATCCGCTACCTGCACCCGCTGCTCGCCGCCCGCCCCGGAGCGGCCGTCAGCCTCACCCGCCTGCGGGAGGTGCTCGCCGGCCGCAACTACGCCCACTCCCGCGCCGTGGTCGACGCAGCCCTGCTCGACCTGGCCGACCGGCCCGACGTCATCCTCTGGGCCGAGGCCGACCAGAAGCGCCTCGACGCCGCCGACCGGGCCGCCGCGATCCGGCTCGGTGGCACCGACCGCCACCTGCTGCTCATCACCGGCTGACCCGGCCCGCCCGGTGCCCCCGGCCCCCGCCCCGAATGTCGGGCGGGGGCCGCTGCACGTCACCCCTCCCGATCCATCCATCCCCTATGGATGGATGTTCCCGCTCGTCGGCCGGGACAGGCCGCGGCCCCGACCTCCTGCGAGGTCGGGGCCGCGTCGTCGGTCAGGGTGGCGTTGTCGCCGCGACTACTTCGGCGGTTGGACGGAGTCGCACCAGCCCGCGTGCATCTGCCCCACGGGGGCACCGCAGGTGCAGGCCGGGTCGCCGGCGTCGAGAACAGTGGTCGTGATCATGGATCCTCCATCGGGTTGACCCGGCCGGGGACGGCCGGAGATCGGTGGGCCCGCGCCGTCGGCGACAGCACGGGAAATCAGCGGGTCAGGCGGGTGCGCAGCGGGCCGGGATCGAGTCGTCCGCCGGCCAGGTCGAGGCAGAGGCCGGGGTCGGCGCTGCCCTGGGCGAGGACGGCGTGCAGCTGCTCGCCGGCGTGAAGGTCGGGGCGGCCGAGGCGGGTGTGGATCTGGGAGGAGAGCACGTCCGACCAGGTGTAGGCGTAGTAGGTGCTGTCGTAGCCGCCGACCAGGACGTGCCGGAACGCGGGCAGCGGGTACCTCAGCGGAACGCCGGCGTCGACCAGACCGGCGGCGGTCAGCACACGCTCGGCGAAGTCCTCCAGCTCGTCAGGGCCGGGCAGCTCCTCGCGGGTGAGGCAGTGCAGCTCCAGGTCGACCAGGGACGCGGCGACGTCCTCGTGCAGCCGGTAACCGGCTCCGTGACGGGCACCTCCCAGGCGGTCCGCGATGTCGGCCGGGATGGGCTCGCGGGTGGTGTGGTGGCGGGCGTAGTCGCGCAGCACGTCGGGGTCGAGCGCCCACATCTCCAGCACCACGGCAGGCACCTCGACCACGTCGCGGGGCAGCCGGGCGTGGCCGGCGTCGCCGGGGTAGCGGACGTCGGAGAGCATGGCGTGGGCGACGTGGCCCATCTCGTGCCACACCTGGGCGGCCTGGTCGGGGGTGAGCAGCACGTCGCCGTGCAGCCGCGCGTCGGGCTGCGGGAGGTTGAGGCACAGGGCGACGATGGGCCTGCGGTCGAGCAGCCGGGACTGGGCGACGAGTTCGGTGGTCCATGCGCCGGACCTCTTGCCGGGGCGGTGGTGCGGGTCGACCAGGACCAGCCCGAGGTGCCGGCCGTCGCCGTCGACGGCCTCCCACACCCAGGCGTCGGGCACGGGCGCGACCAGGTCTCGTCGGGGACGGAACCACAGGTCGAACAGGTCGACCAGCACCATCTGCACCCCGTCGAGCACGGTGTCCAGCGACAGGTAGTCGCGCACGTCGACCTCGGCCGCGCCGCCGTCGACGCGCCGGGCCTGGTAGGCGAGGCGGGGCCGGTCCCACGGCGGCAGGTCCCACGGGCCGTTGGGCAGGGAGGCGTCCTCGGCGGCGGCGAGGCGTGCCGCGTGCGGTGCCAGCTCGTGCAGCAGCCCGCGCACGGTGTCGACCGACCCGGCGGTCTGGACGGCCAGGACGTAGTCGGCGTGGTGGCGGTACCCGAGCAGCGCGGCCCGCTCGGCGCGCAGCCGCAGCAGCTCGGCCACCAGGGCGCGGGTGTCGTGGGCGTCGCCCCGGGAGCAGCGGTTCAGCGACGCGGTGTGCACCCGGCGGCGCAGGTCGGCGTCGTCGAGGTGGGCCAGGATCGGCTGCACGGTGGTGCCGGCGAGGGTGAGCAGCCACCCGCCGAGACCGCGTCGGGCTGCTGCCTCGGCGGCGCGGGCGAGGTCGACCTCGTCCAGGCCGGAGAGGGCGGCGGGGTCGGTGACGTGCACTGCGGCGGCCTCCTGTCCGGAGGTCAGGCGGGCCTCGATCGCGGTCTCCAGCTCGGCCTCGCGCACGGTCAGCTCGTGCAGCCGGTCCCTGCCGGCCGGGTCCAGGTGCGCGCCGGCGCGCCGGAACCGGCGGTGCAGGCGCTCGACCAGGCGCAGGTCCTCGTGCTCCAGGCCGAGCTCGTGGCGGCGGCCGTGGACGTCGGCGACGCGGGCGGCCAGGGCGGGGTCGAGCCAGGCGGCGGCGTCGGCGGCGGCCAGCAGCGGCGTGACCACGGCGTCCACGTCGCGGCGGGCGGCGGTACCGCCGGTCTTGAGCAGCACCGACCATGCTTGCCGGATCGGCCACAGCCGGTCGTGGGCCAGCTCGATCGCCACGACGTCGTCGACCATCGGCGGGGCCGGGCTGTCGCGGACGTCCGCGAGGGCGACGGCGCGGGCCTCGATCGCCGCGCGGACGGCAGGCTCGACGTGGTGGTCGGCGACCAGGTGCAGCGGCGGCCACCCGGACGGCCAGGTGCTCGTGTCGGCGAACAGGATGTCGGGGGAGGAGGGCACGTCCACACGGGTCTCCTGGTGGTGGGCGGGATGGGACGGGACGACCACGGCCCGGCGGCGCGGGGTCACCGCGGGAGGAGCGCGTGGCGGGCGCGTGGCGGGAGACGGAGCACGACGGCGGTGGCGTTGTCGCTGTCCGGGACGGCGGTGACCGCCGCGTCGACCAGCGCGTCGGCGAGCACCTGCGGGGTGTCGTGGTAGTCGGCGACCAGTTCGGCGGTCCGGGACGGCGGGATCTGCTTGTGGACGCCGTCGCTGGTGAGCAGCACCAGGTCGACCTCGGCGTCGGGGCCGCGCAGCAGGGTGGAGGCGATGGTGGCCGGCACGGCGGTGACCAGGGTGCCCGTCACGTAGTCGTCCATGACGTCCAGGCCCTCGGCCAGCGTGTGCAGCGCGGCGTGCCCGGCGTGGTCGAGGTCGGGGTTGGTGAGCATGTGGCGGATCAGCGCGGCGGCGGTCTGGTCGGCGGTCCAGCGGCGCAGGCCGCCGGCGCGCGACCAGGTGGCGACCGCGCAGTCGCCGACGTGGGCGATCTCGATCCCCCACTCGGTCACGCTCACCACCGCCCCGACCGCGTTCGGCGCGCCGTCGTAGTCCAGGTACGTGGCGGCGGCCCACAGCAGCCCGGCCCGCGCGCCCTGGGCGGAGGCGACCAGCGCGGCGGGCTCGGCGGCGCGCCGGGAGGCCGCGCACACCTCCGGGTCGGTGCCGATGCCGTCGATCACGACCGCGCCGGTCCCGAGCGGGGTGGTCACGGCGTGCGCGGCGTCGGCCTGGGCGGGCCGGCCGCCGACGCGGGTGGCGATACCGAGTGCGGGGGCGGTGGGCTGCGGGGTGTAGTCGTCGGGCGGCCACTCGATCACGTGGGGTCCTCTCGTGTGGATGTTCACCTTCACCTCACTTCACGCGCTCTCCCTCTCCCCGACCTGCTCAAACAGGAGAGGGAGAGCGTGAGGTGAGTGCGCGGGCGGGCGTGTGTGCGGGGGTGTACACGCCCTTGGTGCCGGGCGGCCGGACGAGCACCTGGCGGACGTCGACCAGCCGCCCCAGGAGGTTGTCGACCGACTGCTGGCTGGTCTCGTACCCCTCGGCCAGCAGCGCGGCGAGGATCTCCCGGCGGCCCATCCGCCCGGCGGCGGTGACCAGCGCGACCACGCGGTCGGTGAGCGGCGGGCGCTGGACGGCGGCCGTCACCTCGGGCTCGGGGACTGGTGCCGGCTCGGGCGCGCGGTCGGCGTCGGCGGCGGGCAGCGGGATGGCGGTGCGGGCCAGCGCGGCGGCCACCATGTCCCCGGCGGCGGCCAGCAGGTCGGCGTGCTCGGAGCGGGGCCCGTCCGTCCCCGGCGCGGGCGGGTCGGCCTGGCGTGAGCGGCCCTGGAGGTAGGCGCGGAACTCCCCGGAGTCCCGGGTGGGCAGCGAGGCGAACCATGTCCCCGTCGCGGCCAGCTCGTCGGGCGTCCACCGCGCGCGGGGCTGGAGGGTGTGGGCGCGGGCGATCTGGGCGATCGTGGGGCCGTCGTGCAGCACGGGCTTGGCGGACTCCTGCGGGTAGTAGAGCTGCACGTAGCGGGGCTCGCCCCGGTCTGCCAGGTAGGTCTCGCCCGGTTCGGGCAGGTCGGGCAGGCCGTAGAACCGGTCGCCCAATGCGCGCCGGCGTTCGTCGGCGTTGCCCGACCGGCACATCGCGGTCAGCGTGGTGTTGTTGAAGATCGAACCGCCCTCGGCCCCCCAGAACTCCACGAGGAAGTCCTGACCGCTCAACACGACGTAGACCTGCACGAACAGCGTGGAGCGGGTGAGGTGGCCGACGATCTGCCCGGCGGTCCAGTCGCGGCCCTGCCAACGGATCACGCGGCTGTGGTCGGTCAGCACGCGGGTGGACTCGGTGACCACGATCCAGATCGGGGTGAGCGCGCGGCGCTCGTCGGCCGGCAGGTGTTCGCGGCGGGTCGCCTCGCCCAGCATCGCCACCAGCATCTTGAGGGTGTCGTCCATGCCCTGCGCGACGCGGATGGGCAGCTCGACCGGGCTCCCGGTGCCGTCGTCGATGTCGACGATGTCGGCCACCAGGTCCTCGACCTTGGCCGCACCGCACACCACGACCTTCCCGACCAGGATCCCGGCCAGGATGATGATCCTCTCCAGGGCGGTTTTGCCGGACCCGGTCGCGCCGACGATCTTGATGTGCTGGCAGAGGTCGGCGGTGACCTCGTGGGCGCGCCGGTCGCGGCCGACCGGCACGGCGCGCGGGTCGAGCCGGGAGCCGTCGAGCACGCGGAACGGCAGCGCCTTGGAGGCGGGCTTGGTCCAGGTGACGGTGATGGTGACCCGCCCCATCTGGCCGTCCTCGGTCACGTCGACCCCGCTGCGGGGGACCGGCACCCCGAGCAGTTCCTGTACCGCCAGCCCGATGTCCTCGGCGTTTTTCCTGGTCAGGGCGGGTAGCGCCTCGATCTTCGGCATGGCTACCGCGCGCCAGTCCTCGCCGGCTGCCTTCGCCTGGACCTGGGCCTGGCGCAGTGCCCGGCGGGCGACCGCGAGCTGGGACTCGCGCAGGCATTCCCACGACACGCCGGCCCCGTCGGGCAGTTCCTCGGTTTGCACCACCTGGTAGTGGGAGTGGCCGACCCCGGCCAGCACGGCGGCCCCCAGCACGTCGTCCAGCTCCCAGTCGTCGCGGTAGTCGGGCAGGTCGTCGACCAGTTCGCCGTCGAAGACCTTCTTCTCGATCTCGCCGGGCGGGCGGGCGATCCGGACCTGGGTGATGTTGAACTGCCAGATGATCGCGGTCGCCAGTTCGGCGAGGGCCAGGCCGGCCAGCGCGGGCAGCCACCACCAGCCCTCGACCGCGGCGCACGCGATCCAGACCGTGTGGAGTCCGACCGCGAGGATGTAGGCGCGCGACCACCAGACCTTGACCGTCCAGTCGACCAGCCGGAACGCCTCGCCGCCGAGCAGCCAGTTGCAGCCCTGCCACACCGCGGAGACGGCGCTGACGAGCACCAGCAGGCCCGTCCACCACCAGTCCAGGCCCAGGGCCGGGGGGAGGTAGGCCAGTGCGAAGCTGGCCGCCGCGGCGGCCAGCACGAACAACACCTTGATCGGCACGGCGAGAGCTCCTCTCCGGGGCGGCCGGTCAGGCCGACTTCTGCGCGGACCCGTAGGTGAGGGACTGGTTCTTCCACCCGACGGCCAACGTGGTGTAGCCGTCCGCGTCCTTCTGCCGCTTCGAGGCCTGCCGCATCAGGCTGTCCCTGGCCGAGGACAGGCGCGGGCAGCGGTTGGCCTCGGCTGCGAGGTCCGCGGCCTGCCGCTTCATCTCCGCGGCCTGCGCGAATGCCTCGGCCGAGGCATCGCGGAACGACCCGCGGATCTCCGCGACGGTGGTGTTCTCGTTGAACTGGAAGTAATCGTCGAACTCGCGGACGTTGATCGTCATGGTGGTGCTCCTGGTGTCGATGTACGGATTCGGCAGGTCAGGCGGGTGAGATGAGACGTGAGGTGAGGTGTCCGGCGGGGGCGGGGCGGGGTCGGCGGGCCACTCGTAGTCGGCGGCGCGGGGCTCGGGCCAGTCGATCTGGTCGGCCGGCGTGTGGGGGTCTGCCAGGTAGTCGACGGCGGCCTGGGGCAGCGGGTCGACGTCGAGCAGGTCGTCGTCCACGCCGACCGCGAACGGCTCCGGCGGCCGGCGGCGCAGCGGGTCGACCAGGGCCTGCCATCCGGCGCGGACGTGGTCCTCGGTGCCGTAGCCCCAGCGCTCCCACCGCGACAACCCCTCCCGGCCGTCCGGCGGGGCGTCCGTCGGGTCGCCCCGGTCGTCCGGGTCGTCCGTCGGGTCGTCTCCGTCCCCGTTGTCGCGACCGGCGGGGGCGACGACGCCCTCTCCCCGGGACGGCCCGCCGCCCAGATCGCCGTCGGTGGAGATCACCGTCCCGCGTCCGCCCGGCCGGGGTCCGTGGCCGCCGGTCCTGCCGATGAAGGGCAGTCCGCGTCCGGCTCGTGGCCCGCCCCGCCCACCGGACGGGCGCGCGTCGCCCGCGCCGCCGGCGGGGCGTCCTGCCCGTCGGCCGCCGGACGTCCGGCCGGCACCGGCGGGCGCACCGGGACGTCCTGTCCCGCCGGCCTGGCGTCCCGACGTCCGGCCGGGCGTCCGGGGCTTCCCGGCCGAGGAGGCCGAGGAGGCCGAGGAGGCCCGGGGGCGTCCGGACAGCCCGCGCAGCCGTCCCAGGGCACCCCGTCCGGTGCCGGACGCGTCCGGGCGGCCCGTCCTGCGCGGCCGGGTGCCGCCGAGCCAGGACGGCAGGACGCCCTGGGCGCGGGAGAGCGTCCGGCGGGACGCGTCCCGGGCGGCGGCTGCGCGTCCGGCCGCCGCCCGCTTCGTCCTGCCGAACACGCCGCCCGTGCCGCCCGCGCGTCCGGGACCGCCGACGAACCGTCCGTCCCGCCCCCGGCCCCTGCCGTGCCAGGACCCGAGGCGTCCGGACAGGCGGCCCGTCCCGGGCCACCGCGACCGGCCGCCCAGGCCCCGGCTCAGGCTCCGACCCGGACGGCGTCCGGACAGTCCGGAGCCGCGCCACAGCGACTGCGCCGCCCACCCCAGGACGGCCACCAGCACCAGGCCCATCAGCACCGCGGCCCACCCGGGCGGGGCCGCCGCGAGGGCGAGCGTCCCGCCGACCAGCAGGCCGAGCAGTGCCAGGACGGCCAGGACCGTCCGGCGGGGCACCTGCCCCACCCGGATCCTGGGCAGCGCGTCCTGGCCGTCCCGACCTGCGGCGTCCTGCCCGTCCTGGGTGTCCGGCCGGGCGTCCGGACGGCGGGTGTCCTGGCCGGGCGGGGCGGGGCGGCGCGGTGGGACGGCGACGTAGCCGGGCGGCCGGGACGCGTCCTGCGCCCCGCCCGCACCGTCCTGGCTGGTGCCGGTCATCCGGTCGCGTCCCGTCCTGCGCCCTGCCCGGCGTCCTGCTCGGCGCGCATCGCGGCCAGGACACGGAACGAGTGGTCCCGGGCGAAACCGACGCCGAGGACGTCCTTCGCCCACGCGACGAAGCCGCGTCCGGACGGCCACTCCTCGTCGTGCTCGGCCCGGTAGCGGATGATCGCCTCCCGGACAGGACGGTCCCGCTCGTCGAGGCGGACCAGGACGGTCCGGTCGGCCGGGCCGGACGCGTCCTGTGGGGCCGGGGCGGTGTCCGGCAGGACAGGCGGGGTGGCGCGTGGCGCGGTCCGGACCATGGTCAGGCGGGAGGTGGGGACCGAGAGCCCGTCGGCGTCGACGTCGACGTCCCACCGGGACGGGTCGCCGTGGCGCAGGTACCGCAACCGGCTCGCCCACCCGTCCCGCGCGGAACCGGCCGCCGGGACGGGACGGGACGCCCGCCGCCGGGCGCGCTGCGCGTCCCCCTCCTTCAGCAGGACGGTGGCGCGGGCCAGCGCGGTGTCCGCGTCCGGGATCCGGTCCTCCACCGCCACCTTCCACGCGGTCCAGGTGTGGCGGGAGGCGACCAGCCAGCGGGCCAGCCCGAACTCCGGGCGCGGCGGGATCGGGCTCGCGGTCCACAGCCTGGCGATCTCCTCCGCGCGGCGGTCGCGGTCGGCGCGGTGCTCGCGCAGCTCCCAGCCCAGCACCGACAGGATCGAGATGCTGCCGAACAGCACGCCCAGCACCGACGGCCGGTCCCACGCGGGTGACCACTCGTGGTAGTTGACCGCGGAGGCGTAGAGCACGACCGCCCACATCACCGCCCGGTAGAGCGCGGGGGAGTCCCCGCTCAACCGGGCCAGATGGGCGAGCCTGGCCATGAACAGGCCGACGGTCTCCAGGAAGATGCCGACGGCAAAGGCCACGGCGAATGCGACCAGCGGCACCCATGGGCCTTCCAGGCCCAACTCGGTGGCCGCGAACGGCATCAGGCGCGGCTTGAGCGCGGCCACCTGGCCGAACATCGCGGCGGCCGAACCCAGCAACAGCGGCACGGTCAGCACGACGTTCCACAGCCGGGTGCCCCCGGGCCGGCCGCGCCTCGGGTGGAGCAGCACCAGATCCTCGGCCGGTTGGTCGCGCTCGTCGCGCTCCCGCTGACGCTTCCACTCCTCGTGCTCGGCGACCAGCGCCGCGTCGGCCGTCGCCAGCTCGACGCCGGTGGCCTGCGCGCGCAGCACCTCGGCCTCGGCCTCGGCCAGCACGCGGGCCCGGTCGCGGATGGCGGCGGCCTGCGCCCGGGTGAGGGCGCGGCGTTCCCAGAAGCCGGGCGCGCCGGGCGGCCTGGGTACGTCGGTCTCGGTGGTCATGGCAGGGGTCTCCAGCTCAGAGGATGCGGGCGAGGTCCCGGCCGGTGAGCCGGCCGGTGTGGGACAGGGCGTCGGCGACGGCCTCGACCGCGCCCCAGTGGTCGTGCAGCAGCGCCCGTGCCTCGTGGCGGGCGTCGTCCTCGGACAGGTCGGTGCGCCGTCCGTAGTCCGCGACCAGTCGCAGGTCGCCGGGGTTCGCGGCACGCAGCCGCCGCGCCGGCCGCCCGGTGCGCAGGGCCTCGGCCTCGACCCCGGCGACCGCGACCAGCAGCCCGACCGCCGGGTCGGCGGGCGAGGTGAGCGTCCTCCCGGTGACCGACCACTCGTCGGGGCCGACCCACCGGCGGGTCCGCACGTACCAGACAGCGACCTCCTCGACCGGCTCGTGGTAGAGGTCGGCGAGCACGACGTGCCCCGCCTCGTGGTGGGCGGCGGCGTCGCGGAACCCGGCCAGCAGGCCCGCGACCTCCGCGTCCGGGACGAGCGCGGCGCTCACCGTGCGCCCCCGGACAGCACCCGGTCGAGTGCCCGCCCGGACAGCCGGCCCGACGCGGCCAGCGCGCCGGCCACCGCCTCCACCACCGGCCAGTGATCGCACAGGAGGTCGTGGCACCAGGCCCACACCCCGTCGCGGTCCAGCCCGGCGTCCGGGTCGGCCAGGCACGCGGCCAGCTCGGCGAGGTCGGTCTCGCTGTCCCGGCACGCCGTCCGACGTGCCCTCGACAGCGACACCCCGGTACCGGCCGCGACGTGCATCGCCTCGGCCTCGATCCCCGCACCCGCCACCGCCGCGGCCTCGTCGGCAGTGCCGGTCACACGCCCGTAGACGGTGCGACCACGCGGTGCCCGCAGCAGCCGGGGCCGCACCCACACCTCCCGCACCGGAATCCCCAGCGCCGTGGCCACCACGACGTGCCCGGCCTCGTGCACCGCCACCAGGACCACGTCGTCCACGCGGCTCACGACCGCCTGCCGGCCGGGACCATGGCCAGTGCGTCGCGCATGTACTTGCGGCGGCGGACGACCAGTTCCTCCGCGGCCTGTCGAACTCGCCAGACCGTCGTGGGGTGGTGCAGGTAGTACTGCACGTTGCCCGCGAGGTAGTAGGTCATCCGGGACTCCGGGTCTGTGGCGAGAAGCTCGGCGAGGTCGTTCGCGCGGTCGCGGAGCGCCTGTGCGAAGCCGGGCTGGTCGGCGGCCCCCGCCTGGGTTGCGTCGGCCAGCACCCGGCGGACCGTCGCGGCGGCAGCCACCAGGTCGACGTGCTGGTCGGCCAGGCGCATCGCGGTCTGCGGCCACGGCTGCTCCGGGTCACGCAGCGCTGCCCACGTCGTCTCCAGGCTGGCAAGCACGGTGCGGCAGTCCCGGTAGGCGTCGGCGATCCCGATCGCGGCCGAGTAGCCGGGCATGTCCGGGTCGGGGGCGGTCACCGGTGCCCGCCCCCGAAGTCCTGGTTGCTGCGGGCCATGCGCGAGTAGAAGTCGTGCACGGCCTTGCTGGGCTTGCTGGGCTTGCTCATCTGGAGTTCCTCCGAGGTGGTCGGTGGGTCCGGTCGGGGCGGGGGTCTTGTCGGGGTGTCACCCCGCCCCGACCGGGGCTAGTGGGGTTGACCTGCGGGGAGGTCGGGCTGTGCGGCGGCCGAGGAGAGGTAGGCCTCGCTGAGGGCTGCGAACGTCCTTGCGCGGTCCTCCTCCCAGTGCGCGGCCAGGTTGGTGGCGTGCCACAGCAGACGGCCGGCCGCCCGCCGGTGCTGCTCGGCCGTGGTCGGCGGGGTGCGGGTCAGGTCGTGGAGCAAGTCGTTGGCGTTCATGGCCGCGTCGGCACTGGTCACCAGGTCCTCCTCGGAGAGCTGTCGTCAGCGGGATGAGGCATGGGCCGGCGGAGTGGCGAGCGGGACGGCGTACGGGAGGGTCAGCAGGTAGTCGCCGTCGTCGGTGTGCACGGTCGCTGCCCCGCGCCAGGCGGAGCACCGCTCGGTCGTGGCGACCACCCGGGCGCTACGGCCGCGCGCGACTTCGATCCGGTCGCCCCGCTTCAGAGCGAGTACGTCCACGGTGGCGGTCATCGTCGTGTCCTCCAGGTCAGGCGGGGAGTCCGGTAGAGCAGTTGGTGGCCCGGCAGGGGAAGCGAGGGAGATACCTCCCCTGCCGGGTTCCGCACCGCGCCGGGATGAGGGGGTCGCAGGGGCGGTGCGGAGCTTCAGGTGGTGTCGGGCTGTGGGGCGCTGTGGTGGTGGGCCAGGGCGGGAACTGCGCGGACGTAGTACGTCCGGTAGTTCGTCCAGGCGTCGGGCTGGACGTAGTAGGTGCCCTTGCCGTTGCCGACCCGCTCGGCCAGCAGATGGCCGGCTCCGATCGCTCGCCGGAGCGTTTCGGTGCTGACCCCCAGTTCCGGAGCCAGTTCGCTCAGCCGCCGAGGTGGCGAGTCGGGCGTGTGCATGGGGCTTGTCCGTTCGTCAACCTATCTAGATAGACCTATCTAGATAGGCAAGTTACCACACATGCCACATACCTATCTAGAACGGTCGTCGTACGCTGTGGGTGTGGCAGATGACCCCCGCTCCGACGCCGGTAAGCCCTCCGAGCGGCCATACCGCACGATCGCCGCCGAGCTGCGCGCCGCCATCGCTCGTGGTGCCTACGTCGCTGGTCAGACGCTTCCGAGTGCCACGATGCTGATGGCGGAGTACGGCGTCTCACGTCAGACCGTCGCGAACGCGATGGACATGCTGCGTGGTGAGGGGCTCGTCGAAGGCCGGGCGGGTGCCGGTGTGTACGTCCGACGACGGCCTGTTGCTGTGCGCCTTGCGCGCAACCGGCTCTCCCGCGAGGCCCGCGAAGCCGGGCGTGGCGCGTTCTACGCCGACGCGGCAGCGGCAGGGTGGACTCCCACCGTGGAGGTCACGGTCACGGTGGAACCAGCCACCGAGGACGTCGCCGACCTGCTGGCGATCAACCCGGGCGACGAGGTCGTGGTGCGGGCGCGGGTGATGCGCGCGGACGGCGTCCCGGTACAGATCGCCACATCGAGGCTGCCCAGGTCGATCACGGCGGGGACCCGGATCGAAGACGAGGACACCGGGCCGAGCGGCACCTACGGCGTGCTGGACGAGATGGGGCATCGGCTCGGTCACTCCGTCGAGCGGGTGAGGACTCGTCCCGCGACGTTGGAGGAGGAAGACGTCCTGCGCCTGCCTCCTGCCGCGCCGGTGTTCGACGTGGTGCGGGTCGCGTACACCGCAGACGGCCGGCCGGTCGAGATCAACAGGATTGTCATGGCGGGCGAGCGGTTCGAGCTGGTGTACGAGATCGACATGGGCTAGGCCGAGGCGAGCCTAAAGTCGCCAGCGCGGCCCGAGTCCTGCTTCGGCCACCGGCGCGGTGCCGATCGCGAGCATCGGTGCGCGCCGAGCACCCGGTACGGGGAGCACCAGCAACTCGCTGACCACGTCGCGCAGAGTGCCGGCGTAATCCCACACGATCTCGCGGGTTTCCACCCGCATCCGGAGACCGAGCGCGTCGGTCTCAGACCGGATGCGCAGTGCGTCCCGCCAGCCGTGGGGCCAGACACGCGCGGCGTCGAGCTGCTCCCGCTCTTCCTCCACCGGCAGAAATTTCCAGCCGGCGCAGCGCAGCAGCACCAGACCTTCCAGTCCGGGGTAGCGCGCGAGGATCTCGGCTTCGGTGAGCGGTACCAGTGCGGTCATGCCGAGGGGTCCGAGTTCTCGCCCACCACGAGGCGGCCGACCAGGATGACGGCAGCCAACGCGCTGGCTCCGATGATGCAGATGACCCATGCCATGCGCCGGACGCTAGGAACGGATGCGGCGGAACGGGTACCACGTGGCGTGTGACTACCCGATTGCGCTACGGGCCGACGACTCCGAGTCGTCGGGCGAGTTGCCGCAGGCGCGTGGCGGGTGTCCGGCGCTGAAGCAGATCGGCGACGACCTGGCGGGGCAGGGACTGGTAGCGGATCCAGTCCGGTGCCATCTGCTCCATCGTCAACAGCATGGTCAGCGCCGTGTCGTCGTTTCCGAGTCGTGTGTGGACATACGACAGGTCGGCGAGGTGGCGGGCACGACTGGCAAGTGGGAGCGCGCCATCGCGGGGGAGTTCTTTCGCTGCGGCCAGCGCTTCGGGATAGCGGTCGAGCACGACCGCGCAGTCGACGGCCAGCATCGCCACCTTCGCCGGGCCGAACGTGGTCTGGTGGTCGGCGCGGTCGCGGCCGACGCGTCCGGCGACCTCTTTCGAGACGGCCAGCAGTTCAGCGGTGCGGTCCGGCTGAAGAGCACGCGCGGCGGCGGTCGCGGCGGTTACCGTAAGAGTGCCGTACGCGGTGAGCTGCGGGAGCTCGGAGCCGCCAGCGGGCTCGATTTCGGACGCCGCAGTCATGGCCACCTGCTCGGCTTCCTTGTAGCGGCCGGCTACCAGAAGTTGCCACGACACCGACACCCGCATCGCAGCCGCCAGCAGCTCGTCGTTCCCGGTCTTCGCCGCGATCAGCGCCTCACGGATCGCGAGCCACGCGGTGTCCGGGTGCCCGAGGTGCACGAGCGTGTCACCTGCCGCCTGGTAGGCGCGGGCCAGCGCGGCGGCCACCTCGGGCCGCTCTGCAGAGGTCACGGACTTGAATGTGGCGCGCAGGCGGACGAGGGCGTCGGGAAGTAGTTGCCCCAGCAGGTTGTACTTGCCGCTCCAGTACGCACCCCAAAGGTAGTCGGCCGTCCGGTGGGCCTCCTTGGCGGTGAGCGGCTCACTGGGGTACACGACCTCCGCGATCAGGTCGTCCACCGGGGTGAGCGCGGCGCGGATGGCCACGATACCGGAGTCGGGCCCGTTCGGCATGGTCGCAGTCGTGCCGAGCAGCGTGGCAACGCCGGTGTCCAGGGCGCGCGCCAACCGCTGGAGACTGTTGATCGACGCGGTGTGCCGCTGTTCCTGTTCGAGCGCGCGGACCAGGGACAGCGATACCCCGGAGCGATCTGCCAGTTCGCGCTGAGTCATGGTGTTGCCGCGCAACTGCCTGATGCGTGCGCCGATGCCCGGAGTGTCCATGCGGACCGCCGCCGTCCTTCGTCGAGGTGTCCCCTCCGCCGTGGTGCCCCCGGCGGCCAAACCGGGGGCGGTGCACCTCGACGAAGAGTTGCGGACCCAGCGTATCGGTCTCCGGCGTCCTCGGAGCGGGCATCTCCTCATCACTTCACCTCCGATGCGGCCCTGCCAACCCCCCGAGGTGCCTGCTCCACCCGTCTCGCCCCAGGCTGGCTCAAGCGAGACAGGTCGACATACGCTGATCAGCGCAACCCCACACCGCCACCGGGGTTGACGCCAAAGGGGGGTTGACATGGACACCCGGACTCCCGCCGAGATCGAGGACTCCGAGAGGCGAAAGGCGCAGGTCCTGCGTCTGCGTCGTCGCCGCTGGACCTTCCAGGAGATCGGTCAGGCGCTCGATCCGCCGGTGTCTCGTCAGCGCGCGCACAAGATCTACGCGGACGCGCTGGCCGAGATCGTGCGTCCGGAGCTGGACGAGCTGCGCAAGGAGTACCGCGAGACGCTCGACGAGGCTCTGCGTGAGGCGTGGCAGATCAGCGAGCGGGACCACGTGCTCGTGTCCCACGGTCGTGTGGTCCGTGCCGGTGTCCCTGCGATCGATGAGGAGACCGGCAAGGCGGTGATCCGAGAAGGGGAGGGTGCGCCGCTGTTGGACGATGCGCCCAAGATCAGTGCGCTGGGGCTCGTTAAGTCGCTGGTCGAGTCACTGCGCAAGCTGGACGGCGTAGACGCACCGGTCAAGTCGCCGTTCGGCGGGGGCTTCGAGGTGAACGTGAGGATCCACGGCATGGACGCCGAGGCCATGCGATGACCGGGGTGTGGTGGCGGCGGCTGGCGCTGGTCCTGCTGGTGCTCGCGGGGTTGAGGTGGGGTGATGTGTTCCGGTCCTGGGTGCCGGGCGCGTGGGGTGTGGCGTTGTCGGTGCTGATGCCGTTCGCCGTGCTGATGATCGCGGCGGCGGTGCCGACGGTGGCGGAGCGCCCTCAGTGCTGGTTCCAGTTCATCGTGGCCATACCGGGCGTGGCGGGCACCGACCACGTGCACCGCTGCCGCCTGGACCTCGGGCACGTCGAGTCCAGCCACGATTGCCGGTGCGGGTTGAAGTTCTTCCCGGCGGGGTCGGAGGCCAAGCTGTGAGGGCGGTGCCGATCCCGGACCAGGTGGTGTGGGCGAGCGGCCGGCGTGTCGTGATCGGCCCACCCGACGGCGATCTGATGGGCCCGATCGCCGCGGTCGAAGCCGTGGCCGACATCTCGGCTGGTACAGGCCTGCCGCAGCTGGCTGTCCGGTGCGCCTTGGAGCCCGGAGATCTGGAGGCATTGGCTGCGGGCGGCTGCGTGTGGATCAGCTTCTACGGCGGCGGGATGCCGCCGTTCTCCGTGGCAGTCGGACCGTGACCGTCGTCGAGGTCGAGATCGTCGGCGGCGAGTACTGGCCCGCGCCACTCACCCCATGATCAATCTCTCGTGTTAGTGCAGTAAGTACTCGATTCAGGAGGAGTCCGCCGTGTTGAACGTCGAAGGTCGCCACCCCGCTGTGCAGGAGTTCGCCGACATGTTCGAGGTCGATCACCTTGACCCCGGTCTGCCGCGCGAGGTGAGCGCCTTGTTCGGCGAGCAGGCGCAGCAGCTGCTCGACCTCCTGCCGGATGGCCTTGGGCTGACGCGGGCGCTGCACCGGCTGTGGGAGGCGAAGAACGAAGCCGTCTTCCTCGCCGTCCGCACCCAGCGCAAGGCGGACGAGGCGTGACGTCATCATCGGAGTCCCTGGCCGGTGTCGTGCACATCGCGGGCAACGACGTCCGGGTGGACCACTTGCTGCGCCAGCGGTGCTCCTGGTGCGGCCTGACCCTGGTCGACTACGACCTGACCCGCGTGGCCGTGCCGGAAGGCCACGACCCGACGCCAGCGACCTGGCCGGTCGGCGGACTGGTGCTGGTGGACGGCAACATGAAGGCGACCGTCGGCGGCATCGGCCAGGACGTGAAGCTTCCCGCCAACGCATGCGCGCTCATCGACCCGACGGTGACGGCATGACGGCCGGCTACGCGATGTGGCCTGCCTCCGGCTGGCGCGAGACGAAGCTGCTCACCCCGGAGGACCTGCCCAACCTGCTGCTCGACCACCTCGACCGGGTGTGGTCGCAGCGCAAGCCGTACACGGTCCAGGTCCCGGTCTCACCCGAGTTCGTCACTGACGAGCCCGCGATGAAGTACGTGCGGAACACGCTCGCCGGCGCGGTCGCGGAACTCCTCGAACCCGACCAGCGGACCGCGATCACCACCACCGGCGTCCAGTGGTGGATCCGGCCGGTCGGGAGCGACGAAGAGGAGTTCCCTGTCCCGGAGTCTCGCCTGGGCGAGTTCAGGGACCAGCCCATGGTGATGGTCTTCGCCAGGGTGTCGGGGATCAGCGTGCCCGCGTACATCGGGGGGACCTGGTGAGCCTCCACGGCACCGACGAGTGGGCCGGGCCTGACCGGTGGCGTGCCGCCGTCTCCCACTACAACCTGCCCACGGACTCGCTGGCCGTCCAGATCGGCCGCCCCGGCACCGACGGCTGGCACGTCATCACCGGACTGGGCCACCTGACCAACACCACGCCGCTGTCGTTCGACAAGCCGCTCACCGTGCGGGAGCTGGCCCGGATCAAGCGCCGCTGGCTGCTCGCCTACAAGCTCGGGGACACGACCGTGCTCCATGACGACGGCACCGGCACGGAGTGGCGCGGCAGCAAGGGCTGGCGGCGGTGCTGGATCAAGTTGAGGATGTGGATCGCGTGACCGGACAGATCGGCCAGCCCTTCGCCCTGACGGAGGGGCAGCGCGAGAACCTGCTGTGCCACTTGTACGTCGTCTTCTTCGCACCCCCGATCGAGTTGTGCGGCTGCGGCGACCCTGAGGCGGGCGTCCGCCTGATCCACGAGTTGCTGAAGCTCTACGACGAGCCGGGCTTGATCTACGACACCGTCGGCGCGGTGCTCGGCGACAACGCCGGCGTGCAGCAGGTGGTGCTGTCCTTGCTCGGGGCAGCCGAGTTGACCATGTGCAGCACGACGCTGTGGTCCGCGTACCTCCTCCCTCGCGGCAAGTGGGTGTTGTGGGCTGTGGCACGGCTCGAACAGGCCGCGGTGAGTTGGGCTGACAGGCTCGACTCCGAGGGCTCCGGCTACCCGCACAACGGGCACGCCTGCGTCGATTCCTGCTGGGAGATACCGAAGTGACCGCGCGCAAGCCGCTGATCGACGGCATGACCGAGGCTGCGATGAACGCCCAGGCGCGGCGCTTATGGCCGGACCGGAGCAGCCTGGAAGAGCGTGCCGCCCCGCTGTCGGAGGAAGCCGTGTTGGAAACCACCGGTGTAGCACTGAGTGAGAAGAGCCGGGCGCAGTTGCGTTTGAAGGCGGGCCTGCTGGAATCGCTGGTAGGTGCCCGCGCACAGGAGGTCGAGCGCTGGGGCCGGTTCACGGGCTTCGTGACCTTGACGAAGGGACAGTGCGAGGAACTGTTCGACGCCCACCACCTGTCCGACGACTGGGAGGAGACCGCGACACCCGGCACCAGGATCGGGCCGATCCTCGGCGACGTCCCGGTGGTGCTGGTCGCCACCGTCGAAGAATCGACTCCGTGGAAGCTCGGGTGGCGGCCACAAACCAGGGAGCAGGAGCCGTTGCTCGTGCAGAAGCTGGCCGTCTACACCGAGGTGTCGTGCTGCCTGCTGACCGACTCGACCGGCAAGAACCACTGCACCCACACGCCCCGCGAATACCCGCCGCTGTCGTGGAGGTGGCGCGCCCGCGAGCGGTGGCACAACTTGCGCGAGCGGGTGGCCCAGTGGATCGCAGGCGACCGCTGGCCAGCCGACGACGAGACCGCCGCGGCGGTGCCTGGCACGCCCGTGGGCGGATCGGCTGCCACCTTCGAGGAGTACTTCGGCCAGGGGATGGCTCGCGCGCTGAAGGAGTTCGAAGGGTGACCGCGCCGTTCGGAGGGGACGAATGGCCCGACCTGCTGGCCAGAGGCGGACCGGTGGACTGGCTCGACGTAGGGGTCGCCGCACCCCCGGGTTTCCTCACTCCGCAACGACTCCGCGATGCCCCGTCGAAGCGGGAGCTCGCCGCACTCGGGTCGATCGGCACGCGCTACGAAGGCCCGTTGACCGGCCACGAGGAACGGCGCGAGTTGCCCGTGGCCGGTCAGATCACGTGGGACACGGTCGTGGACCTCTACAAGCAGTTCGGCCAGGCCGACGACGTACCGAAGGTCGTGGTGATCCCCGAACGGCAGTGGGAGGCCCTGCGCCGCGCGGTGTCGCCCACGCTGGCCTCGGAGATGGCGACCACGCTGTCGTTCGTCACCGCGCCCTTCGGAGGGCTGCGAGTCGTCGTCGCACCCACACCCCGCACTCGTCGCGTTCCGGTCCGGCGCACCGGCCCGCTGCTCGGCTGTCGAGCACGGCACGCCGGGGCGCTCCGCGTGGCCCGGCTTCAGCGGCGCGTCGACCGACGAGCTGCCCGCCGACGCCGGCCGGTCGCGTCGGTGGCCTACGCCGTCGTGACGTCGGAGGTGACTCGTGGTTGACCTCGCCACGCAGGTGCTGTCGGCGATCGACGCCGCCGAGCGCGACGCGCGAGCCGCAGCCTGGAAGGACGCGGACTGGGTCATAGCCTGGCAACCTGTCCCGAAGCCGGACGAGGAGATCCCCGACCCGGTGGTGCTCGCCGACGGCAAGCCGATCATCCGGCTCCACACCGAGTACGCGGGACACCTCGCGGTCGACCACGTGGTCCGCCAAGACCCGACGGCCGCGCTCCGACGTTGCGCAGCCGACCGACGCACCGTCGAGCGACACCGCCCCGTCCCGGACCACGGCCGGTTCAGCGACGACTGGGCCGACAACTGCCCCAACCCGGACGACTGCGCCCACTACGAACGCCCGCCCGTCTGCACCTGCTGCTGCGACAACACGGGCGACCCGGTGCCTGCGCCTTGCCCGGACCTGCTCGACCGGGCAGACGCCTACGGAATCACCGCAGTGGCGCGGGCATGACCGGCAACCGGCTCGTGGCCCTCGTGCTCCGTGTCCTCCACGTGCCGTGCGGCGACTTCGGCGGCCAGTGGCCCGACCGTCGGACCCGCTGGTGCCTGAAGACCTTCGGCCACTCGGACAGCCACGCCTACGACTTCACGGAGCAGCCGCTACGACGCGCACGGCTCCGCGCGCAGGGTTGGGGTACTGCAAGGGAGGCCGAGCGTGGTTGACCGCACCTCGCAGCGGGAGCCAGCTCGGGTGCTCACGCGGACCAGGCCCCGGCGCAGCGAGTGCGTCGTGCTGATGATCCGTCCGTTGAGCCTGGTCCTGTTCGGTCGACGACGCCCCTAGTTCGTCGGCTCCAGTGCTGCACGCCCCCGCCGGTGCCGCGCGGGTGCCCGCGCTGGCTCGGCAGGTGGGTGACGCCCTCCGGACGCAGCGTGGGATTGTGCCCGGATGCGGTGGAACGTGGTGGTAGCGGCCTGCACAGCGATGGTCGCGCTCGTCTCCCTGGGGTTCATGATCGACGCGGGGACGTGGTTGGACAAGGACGAATGGGCGGCGCTCGGCCAGTGGGCTGGCGGGATCGGCTCGGCCGCGGCGGTGATCGTGGCGCTGTGGATCGCGCATCGCGATTGGACACGAGCGAGAACCGCTGAAGCCGCGGAGCATCAGGCGCAGGCGCTCCTGGTGCTCGCGGAGGTGGTGGACAAGGAGATCCGTGTGACGAACCACGGCTCGCGACCGGTCTTGCGGCTGGTGGTGCCACGCCTGTACTGGCCCGGCGGAGGCATCCGAGCGGATCGTCACGAGTTCGCGCCGCCGGTGAAGTCGATCCTGCTCCCAGGCGGTACCTGGAACGCCCCGCTGCCGAACAGCGGCACGCCCAAGGGCAACATGCTCATGATCATGAAGATGCTGGCGGGAGGCAACGGGGTATCCGCAGAGCTGCGCTGGACGGACTCCCACGGCAACCACTGGGCACGCCGTGGCGAGGAGGCACCGCGGCTGATGGCCGAGTCGGACTGGACACGACTCGGCGCTGACGAAGTGGTCCGCGAAGTCGACCTGGCGGGGCAATCGCCTTCGGCAGGCCCGCGCAGTATCGGTGCGCCGCTCGACGACCTCGATGACGACGACTGACGACCCGGCGATCGCCGACGGTTGGCAGTAGAGTGCGCGCGTGCCGAGCCTGGAACCGTGCCCGACCTGCGGCAGCGACGTGCTCAAGCTCCCCTACGGGGACAACCCCGACGTGCTCCTGGCCATCGAGCCGCGCGAGGTGCTGACCTCGTACGTCCCCGAGCCAGACCGGTGGGCTTTCCTCCGCGGCGTCGGCTTGGTGTGCCTCGACGGCGTGCTGACCCAACCGACGCGCTGCTTCGTCATCCATCCCTGCTCGAAGTACTTCGCCAACCGAGGCAGCGGAAGCACTCCTACGTCACGCTCTACCCCCACGTCACCGTCCCCGCGCGCCCCGCGCGACCCGGATCGTCCCGCCCTCAAAGGCCGCCAGCAGATCATCGAACGCGGCCGGGAGACCGACCGCCGAGAGCGCGAACGAGCACACCAACGCCGGTACGGACGCGACGATCCGAACCACGGCCGCTAGCCCCGGCTCCAGCTCGCACACCGAAACGACGCTGGGAGCGCCCACCGGTTCCGGCGAGGCGCTCCCAGCGTCGTCATGCGGTCACGCGCCGCGCAACGCGGCCCGCATCTCCTCCAGCAAGCCCCGGACGTCGTGGTGCAAGCACTCGCCGTCCCAGTCCTGGAGCCGGAGCGCGGCGGTGATGTAGGCGCGTCGCACCTTCTCCAGCTCGGCGCGCAGCGCGGAGTTCTCGGACTCCTCGCCGCCGGCCTCGCGCAGTTGGTCGGCCAGGGTGGTGATCCAGCCCGCGTCGTCCTCGCACACCCGCGTCGGCTCGGCGTCGCTGGCGAACTGGACCTCGTGGTACGGGTGCCACTCCAGACGAATCCTGCTGTTCTCGTCCTCGTGCTCCCGCCAGCCCACGACGCCCGTGTGCTTCGGGTCGTGGCGCATCGCGCACAGGTACGACTTGGACAGGTCGGCTACCTCGTCGGTGAGACCCTCGCCCAGCTCCTTGCGCAAGAACGCGGGCTTGTCGTGGAACGTGACAGCGGGCGCGGTGTCGTCCTGGTTGTGGACCTCGGGCACGGGGGTGGCGGTGTGCGGCGTGGACTCGGTGACCTCGTGCGTGCCGGTCGGGGTGATCATCGTGATCGCGTGAACCATGCCGCCGCTCTCCCGGATGCTGGCGGCGCTGGTCAGGGCTGCCGTCCGGCGGTCGGTACCGCGCTCGATAAGCAGCGTGCCGGACTTGCCGCCCACGTTGGTGTACGCCACGTGGTGGTCGCAGACAGCCGGGTCGATCGACAGCGTGTGCCAGAGGTTGCCGTTCACCAGGACGACGTAGGTGCCGTCTTCGTTGTCCCACAGCCGGGCGTCGGGGCACTGGGCGAGCACGATCCAGGCCGCAGCGGGCGTCGAGACGGCTCCGGCGGGGTCGCGGACGAGGTCGTGGCGGCGCGCGGTGTACACGCCGGCCTTGATGGCTGTGATCATGCGGGTGGCGTTGCGGCGAACGATCTTCACGAAGTGCCTTCCCGTCCAGGGTGGTCGGTCGATCCGCCGTGGCGAGGGCGCGTCCCGGTCCGCGCCCTCGCCACGAGGTCAGGTCCAGCAGCCGCGCCAGCAGTGGGCGTCGCCGCACCCGTGCGGGTACTGCGCGACGTGGTCCGCGCGCACGGCGTCGCGGCGGGCGGTGCTTGGGGTCCGCGAGCGCACCATCCACCTGGGCGCGGATGCGGTGCGGGATTGCGTGCCGGGGGCGGTCTCGACCAGTCCTTCCACCACGTGCGCACCCTCGTGCCCGGCGTCCCCCGACTCGCACGAGTCGGGCCCCCACGCCACCAGCGCGCCGACGACCTGCCCCTCCCAGAGGTAGGCGACCAGCACGGTGCCGACGATCTCGCCGCGCCGCAGCGGGAACTCGACGGTCGCGTCGGCCAGGAACTCAGGCATGGGGATATCCCGGGATGTAGTGGGCTGGTGAAGTGGGTGCCCCAGGCCATCGCGGCCCGGGGCCTCGCGGCAGAGGCGGCTACGCGCCGCGCAGGACGTCGGACACGAGCCGCTGTGCCTCGACCAGGTGCCCGGTGGCGGTCTCGCCGTCCCACGGCGGCAGGTCGGAGCCGCCGCCCCGGCTGTACTCGTCGGAGACGACCATCTCGGCCTGGATCAGGCCGCTGCGGGCGTGGCCGAGCGCCGTCTCCAGTCGGGCCGTCTCCTCGTCACGCCGGGACAGCACGGCGTGCAGCGCGGCGACGATCCGGGTCCGGCCGGCCCCCGGCAGCACCAGGTCGTCGCCGATGTTGTTCTCGATGGCCGCGACAAGGTGGTGGACGTCGACCTCGGTCTGGGTGGGCTCGGCCGTGGTGCGGGGCTTGTTGTTCGACAAGGTTTCCTCCGTGGTGCAGTGGACCGGCTGAGCTGCCGTGGCGTGGGCACGTCCCGATCCGTGCCCCACCACGACGGCTCAGCGGCAGGTGTAGACGCCCCAGCAGGCGGCCTTGCCGCAGTACGGGTCCCAGCCCGACCAGCAGTCGCAGTACTCCGGGTCTTGGCCGGGGGTGAGCAGGGTGCTCGCGTTGGTGCGGGCGTCGGCGATCTGGTCCGGCGTGTCCGCCGGGCCGATGCCCACGGAGTGGTGCGCGGAGTTGTGGTTGGAGTCGTAGGCGGTGACCCGGTAGGTCGACCAGGACCGGCAGCCGTGGGTGCGGCGGATGACGGCGAACTCGATCACGCGGGTGCCGCCGGTGACCGTGGCGGTGGCGACGACCTCGCGGGACACGACCTCGCTGTCCGACACCGCAGGCGTAACCGGCGGCGTGGACTTGGCGCGGGTGCGGCGACGGCGGGTGGGGGCGGACTCGGGCGCGTCGACCGTCACGTGCACCCGGCGGGTGCAGCCGCCGGTCCGCTGGACGGCGATGTCGGCCCGGGTGCCGGGGACGATCTCGATCGGCCAGGTGATGCCGGTCAGGCTCGCGCACTGCTGCTCGGTGCGCCACGCCCCGGCCTGGGTGCGTCCGGGCCGGATGGTCAGGGTGACCGTGATGGCCACGTCGGGGGCGAGCTGCTCCCGGACCGCCCGGGGCAGCGGCAGCCGGCCGCCGTCGATGTGGGCCTGGGTGAGCCGCACGGTGCGGGCGGTGGTCGTGTCCTCGACCTCGAAGTCCGGTCCGGTCACGGGGATGGTGGTCGTCATGTCGTCGCTCCAGGATCGGGCGGCTGCGGAGTTCGGAGCCCGCAGCCGCCGTGTGGGTGGGGATTGGTTCCGGTCCCCTCGCGGTCCGTAGGACCGTGGTGCCGTCTCCGCGAGGGGGTCGACCTGGGCCACGGCCCGGTCGACGGACGGACTCCGGCCGGGTGCCGGAGCCGCCCAAGCTCAGGCCGCAGCCGCGAGGCCGGTCGCGGCGCGGCGGGGGTGGATCGACTGCAGGTTCGCGGTTGCCGTGAGAATCGCCGCCGCGATCCGGTGGTAGCAGGGGTGGATGCTCCGCAGCCCGGCCGGGCAGTTGCAGGCCTGCGGGGCTGCCAGGTAGAAGCCGTCGCCCTTCGAGGCCGCGACGCGGAACACCGGGGTGTGGCGGGTGCGGATGGCGACGATGCCGCCGTCGGCGATCACCTGCTCCGCCTTCTCGATCGCGGCGTCCTTGAACCCAGCCGTGGCCTCGGCCTTGATCGCGGCGCGGATCTTGGTCTCGCAGCCCCGGCCGTACCCCTTGGCGATCGAGCGGGCGGCGCGGAGGACACGGCCGCAGCGGGTGCACCGGGTGGTGGTGGCGGGGGCTGCGGTCGTGGTGGTCATCTCGTCCTCCGGTCGCTCAAACTGTGTAGCTACACAGTAACCCGAAACCTTGTAGCTACACAAGGGGTCTGTCAAACTCCGTAGCTACAGAAGGAGGTGGAATGGGCGACACCACCAAGCCCCGCCAGGTCCGCATCCCCGATGGCTACTGGGCCACGTACGAAACCGTGTGCGCACGCCTTGGTCGCACGCGTGCGGAGGACATCAACGACCACATCCGGGCCCTGGTCGAGGAGCACGGCACCCCGGAAGAAATTCGCCTGATCGAGCAGGCCGACCACGAACTCGCCCAACGCCGCTCCCGCAAGGGCGGCAGACCATCCATCACCGCACCGGAGGAGTAGGACGTGGCCATCACCACCTCGACCGAGTTGGCGCACGGCGTGCGAGCCGCAATCGAGGTGCTGGAAGAAATCGCGCTCGCCGCGGTGAAGGAAGCGGCCACCGCCGATCGCCCCGAGGGCGTGGCCGAGTGGGTCACCTACGACGGCACCTTGCGCTATAGGGGAGGTGATTCCCTCGCGATCGGACCGTGGAACGGCGACATCCCTGCGGCAGCATGTGCGCTCGTCGCTGGCCAAGATCCCGCCGCCGTACTCCGCCGATGCGCCGCAGACCGGAAGTTGGTCGCCGAGGTGGCTTCGTGGCGGCACACCTACATCGAGGAGGACACCTGGTACTCGTGTGCCGTCGCGGTCGATCCGGAAGATCCTGAGCAGCGCCCGGGTGGCGGCTCGGCCAAGCCGGACGACACCCGACCGGACACATGCGACTGCGGACTGGAGGGCCGGAGGCTCCGGATTCTCCGCCCGCTCGCCGAGGGCTACGGCATCACCGGCACCGCTCAGGAGGAGTGAAGTGGGCAACCGGAACACCCCCCGACCGGACAGACTCGCCGTCGACGAATTCGTGCGGTGGCTCCTACGGCAGATCGCCATGAGCGCGCAAAGCGCCCGAGCGATGCCTCACGCGATCGAGCACATCCAATCCCTCTGGTCGCCAGCGCACCTGCTCGCCCAGTGCGAGGCGCACACCGCGATCCTCGACCGGCACCACGCCCGCACGGTCATGGTGGTCGACTACGAGTACTACGAACCGGGTGCGCAGGCGTGCGCCGAGTGCACCCAAGTCGACGGCCCGTTCGACCTCTCGGACGACCCGGACTACGTCCTCCGCCGCTTCCCATGCCCGACGTGGCACGACGTGGCCTTGGCATATCGGCACAACAACGGCTACCGCGAAGAGTGGCGGCCATGATGAAGCAAGGCACCCAGATTTGCCGCTGGCTGGCGCGATCGTCCGCGGGCACAATCACCTCTCGAACCGCCTTCTCTGGCCACGTCCGCTTCGCGGCCTCTCTGTAACCTGATGTCGCAGCCCCCACCTGCACCGATGGTGGAGGTGTGCTGTGACCACGGTGGTGGAGCACGACTACGCGCCGCGCGGCACGGCTCGCCAGGTCATGGAGTGCCGCGATGGCGAAGTGCTCGTCGCCGGCCCGGCAGGGACGGGCAAGAGCCGCGGGTGCATCGAGAAGCTGCACACGATGTGCCTGCTGAACCCCGGCATGCGCGCGCTGATGATCCGCAAGACCGCCGTGTCGCTCACCTCGTCGGGGCTGGTGACCTACCAGAAGCACGTGGCGGCAGAGGCGATCGCCGCCGGGGTCGTGAAGTACTTCGGCGGCTCCTCGAAGGAGCCGCCCGCGTGGAAGTACGCCAACGGCAGCGTCCTGGTGGTGGGTGGCCTCAACGACCCGTTGAAGATCATGTCCACCGAGTACGACGTGATCTACATCCAGGAGGCGACGGAGGTCACGAAGGAGGACTGGGAGTCCTGCACCACTCGACTGCGCAACGGGGTCGTGTCGTTCCAGCAGCTGCTCGCCGACTGCAACCCTGACTCCGAGACGCACTGGCTGTACCTGCGCTGCCAACAAGGCCAGACCCGGATGCTGGAATCACGGCACTGGGAGAACCCCACCTACTTCCACGAGGACGGCACCCCTACCGACCGGGGCCGTGACTACGTCCTGGGCAAGCTCGCCAACCTCACCGGCGTCCGGCGGGCCCGGCTGTACGAGGGCCGGTGGGTCAGCGCCGAGGGTGTGGTCTACGAGCAGTTCGACCGCAGCGTGCACCTGCTCGAACGGTTCGACATCCCCGAGACCTGGCGTCGGTGGTGGACGGTCGACTTCGGCTACACCAATCCGTTCGTGCTCCAGTGCTGGGCCGAGGACCCCGACGGCCGGATCTACCTGTACCGGGAGATCTACCACACGCAGCGCCTGGTCGAGGACCACGCCCGGGACATCCTGCTCACCGTCACCAAAGTGGTCGGCGACGTGCCCGACCGCGAGGTGCTGACCGCCAAGGACATCCGCGAGGACGTCGCCGCGAAACGTCGCGTGTGGATCGAGCCGAAGCCCCGCGCGGTGATCTGCGACCACGACGCCGAGGACCGGGCCACCCTCGAACGCCACCTCGGCATGTCGACCACCGCCGCGAACAAGAAGGTCAAGGGCGGCATCGAGCTGGTGCAGTCCCGGCTCAAGTTGGCTGGCGACGGCAGGCCGCGGCTGTACCTGCTGAAGAACTCGGTGGTGGAGCGCGACGTCGAGCTGGACGACAAGCTGCAGCCCTGCTCCACCGAGGAGGAGCTACCGAGCTACATCTGGGACACCAAGGGCGGGGTGAAACCCAAGGAACAGCCGGTCAAGGAGAAGGACCACGGGATGGACGCCAAGCGGTACATCGTCGCCGAGCTGGACGCCGAAGGCCGGCCGCGTGTGCGGTTCATGGGTCGGTGAACCTCGGTGGTGAGAGCCGGACTCGAACCGGCACCCTCCGTCACCCCGCAACAGCTTCATCCCGGGATTCGCTGCGCATCGACGGTGCTCTCCCTGCTGAGCTATCTCACCCTGGTGGCTGCCCTTGGGTCATAGCCTGGACCGGCCGGTCGGCCTGTGCGCTGGGGAGCCTCGCCGGCTCCCGGTGTACGGCCAGGGCTGTGCCGGTGTGCGACGTCCTGATCGTAGCCGGGGCCCGGGTCGTCCTCGGACTTGTCCGCGATGTAGGAGATCAGCGAGCTGGTGACCACGACGCGGCGGCTGCCGACCAGCTTCGTCCGGACGGGGAGCTGGCCGTGCTGGAGGAGCCGGTAGGCGTAGGCGCGGCTGACCCGCAGAGCCCACGCCGCATCCTCGACGCTGACCATCGCGGGCCACAGGCGGATCTCGTCGAGGGTGGGTCCCTGGGGCCGTTGACGTGGGGGCATCGCGGCTCCTCGGGTGGGGATCCGTAGTAGACACAATGGACACCACGGACGTTATTTACGCTGGTAGACAGCATAGACGACTGTCTCGCCCGGAGCTTGATCGTGCGAGACACTGCGCCCTACCTTGACCGCATGTCGGACGTTCGCGTGCGGGTCGCAGTCGGTGCGGTGAGCCCCGACGTCCGAGCCCGGTCCCGGACGCCCGTCTCCGTCGTGGGGGCGGAGCGGGCGTCCGTCTACTCCGGTCGCCCCAGTCGGGGGTGCCCGTGACGATCCGCAAGCTCCGCCTGCCGCGCCGAACCGCAGTCAACATGGTGGTGGGGCTCGGCGCGATCGTCACCGGCCTGTGGCTCATCGTCGCCACGCTGTTCGGAATGGCAATCGGCGGCGGCGCGGGCCTCGTGCTGTCCGGGTTGGCGCTGCTGCTGATCGAGGCGCTGAGCGACCCGCCGGACGACCGGGGGCGGCGATGAGGAGCCTGTTCGGGCGCTTGGGCGCGCCGGTCAACCAACCGCCCGTGCCGTACACGCAGCGATCGACCCGCTCCGGCCTGGCCGGGTTGTTCGGCGGCGGCACGAGCACGACCAAGACCGCAGCGCTCAACGCCTACCGGGGCGTCGGCACCCTGTTCGGGATCGTCAACCGCACGTCGAACGCCACCTCCCAGGTCGACTGGCACCTCTACCGCAAGGCGAAGTCGGGCAAGAAGGAAGACCGCGTCGAGGTCACCTCGCACGCCGCGCTCGACCTGTGGAACCGGCCCAACCCGTTCATGCCGCGGCAGGAGTTCGTCGAGACCTCCCAGCAGCACGTCGACCTGGCCGGCGAGTCGCCGTGGGTCGTGGCCTACGACCAGCGCGCCAGGAACCTGCCGCTGGAGCTGTGGCCGGTCCGTCCCGACCGGATGGAACCTGACCCGCACCCCGACAAGTTCCTGACCGGGTGGAAGTACACCGACCCCGACGGCGGCGAGATCCCGCTCGGGCTCAAGGAGGTCATCCACCTCAGGATGCCCGACCCCATCGACCCGTTCCGCGGGTTCGGCCCGGTGCAGTCCATCCTCGTCGACCTCGACTCGTCCCGTTACACCAGCGAGTGGAACCGGAACTTCTTCCGCAACTCCGCCGAGCCGGGCGGAATCCTCGAAGTCGACAAGCGCCTGTCCGACGAAGAGTTCGACGAGATGACCACCCGGTGGAACGAGCAGCACCGCGGCGTCGCCAACGCCCACCGGGTCGCGGTCATCGAGCAGGGCAAGTGGATCAACCGCACGTTCACCATGCGCGACATGCAGTTCGCCGAGCTGCGCGGCGTCGCACGGGACACGATCATGGAAGCGTTCGGCTTCCCCAAACCGCTGCTCGGCATCGTCGAGGACGTCAACCGGGCCAACGCCGACGCCGGCGAGTACGTGTTCGCCAAGTGGCTGGTCGTGCCGCGCCTGGAGCGCATCAAGGGCGCGCTGAACAACGACCTGCTGCCGCTCTACGGCGACACGGCCCGGGACCTGGAGTTCGACTACGACTCGCCCGTGCCCGACGACGACGACGCCGAGAACGCCGCGCGCGAGTCCAAGACCAACGCGTTCAAAATTCTTGTGGACGCGGGCGTGGAGCCGGACGACGCGGCCGAGATCGTCGGCCTGCCCCGGATGCGGATGCGGACCGCCCCCGCACCGGCACCCGCGCCCGCCGGCAAGGCCGCGGACACGTCCGCCGACGCGCAGTGGCAGAGCATCGTCGCCCGCCTGGTACGCAACGCCGACGACCCGCCGGACGACGACCCGCCCGAGGTCGACCTCTCCGCCACCCAGGCCGCATTCACCGCAGCCTTGGACCTGCTGCTCCTCCAGTGGGTCGGCATCGTGGCCGACTGGATCACCGAGCTGATCCAGCAGATCGTGGACATCTTCCGCAGTGGCGGCGACCGCACCCAGCTCGCCGACATCGAGGTCGCCACCGCGCCCGCTGTCGACGCGCTGCAGGACGCGATGACGGACCTGGGCGAGACCGCAGCCAACCTGGTAGTCGACGAGGCCGCCGAGCAGGACGTGAACCTCGACCCGGTGTGGCCGGCGCGTGCCGACTACGCCGAGGACGCGCGGCTCACCGTCGACCTGCTCGCCAGCGGTATCGCGACGTCCGCGGCGCGCGAGGCGCAGCGTGTCGCCGGACCCGATCCGGACGCCGACCAGGTCGGTGAAGCCGTGCGGACGCACCTGGAGTCGCTGACCGACGCCGAGCCGCGCAGGGCCCTGGGCGGGGCGCTGCACTCGGCGGTCAACCACAGTCGCTTCGCCACGTTCGCGGCCGGTCCGGTCGGCGCGCTCTACGCCTCCGAGGTGATGGACAGCGCCACCTGCGGGCCGTGCAAGGCGATCGACGGCCGTTGGATCTGCAACACCGACGACCTCGCGCCGCTCTACGCCCTGTACCCGCTGGCGGGCTACGTCGACTGCAAGGGCCGCGAGCGATGCCGCGGCACGGTCGTGGGCGCATGGCGTCCCGGAACAGGAGAGGCGTGATGGGGCGGCAACAGCGGCTGAAGATGCAGCGGCGAGGCGGTGCGGTCGTGAACCGCCTCGTGCCCACGGTGGAAGGAACGAGCGGGCAGCCAGTGCTCCGTGCCGACCGGGCGCGTGCGGCGCGTGAGCGTGCCGCAGGGCATCGCCCGTCGTGCACGTGCGGCGCGCAGGTTCCGGAGAACCGCGACTGGTTCTCGATCCGGAACTTCACCGACCAACCCAACCGCGCGGCCATCTACCTGTTCCAGGAGATCGGCTACTGGGGCGTCTCCGCGTCGGAGTTCGTGCAGCAGCTCAACCAGCTCAACGTCGACTTCCTGGATGTCCACATCAACAGCCCCGGCGGCGAGGTGGACGACGGCGTGGCGATCTTCAACGCGCTGCGGCAGCACCGTGCCCGGGTGACCGTCTACATCGACGGCCTGGCCGCGTCCGCAGCCTCGTTCATCGCCATGGCCGGTGACGAGGTCCTCATCTCCCAGTTCGCCCAGGTGATGATCCACGAGGCACACGGCCTCGAGTTCGGCGACGCCGCCGACATGCGTGCGATGGCCGACCTGCTCGACCGGTACTCGGACAACATCGCCGCGATCTACGCCTCGCGCTCCGGCGGCCCGACCGCGCAGTGGCGCGAGTTGATGCGCGTCGAGACCTGGTTCACCGGCGCGGAGGCGGTCGACGCCGGCCTGGCCGACGACACCTACGACCTGTTGTCCGCCGACGAGTCGGACGAGGACGAGCGGATGGCGGTCGCCCGCTGGGACTTCAGCGTGTTCGGCTTCCGCCACGGGGGCCGTGCTGCGGCCCCGGCCCCGCTGCTCCCCACCAACCAGGTCGCCGCCGTCGAGCCCCGGGCGGACGATGCCGGGCAGGACGCCGCCGTCGAGGACGTCGACACCACCGCGCCTGGTACGCCCGGCGCGGACGGCAACCCGCCCGCGCCACAGGACTCCGGCGCACAGACCGAACCCGTCGCCGAGCTCAATGTTGAGACCGAAGTCGACCCGGCGAGCACGGCCACCGACCCGGTGGAGCGGCGGCCGGCCGACGAGGCAGCCGCTCCGGACGAGGCCGCCCCCGAGCCCAAGGACGCCAGGCCCGAGTCCGCCGAACCCGACGATCAGCCCGACATCGTCGACACACCCACGTCGGACCCGTCCGGGGACGTGTCCGCAGATGCCCCCGACAGCGAGCCCGCACTCGACGACGCCGGTACGTGGGCGCAGCTCACCGCCGGCCTGACCGCCGCCTCGTCCGATCCGGACGACCTGTTCGCAGATTTCACCAGAGCCCTGAAGGGGGCGGAAGCATGAGGACCACTCTGTCTCCGGGGCGGCGCGCGCTGCTCGCCGCACGCGGTATCGACCCGAGCCGGGTCGGCCGGGTCACCAACCGCGCCAACCTAGCCCCGCCGCCCGGCGTGCCGGTCCCGCGCAACGCCGAAGAGCTGGCGGAGATGGTCGCGGACCCCACCCGCATCAAGGACGTGCTCGCCGACCGGGCGGCGTTCGGCGGGTGGGTGCAGGCCTACGCCGACCAGCAGCAGGGCGAGGGCACCGAGCTGCGTCGCATGGTGGCGGAGGAGTCCCAGCGGCAGCTGGCGAACCTGCTGCGGGAGAACGACGTCAGCCCCGAGGGCGAGGAGCAGATCAAGCGCCTCAACCTCAGCCCGCAGAGCCCCACCGCGGCCCGCCGGATGCTCACCAGCTACCGACAGGCCACCGCGCACAACCCGAAGGCACCGGGTGCGCTGCTGGACAACCGGTTCCCCAGCGCCAACGAGTTCATCTACAACATCTGGCACCTCAACCAGACGCCCGAAGCCATGGCGACGCGGGCGGAGATCAGCAACGCGTTCGGGTCCGTCGTGCCGTCCGACGGCGGGTTCCTGGTCCCGGAGACGCTGCGCTCGCAGCTGCTGGAGATCGCGCTGGAGGAGTCGGTCGTCCGTCCGCTGGCGACGGTCGTGCCGATGGAGTCGGCACGCGTGCCGTTCCCGATGATCGACTCGACCACCAACGCCGGTTCGGTGTTCGGCGGGATGCTCGCCTACTGGGGCGAGGAGGGTGCGGCGCTGACCGAGTCCTCGGCGAAGTTCGGACGCATCGTGCTGGACGCCCGCAAATTGACCGGGCTGAGCGCGGTGCCCTCGGAGCTGCTGCAAGACAGCCTCATCTCGTTCACGGCGCTGATCGAGCGGCTGTGGCCGCAGGCGCTGGCCTGGTACGAGGACGTCGCGTTCATGACCGGGAGCGGCGTGGGCGAGCCGCTGGGGTTCCTCGGCGCGGGCAACAACGCCTCCGTCGCCGTCGCGGCGGAGACGAGTCAGGAAGCCGACACCATCTACGCCGAGAACATCATCAAGATGTACTCGCGGATGCTGCCCGCCTCGTTGAACCGGGCGGTGTGGATCGTGTCGCCGGAGGCGATCCCGCAGCTGTACACCATGGCGCTCAGCGTCGGTACCGGTGGCGCGCCGGTGATGCTGGTCAACGCCGCGGGCCCCGGCCCGGCCACCATGCTCGGCCGCCCGATCATCGTGTCGGAGAAGGCTGGCCGGCTCGGCGACCGCGGCGACGTCGCGTTCGTCGACCTCGCCTACTACCTGGTCGGCGACCGGCAGCTCATGACCGCCGCGTCGTCCACCGACTACCAGTTCGGGTCGGACAAGACCACGTTCCGGATCATCCAGCGGGTCGACGGCCGACCGTGGCTCCAGTCCGCGATCACCCCCCAGAACGGCGGCCCCGCCCTCTCGCCGTTCGTCGAACTGGCCGCGCGCTGACCTGCGCCTGCGCCCCACGTACAGGAAGGAACGATCCTCATGGCACAGGCGGCTCTCGGCCGGCTCTTCGACATCAGCGTCGGCTGGTCCCCGGTCGACGCGCAGACCGCGCAGACGGGTAAGCGGGTCTCGCTGCGCAACGCGGGCGGCTGCACGATCGTGGTGATCAAGGCGGCTGGCACGGCGGGCGACGACCACTCCTACGACCTCCAGCAGCACACCGCCTCCAGCGGCGGCACCACCGCCGACCTGGACATCATCACCTCGTACCACCTCAAGGACGAGGTGACCCTCGACGGCGACGAGACCTGGGCCCGGCTCGCGCAGGCCGTCGCGAGCGAGATCACCGAGGCCGGCGCGGCGGGCACCTCCGCCGAGCACGAGCAGATCCTCGTGATCGAGATCGAAGCCACCCAGCTCGCCGACGGCTACGACTACATCTCGCTCAACAGCGGCGGAGAGGGCAGCAACGCCCAGCTGTCCACCTGCATCTACCTGCTGCGCGACCTCATGGCCCAGCGCGCCCCGGTCAACCTCGCAGCCCCGCTGTCCTAAGGAGACGGACGCATGGCTCCCACTCCCACCGCGCTCAAGGCGATTCGGCGGATGCTGCTCGGCTCCGACCCGATCTCCAAGGCCACGGGCACGCTGGCCGCGACCACCGTGCCGCTGTTCACGATCGCGGGCGGCCGCGTCATGGTCACCAGCCTGATCGGCGTGGTCACCACGGCGATCACCGTGGCGAACTCCTACAAGCTGCAGAACAACCCGACCACGGGCGACACGTCGGACATCGTGGCCGCCACCGACATCGGCACCACCGACACCGCGGCGGGCACCGTCCTCGGTTTCGACGGCGCGCCCGCCTCGTCGATCGTCCGCGGCGCGGCCGGGCTCTCCCGCCGGCTGATCCTTCCCGTCGGCCAGATCGAGCACGTCTCGGCCGGCACGGACGGCGCGATCACTTGGTACCTGACCTACGTGCCGTACGACGACGGCGCGTCCGTAGTCGCGGCCTAGTCGTGATGCCGGTCTGTGGGCAGTGCGGGACCCGCTACGCGATCGGCGTGGCGGTGTGCCCGCACTGCGCGTCCACCGAACTCGCGGACGACACCGTAGGCCGCGTGCCGGCCGCGGTCACGGCCGGCTGCACCTCGGACGGCTGCCGGATGGCGGGCCAGAAGCGGCGCGTACTCCTGCGCCGGGCAGCGGTCGGCGTGGTCGAACTGCCCACCTATCTGTGCGAAGTGTGCGGAAGCCGGCTCGCGCTCTGGTGGCCCGGTGAGCTGAGAGAGGACCCGAAGATGGCCAAGGTCACTGTCCACGGCGGACCGAGCAACGCGGCCGACCCGAACGGGCCCGACGTCGCGCCGCCCAGCCGGGTCGCCGAGGAACCCGTCGAGCGGTCGGCCGACCAGGGTGACGTGGTGACGGTCGGCGAACACGGCCCGGAACTGGTGGTGGGCGAAGGGCACGGGCACGTCGAGCCCACGCCGGACGTCGAGCCGCAGCAGTCGCCCGACGAGAGCGGGGACGACACGGCCGAACACGTCGCCGAGCCGGACTACGAGGCGCGGACCGCCGTGCAGCTGCGCGCCGAGCTGGCCGACCGGGGGCTGTCGACTGCGGGTCTCAAGCCCGAGCTGATCGCCCGACTCCGCGAGCACGACGCCAACCCCGGCACGCCATGAGCTGGGAGCAGCTGTTGGACATCAGTCGCGAAGCAGCGGCGCTAGTACGGGAGGACGTGGCCCGCACGCCGACAGCCTGCCCCAACGACGGCGAACCGTTGGCGCGCAACAGCAACGGCGTCCTGCACTGCCCGTTCGACGGCTGGCGATCCACCTGACCGCTGGGGGCCCGGGGCGGACGGGCCCCCAGCACCCCACACCGAGAGGAGGTGACCGATGGCCACGATCCCGTGGTACTGCTCGCGCGAGGACGTGATGGGCGCGACGGACTCGAAGTTCACGGCGCGCGACACCGCACGGGTGGACCGGGCCGTCGCCGCCTCCTCGCGCGGTATCGAGCTGACCCTGCACCGCAAGTTCTACCCGTGGACCGGGACGCGCACGTTCGACTGGCCGAACGACCAGCACGGGACGTCGTGGCGTCTGTGGCTCAACCAGCACGAACTCGTGTCGGTGTCCGGCATCGTCACCGGTGGAGTGACGCTCGCGCCGGCCGGTTACCTGCTGCGCCCAGACGCCGGACCGCCGTACACCCGCGTCGAGATCAACCTCTCCGGCGGCGCATCGTTCGGCGCGGGGGCGACCCACCAGCGGGCCATCAGCATCGCCGGAGTGTGGGGCTACGACGCAGACACCGACCCCGTAGGTTCGCTTGCCGTCGCGGTGTCGAGCACCACCGCCACGAGCATCACGGTCACCGACTCGGCTGCGGTCGGCGTCGGCCACATCCTGCTCGTGGGCTCCGAGCGCATGATCGTGACCGGCAAGCGAATGGCCAGCACCGGCCAGACCGTCCAAGCCCCACTGGCGGCGCAGCAGAACGCCACCACGCTCGCCGTGGCCGACGGCTCCACCTACGCCTACGACGAGGTGGTGCTGCTCGACTCCGAGCGGATGCTCATCGTCGACATCGCGGGCAACAACCTGAGCGTGCGCCGGGCGTGGGACGGCTCGACGCTGGCCGCGCACACCGGGTCGACCATCTACGCCGGCCGCGCGCTGACCGTCGAGCGCGGAGCACTCGGCACCACCGCAGCCACCCACCTGATCGGCGCGCCGATCGCACGCCACCACGTGGTCGATCCGGTCCGGCAGCTGTGCATCGCCGAGACCATCAACACGGTGCACCAGGAGCTCGCCGGCTACGCGCGGCAGATCGGCGCGGGCGAGACCGCCCGCGAGTCCTACGCGCGAGGCCTGCGCGACTTGCGCGCCGAGGTGTACGCGGCCTATGGCCGCAAGGCCCGGATCCGGGCGGTGTGACATGACCATCGTCGTTGTCGCGTCGGGGCCGATGTTCAACGGCCGCGCGGTCGAGGCGTCCGGCGAGTTCCTGGACGCGGCGCTCGACGAGGTTGCCGGCCAGGGCTACGCGAACGTCATGAGCAACCTCAACGCGTCGATCCAGAATCCGACTCCGTACTACGAAACCCAGGTCACCGTCGACCGTGCGGGCAGCGACCGGGTGGTCCACGACCGCGACGTCATCTACGGGCCGTGGCTGGAAGGCACCGGCAGCCGCAACTCACCGGAGACCTCCTTCCGGGGCTACCGGTCGTTCCGGCGCGCCGCCGCTCTGCTGGACAAGCAGGCCCTGGAGCTGTCCGAGCACGTGCTGCAGCGCTACCTCCCGAGGATGAGGTGAGCGCCCGTGCCGAACGGCTGGGACGGACCTGACCCCGTCGAAGCGTCCGACCTGGACGACTACGAGCTGGGCACCCGCTACCGCGCGAACGTCGACCTCACCCTGACGCACGCCCGCGTGTGGACCGGGGCCAGCGAGATCAACATCTCCAACCGGCGCGCGCGGGTGTGGACCACCGGCGGCGCGCAGCTGGGCATCGCGACCCTGCCGGACGATCTCGGCAGCGGGTGGACCACCCACGCCTACGACGCCCCGGTCGAGATCGCGGCCGGGACGCAGTTCGTCGTGTCGTTCGCCACGGGCGGCAACGAGGGCGCGGCGGCCGGTGCACTGGTCGCCGACGTGAACTCGGCCGACAGCGCGCTGACCGCGCTCGCCGCGGGCAGCGTGACGCCTGGCAACGGCCTGTACCACCTGACCCCCGGAGTCTTCCCGAACACCGGCAGCGGCAACCAATCCTTCTACGGCAGCGACGTCGTTTACGAGCTGGGCGTGGGCGGGAACACCGCGCCCAGGATCACGCAGATGTCGGTGACGGCGAACGGCGCGCTGGCCGTGGCGACGGTGGTCGTTGAGGACGACGAGAGCCTGGTCGGCGCGACCTACCGGTACCGGTGGGGCGACGGGACCAGCGACACCGTCACGACCCACCCGATCGCGTCGGCGCAGCACACCTACACCGATTCCGGCGTGTACGCCGTGACCGTGACCGTGACCGACGCGGACGGCGCGCTGGACTACGAGGCCCGCCCGGTCGTGATCGTCGTCCCGGACATCGGCGTCAATCCGTTGACGGAGGCCGTGATCGCGGGCGTGCTCGCCGCGGTCGAGACCCACGCGCTCACGTCGGGATGGTTCGAGACGGTCAACGGGCACGAACCGATTTCACGGCCCGGCTACGGGGTGTCGGCCGCGGTGTGGATCGACGCGCTCGGACCGGTGGCCGCGCGGTCCGGACTGCACACCACCTCCACCCGCCTCGTGCTGGCGGTCCGGATCTACACCGACGGCGACGCGCCGCCCCACGACTGGATCGACCCGCGGGTCACCGCCGCGACCGCGGCGCTGATGGGCGCGTACAGCGGCGACTTCACCCTGGGCGGCGCGGTGGCCGAGGTGGACCTGCTGGGCGCCTACGGGCAACCGATGGCGGCGCAGGCCGGGTGGCTGAGGTTGGACGACGGGGCCCGGATGCGGGTCATGACGATCACCATGCCGGTGATCGTCAACGACGTGTGGGAGCAGGTGCCCTGACGTGTGGAACGAAGGTCAGCCGGTAGTCACCGTGACGAACACGGTGCTGGACGGAACGGTCGTGCGCTGGTTCCCGGACCTCAACTCGGCGCAGATCCAGCGGCCGTGGATCTGCGCCTCGCACCACGGGGTGCGGGTGGGGCCGAGCGTCTACCTGACCGAAATCCCGGACGACGTTGTCGACGCCGCCCGCGCCGCGTGGCGGGAACTGACCTCCGGTCGTGGCGGTGACCTCGCTTACCTCGCGACGCATCGCAGCCGCACGGTCCCGAACGGGCCGCTGATCCCCGTGGAGGACACCGATGGCTAAGAGCAACGGGCTGGGGATGCAGCTCTACGTCGACGGCTACGCGATCGGCGACGACACCAAGGAAATCGGCGAGATCGGCGGTGGCCCGGCCGCGCTGGACTACACGCCGATCACCAAGTCGGCCATGGTCCGGATCGGTGGCCAGCGCGACGGCCGCATGAACTGGACCGCGTTCTTCAACCCCAGCAACGGTGAGACGCACGACGTGCTCGGCGCGCTGCCCACCTCCGGCCGGTACGCGATGGGGTGCATCGCCACCACGATCGGGTCGCCAGCGGCGAGCCTCTACGGCAAGCAGATCAACTACGACCCGACCCGCCCGCAGGACGGCTCGCTCTCCGTCGCGGTCAACGTGCAGGGCGACGGGTACGGGCTGGAGTGGGGCGAGTTGCTCACCGCCGCGCCGCGCCACGACACCGCCGCCACCGACGGCTCGGGCGTCGAGTTCCCCGGCCAGGCGTACCTCCAGTTGCCCGGCAGCTCCGGGAACACCGCGACCACGCCGGACGCCGCGGCGCTGGACATCGTCGGCGACATCGACATCCGCGCGCACATCGCGGCCGACGACTGGACTCCCGCCGCGGACAGCGCGATCGTGGCCAAGTTCCTGACGACGGGCAACCAGCGCTCCTACTCGCTGCTGCTGTCGACCGCTGGCGCGCTCGTGCTCGCGTTCAGCACGGACGGCACCGCCGTGATCAGCAAGACCTCGACCGCGAACCTGTCCGCGCTCGCCGCCGGGGCGTCGGCGTGGGTCCGCGCCACGATGGACGTCGACAACGGTGCCAGCGGCTACACCGTGCGCTTCTACACCAGCACCGACGGCACCACCTGGACCCAGCTCGGCCTGGACGTCGTCACCGCCACCGCCACCTCGATCCACGCGGGCACCGCAGTGCTGGAACTGGGGTCCCGCAACGGTGGCACGACCGACCTGCTCGCGGGGAAGGTGTTCGAGGCCGAGGTGCGCACCGGGATCGGCGGGACCGCCGTCGCGCACCCGGTCGCCACGACCTCCGGCATCACCGACCTCACCGGCCTGGTGTGGACGGTCAACGGCACCGCCTCCCTGTCCAACCGGACCGTGCACGGCCTGCAGGCGTACCTGCACGTCGTCGCCTTCACCGGGGCCGACGCCACGATCAAGCTGCAGGAGTCCAGCGACAACGGCGCAACCGACACCTGGACCGACGTGGTCGGCGGCGCGTTCACCGCAGTCACCACCGGCCCGCAGGCGCAGCGCATTCAGACCGCGCGCGGGCTCACGGTCGAGCGGTACCTGCGCGTCGTCTCCACCACCAGCGGCGGGTTCACCTCGCTCGTGTTCGTCGTGGCCGCCGTCAAGAACGAAACGGAGGTGCTTCTGTGATCAACCGCATCCCGCCCCGGCTCAGCCCCGCCGCCATGATCACGTTCGCGACGGCGGCCCCGCTCGGGCCGACCCGGCACTGGCGGAAGGCGTCATGTCGGGAAGTCGACTGCAAGCACTGGCGCGAGGGCTGGATCAGTGCATTCGACGAGTCGGACCCCGACCAGCACGCCAAAGCCCAGTACGTTCGCAACTTCTCCGGCCGCCGATTCACCGAGACCCGCGACGAGCAGGGGCGCACCATCTTCCGGTTCCACACCGAGCAGATGTGTTTCCACGCGGACAGCCACGTCATCCGCGACGAGGACGTGCCCCCGCTGTACGTGGCGCGCGGAGGCGACTGGCGGCAGGACACCAGCGCAAGGGTGACCGTCCACTCCGGGCCCGATCCTTGGCTGGACCACATGCAGACCAACCTGGAGCGCGTCGCGGCGCGCTTGGAACCCGGGGAGTAGAACGATGGCCAAGATCAACGGTCTCGGATGGACCACCCTGAGTGTGGACGATTCGGGCGGTACCCCCCGAGACATCCGCAACGACACCACCAACTTCGACTTCGCGATGCCCCGCGCCGTGCAGGACGTCACCGGCGTGGACAAGTCCGCAATCGAGCGGCTGCTCAACCTCGCAGACTTCTCCATCAACCTCAACGCGGTCTTCAACGCCGCTGCGAACGCCTTTCACGCCGTGTTCAAAACCGTGCCCAGCACCAGCGTCGCGCGCACCGTGTCGCTCGCCATCGCGTCGCAGACGCTGGCGAACGAGTGCCTGCCGACCGACTACCAGGTCACCAGGGCAGCCACGGGCGAACTGACGTGCGCCGTGCCCTTGGTGCTCGCCGACGGCACCGTGCCCACCTGGTCCTAGCCCCCAGCCCATCCGCCGAAAAGAGCACAGTCATGGGATTCACAGGACGGATCATCGAGCTGCGCTGGCCCGGGGACCACGCGCTGCACGACATGAAGGTCGACATCCGGCCGCCGTCGGTCGCCGCGCTCGATTTCCTCGGCGACCGGCCGAAGGTGGACGACAACGACGCGTGGGAGGCGTACGCCCACCGCAAGGTCGAACTGTGCGCCGAGCACGTCGTCACCTGGAACCTGGAAGACGGCGACGGGCAACCGTTGCCGCGCACGGGCGACGCGCTTCGCGGGTTCGACGGTGGAGCGATCATCGAACTGCTCGACGCCTGGGCCGACAACGCGCGCGTCCCGAACCCGTCCAAGGCCGAGAACCCGGCCAGCAAGCAGGCGCGGGAGCCGATCGACCCTTTGGCCGTGACCTCCGCTCCTGGCTCGCCCATGGGTTCGAGTTCGGCGGTGGAGGCGTCGATCCCCGTTCTGGACGTCCCGTCACCCGACCCCGAGAGGTCGGAATCGCTGAGTTCTACCTGACCGTCTGGGAGCGGTTCGGCTGCGATCCCGACCGGTTCGACCAGATGGACAGCCGGGTCATGCGGTGGCTGGAGATCGACTCGCTCGTGCGGCAGCGGCGCGCGGAGACGCAAGCGGCTTGAGGAGGTGAGCGGTGAACACCGTCGAAATCGTCGTCACGGGCAAGGACAAGTTCTCCGCCACCCGCGACGCGATCGTCAAGAAGGTCGAGGGGATCAAGTCCGCCGCCGACAACGCGGCCAAGTCCGTTGGTGCGGTCGAGAAGGCGGCGGCCAAGCCTTCACCGGCCGCGATCGACAGGCTTTCTCAGTCGCTGGTCCGCGCCGACGCCAAGGCCTCCGCCGCCGCTGACGGCCTGGAGCGCGTGGCCGACACCGCGGCGAAGACGGACCGGGTGGCGGACTCGCTGGACGAGGCAACCGCGGCCGCCGAGCGCCTGGTGGCACGGGTCGCCCGGCTCGGCGACGAGACCGCGTCGGTTGCGGAGCGGATGCCACTGGGCCTGGTGTTCCGGGACGCGGCCCGCGAGTCCGGGGCGGCGCTGGACGAGCTGGTGCTGTCGCTGTGGCGGACAGGAAGCGAGGCCGGCGAGGCGCTGTACCGCGGGCTGCGGCTGGACCGGTTGCAGTCCCGGATGCGGTCGGTCGGCCAGGTCATGGCCGAAGCGCTCGACCGCGGCTTGGAACCCGCGCGCCGGCTGCGGGCCGTGCTGCTCGGCGCGGCGAGCTCGGCGTCGGATGCGTGGGACCAGGTCGCGGACGCGGTCGACAGCGCAGCCGCGGCATCGGTGCGCGCTGCGGCGGTGATCGGGTCGACCTGGATGCTCACGGTCCGGCGCGTGCGCACGTCGGCCGCCGAGGCGAAAGCGGCGGTGGTCAACGCGTGGGACGACGCGATGGACCGCGTCCAGACGCGGGCCGCCGCTGCCCGCATGTTCGTGGTGGACACGCTCGATCGAATGGCCGACCGCGTGGCAGTCAGGGCATCGCGCATCGGCGACGCGATGGAGGACGCGTTCGACCGCGCTATGGCACCGGCCCGGATGTGGGGTGCCCGCACGGTCGAGGTTGCGGACCAGGTCGAAGCGGCCTGGACGCGCGCCACCGTCCCGGTTGTGCGGTTCGGGCGCGCGGTGCTCGACGTCTCGGCCGAGACCGCGCGGCTGACCGGCAGGGTCGTCGGACCGTTCGGCCGCGTCGCGGTCGCGATCGGCGACGTGCTCGGGGACGCCGGGCGGCGCGGCGGCCAGGCGTTGTCACGCGGCATCGACGACTCGCTGGACCGTACGCTCGCGTCGGTCAAGTTCTGGTCCGGCCACGTCGTCGCGCTGGCGCGTTCGACGTGGGAGTCGGCGGGCGAAAAGGCCGACGCGATGCGGAAAGGGTTCGGGCGCGCGAAGGACAAGACCATCTCCAGTTTCACGGAGATGGCGGACAAGATCACCGGATCGCTGCCGAGGGCACTGAACAGCCCTGCGCTGATGGGCGCGATCGCCGCTGCGGGACTGCCTCTCGGAGCAGCGGCGGGCGGCGCGATCGTGTTGGGGTTCGGCGGTGGATTGGCTGCGCTCGGCATGGTCACCACGGCCAGGACCGCTGAGGTTCGCACGGCGTTTCAGCGGATGAGCGACGACGTGAGCGGCAAGTGGGCGGGCATCGCCGAGCCGTGGCGCAAGACCATGGTGAACGTGTCCGAGCACATCGGCGACGCGTTCGACAAGATATCGCCGCGCCTGTCCAGGTCGTTCGACACTCTTGCCCCTGCGGTGTCGCGGTTCTCAGGAAAATTCTTCGATGCGTGGGCTGGCTTCGACCTCGAACCGCTGAGTCGCGGCGCGTCGCGCGTCATGGACGACCTCGGCGGCCGGATGCCCGGCATCGTGGACAGCCTCTCGGAAAACTTCGACGAGCTCGCCGAGTCGATCGAGCGGAACCCGAAGGCGCTGGGCCAACTCGTCGAGGCGGGGACAGGGTTGGCTGGCCACCTGATCGGCGACCTGGGCAACCTCAACAGCGAATTCGGCGCGATCGGTGAAGAGATCGAGATGTTCACCAACTTCTTCCGCTACGGGAAGTACGAGGTGAACGCCGAAATCGGCCTGACAGCGGACGGCGAGTCGATGATCGTGACCAGCGGGCGAATCGACGCGATGTTCAAGGACATCGCGAAGGGAGCCGCTGCCACCGGGCGCTCGACCTACGATGCGAAGACCGCGTCCGAACAACTGGAGAGCGCGTGGCGTGCGCTGGCGGACGCCGGCGACGACCTCGCCGAGCGAGGATCGGGCATCCAAACCCTGCTGGACCAGATCGCGGGCCGCACCCCGTCCTACGAGGAAGCGACCCAGCAGATCAACGACGGCATCCGGGGCCTGTCGGACACGTTCTCCGACGCCACCAACCACGCGGACGGATACGGCAACGCACTGGTCGGAGCGGACGGAAAAGTCAATACCCTGACCAAGAACGGATCCGATCTCCAGGACACGATCATCAATCTGCAGAGCGGATTCTCCAACGCTGCGGCTGCCGTCCGGGAGTTGGAAGATGCGGGCTGGTCGCATGACGCCGCCGTGCTGAAGGTGAACACCGACATGATCGAGCAGTACAACCGGTTGGTGGCTGTCGGCCAGATCATGGGCCTGACCGAGACCCAGATGGAATCGCTGCTCGGTGTGTACGGGCTTACGCCGAAGTCCCTCGACACGATCGCGAGACTCGACGAGAACGGCGTCCCGCAACGGCTGGACGCCATGGCCCGGAATCGGACGGTCACCTACACCGCGCAGTACGTCGACTACGGCAATCCCAACACTTCGCACGACAACTCTCGCAGATCGAACACCGGGTGGGGCGTCGGCGGCTACGCACACGGTGGCGTGTCGGGCGGAGGCTGGACGACGGTTGGTGAGCTCGGGCCCGAGCGAGTGAAACTCACGCCGGGCGCACAGGTGCAGCCCTACACCGAGTCCCGCCGGCAGTTGGAGCCTGCGGGGATGACTACGGGAGGCAGCAGCGCAGGGTTCACCTTCGATTTCGCCAACATCGGCCGCGCGGGCGGCTTGGACCGGCTCTTCATCGACTGGCTGAAGAACATGGTGCGGTCCCGCGGCGGCCAGCCGGAGGTGTTCGGATGAGCTTTCCTGCCACCGCACAAGATCTGATCGCCGAGCTGCACCTGGCCGGTGGCTGGCGCGACGTCACCGGCCACGTGTTGCAGCGCGGGGGCCTCAACATCCAGCGCGGCCTCAGCTCGGAGGACAACACCGGCTCTGCCAGTACCTGCGCGTTCGAACTGGACAACACGAGCCGCGACTACAACCCCCGGAACCCGGTCGGCCAGTGGTTCGGATCCATTGGGCGCAATACCCCTTTCCGTCTCTCCCTCGGACTCGGAACCGACACGTTCACCCGCACCGTGTCCAATGGTTGGGGAACCTCGGAAATCGTCCACAATGGCTCGGCACTGACGTGGTCCTCGACCCGGAACTCCGGCACGGCCGCAGACCACGCCGTGTCCGGTGGCAAAGCCACGCACACCATCAGCGGGACGGTCGCGTGGCGCGCGGACTACCTCGGCTCGGTCTCACGATCACGAGTCGACGTCGCTGTCTCGGTCACGTTGTCGGCCTCCGACGTGACCGGCGGAGATCTGGAGCCCGCGAACCTCCTGCTGGGCGGTGTATCCACAGGCGACTACCACATGGTCCGCGTGGTGATCACGACCAGCGAGGCCGTCACGGTCCGGCTCATGCACGCCGACGGCACCTCCTACTCGGACACGGTCACGGTGCCCGGCATCACCTACGTCGGCGGCATGACGTTGCGCGTGCGCGCCCAGATGGAGGGCGCGGGACTGCGCGCGAAGGTGTGGAACATCGCCGCCGGCGAGCCCGCAGGTTGGCACGTGAGCGCCGGTGTGGGGTCGAAGGGGCCCGCGCGTCGAGGCTGGGTCGGTGTGCGCAGCGGTGTCGGCGGCGGCAACACCAACGTGCCGGTGACGTTCTTCTACGACGACGTCGCGATCCGGAGCCCGCGGCACGCTGGCGAGGTGCCGACGTGGGAGCCGCACCGCGACGGCACGGGCCAGGACAGGTACGTGCGGGTCGAGGCATCGGGCATCCTGCGCCGGCTCAGCCAGGGCGAGAGTCCGCTCCAGTCGGCACTGCGGCGCGCCTCGGTGTCGGCGGGGGCGGTGGCGTACTGGCCGTGCGAGGACGGCTCGGAGGCGCGGGAGATCGCCTCGGCGCTGGCTGGTGATGAGTCGTGCCGGATCACGGGGAGTCCGAACCTGGCCAGCAGCACCAGCTTCGCCTGCTCAGACCGGCTCCCGGTGATGAGGGACGGGTCGTTCGACGCATGGACGACCCCGTACCCGGCGACCGGCCAGCTCCAGATGCGGTGCCTCTTGGAGATCAGCGTGTCGGACCCGCCGGTCAACGACGCGATCATCGCGCGCCTCTACACCTCCGGCAGCCTGTTCTGGCAGGTCGTCTACGGGACCGGCGGAACCCTGAGGCTGGAGGGCTGCCGGGATGAGGCCACCATCCCGGTGAGTTCCGGTTCGGTCCCCTTCGGGATCGACGGCAAGTCGATCCGCGTCTCGGTCGAGCTGACCCAGACGGGAGCGGACATCGAATGGGACCTTGCATACCTCGAAGTGGGGCAGTTCACCGGCTTCGTCTTGTCCGGCACCGCCACCGGGTACACGCTCGGCGCTGCCACCAGAGTATGGGTCGCACCGCAGCGGAACCTCGACAGCACAGTGCTCGGCCACGTGCTGGTGCAAAACCAGATCACCGGCTTGTTCGACTTGAAGGCGCAGCTCAACGCGCACGTCGGAGAGACGGCTGTCGCCCGGACCACGCGGCTCTGTGCGGAAAACGCGATCCCGGTCATCACGCACGGCGACGCGGCCTACAGCACGGCCATGGGAGCGCAGTCGGTGAGCACCCTGCTCAACCTGCTGGCCGAGTGCGCCCGCGCCGACGCCGGAGTACTGCACGAGGCCGCAGGGGACGTGGCCCTGTCCTACATCGCCCGCGACTCGCTCTACAACCAGCCGGCTGCGGTGACGATCGACTTCGGCGGCCACGAGCTCCAGCCCGGATGGGAACCCCGCGAGGACGACCGGACCACCCGCAACGACGTATCCGTGCGCCGGCGCGACGGCTCGTACGCGCGTGCCGTGCTGGAGACCGGACCGATGTCCACCGCGCCGGCAAGCGAGGGGGGCGTGGGCCGGTACGACACCGACGACACGGTCAACGTGGAGCACGACGGGCTGCTGGCGGACCTGGCCGGATGGGCTCTGCACCTCGGCACTGTCGACGAGCCGCGCTACACCTCGATCAGGGTGCTGCGCGAAGCATCGAGCGTGGCCGCGAACGCGACGCTCTCCGATGCGCTGCTGGACCTCGACGTCGGCGCGCGCGTCGTGGTGACGAACGTGTCCTCGGCGGACATCTACGACGACGTGACCCAACTCGTCGTCGGCTACGAGGAGTACATCGGCCGGTTCCAGCACCAGGTCGCGATCACCGGCCGGCCGGAATCGCCGTACCACGTAGTCGATCTGGATGACGGCGAACTCGACCGGTTGGACTCCGACTCGTCGAGGCTGGCCGAAGACCTCGACACCATCGAGACCGACATCGACGTCGTCACAAGCAACCCGACCGAACTGTGGACCACCAGCGCGGCCGATTGCCCGTTCGACATCCGCATCGGCGGCGAGGTCATGACCGTGACCGCCGTGTCCGGCAGCTCGTCGCCGCAGACCTTCACGGTGCTGCGCAACGCGAACAACGTCGTGAAGACCCACCAGGCGGGCGCGGGCGTGCGTCTTGCCCAGCCGAGCTACCTGGCGTTGTGAAGGGGGAGTAGACCATGCCGATTCCTTCAGGGGCCAGGCTCACATCAGGGCGCGCCAACGCTCTTGGGCGACTGGTCGCCCAGACCACGTGGACGACAGACAGCAGCACGTTCACCACGTCCGAGGTGATGGTGCAGTCGGTGCCGTTCACTGCCACGGCGGGCGTCTACTACTGGGTGCTGGTCGACGCGGGATGGACCTGCTCCAGCACCGGCACCGCGACGTGGCGCATCCGCGCGACCGGCGGAGCGTCGGTCACCACGAGCGGGTCCCAGAAATACATCCGGAAGAGGCGCGTCCACACCGCCGGAGCGTTCGACTTCCTGGAGGTCAAGAGCCAGGTGTTCGCCGACATTGTGCCCTCTGGCGGCCAGATCACCGTCGGCCTGTCCGGGTCATCGGATGCCGGCACCGGGAAGCTCATTGCCGCCTCGGACAACGTGGGCTGGATGGGCGTGTTCGCCGTGGGCTTGTCGTGAGGGGAGGTGTGAGTGGGTGACATCGCGGATCTGCTTCAGGCGATCGGTGCTGTCGTCACCGCGCTCACCGGAGCAGGAATGGCGGCTTGGGGGGTGGTACGCACCCGCCGGGAGCGGCCAGCGGCTGCACAGGCTGGCGCGGAACGGGTCGCCAAAGCGCTCGCCGACGCGGCGGCGGACGGAGAACTCACCGCCGAGGAGATCGCTGAGGCGTTGCGGCACATCCAGCCAAATCCACCGGCCGAGGACGGAGTTGATCCGGCGTGACCACTGAGGACCGGTTCGCCGGCGTGGTCGATGAGGCCGCTGACCAGGCCGCCGAACAGACACGCGACCACAAGGGCCCGTGGTGGATCGCGGCGGGGTTCGGGCTTCTGCTTGCCGGCGTCGTGTGGCTCTCCTGGCACACCGTCCACCAGTCGGCCGAGATCAGCCACCTGGATGAGCGGCAGCGCACGGCAGCAGATGCCGCCCACCAGTTGGCTGACCAGGTGCGTTCGCTGGGCGGTACTCCAGCGGTGCAGCCTCCGGCGGTCGGCGAGCAGGGAGAAACGGGTCCTGCAGGGCGGGGCATCGCGTCCACGTCGATCGTGGCCGGCCGGCTGCTGATCGCCTACTCCGACGGCAGCACCGAGGACAAGGGCGCGGTGGTCGGCGCGGCAGGCCCGGTGGGCGCGCCAGGTGTCGACGGCGCGCCGGGCCGCGGCGTTGTCGGTACCGCGATCCTGGCTGGCCGCCTGATCCTGTCCTACTCGGATCAGACCACTGAGGACGTGGGCCAGGTCGTGGGTACGACCGGCGCGGACGGCGACGACGGCGCGCCCGGCCGCGGTGTCACCAGCGTGGCCGCACTCGACGATCGCTTGATCGTCACCTACACCGACGGCACGTCGACGGACGCCGGGCCGCTTCCTGCCGGGCTGGCGGGTCGCGGCGTGCAGCACACCGCGGTCATCGACTGCCGGTGGCGGGTGACTTACACCGACGGCACCACTGAGGACGCGGGCGTGGCATGCACCACCCAGACCGTCACGCCACCGCCCTCCACCACGGCGTCGACTCCGACGCCGCCTCTACGACCTCTCGGGAGGTGACATGCGCACGATGTACGACAGCACGCGGCCGTGGGAGATCCCGGCCGGTGCCGAGATGGTGGCCGGCTACGTAGACGGCCGGTGGGCGTGGTCCCAGGAAGCGTGGGACCGGTTCCGCAACGCGATCAAGGTCAGGATCAGCGCCGTCGGCGCGACGCACCACGCCGAGGTCTTCGACGTCGAGCCTGGGTGTATCTGGCCGCCGGAAAACGTGGTGCCGCTGGTGGTCCGTGCACGGGCGGCCGGGATCGACCCCACCGTCTACTGCAACCGACGCAACCACTGGGCCGGGGTGCGCGCCGTGTTCGACGCGGCAGACGTACCGCAGCCGCACTACTGGGTGGCCGAGTACGACGGCGTCGCCGAGGTGCCCGCCGGATCGGTCGGGAAGCAGTACCGCGCGCCGGAAGCGTCCGGCAAGGCCAAGAGCCCGGCGCACTACGACATCAGCAGCATGGCCGACTACTGGCCAGGCGTGGACGAGGAGGACAACATGCCCAGCGCACGCGAGATCGTGGACGAGTTGCTGGCGCGGCCCGTGCAGTTGTGGGCCGGACAGGAGGTGGCGATGGTCAACCTCCTGCGTGGTGCGCAGGGGTACGCACACACCCTGTACGACGTGCTGGTGCCGAACGGGGACAACTTCGGTTCGCCACTGTTCACCGACAACCCCAACACCGAGCAGGCCCGCACCGTCAGGCTGCGGGACTTCTACCAGGAGCTCCGCGACGGCCAGGCCGCCAGCGCGGCGCGCGAGTCCGCGGCGCAGGTCGCGCTGGAGCGGGTTCTGGTTGCGCTGGCGACGCAGAACGGCGGCGAACTGGACGTGCCCGCACTCCTGGCCGACGTCCGCCAGGCCGCAGAGGACGGGATCGAGACCGGCCTGCGCGACCGCGTGGTGTCGGTCGACGTCTCCGTGCGCGGGCCCGTGATCGACCCCGCCACCGGCCCGGTGGCGGCGAACACCTTGGAGGTACCGGCATGACCGCATCCGTTGACCAGCGCCCGCGCCCGATCCGCGACGCGTTCCGCAGCATCGGCTCCGCGATCGCGCTGCTCGGCTCCGTCACCACCAGCCTGGTCGGGTGGGGAATCCTCACCCAGGTCCAGGGCGACGCCGTGACCGGCCTGCTCGGCGCGGTGCCCGGCGCGGTCACCCTCGTGACCACGGCGCTGGCCGCGTTCGGCGTGCTGCGCCGCGCCGAGCCGCTCGTCACGCCGATCGCGGATCCGCGCGACGACGCCAGCCGCGCCCTGGTGCCCGCCGACGCTGGCCCGGACAGCATCGCGGCGGCCGGTTGACCCATCGCCGTCCGGTGTCCTGCCGGCTCTTCTAGATACAGAGAGGTTCGGTGCGTGAGCGGCGCACCGAACCTCTCCCGCTTATCTACCGGCCGCAGGCGAGATCATTGAGAACTCGCGCTGTGATTCCATCCGATGACCTTTCGTCGGACGGCAGCATCGGCTTGCCGCTCATGCCGATGTAGTCGCCCATTTCCCACAGGCGCTGCCCGGACTTGCAACTCCGGGAGATGCCTGTTCGCTTGCTTCCGGTGTCATCAGTGCATCCGTTGTCGATTAGATCGTCGGTGATGGGTGCACTGTGGTAAACGACCCGAGCGCATTCTCCCGCCGTCGTCGCTGTTGTTGGCACAGTCGAAGTTGCCGTGGAGGGCGTTTCGGCGGTGCACGCCGTCAACATCACGAGCACAATGGGGATGGGGATGACGGCTCTGGCAGGCTGCATCAGTACCTCCGGCGACGAATGATGCCGTGAAGTGTGCCAGGCCCTCGCTATCTCGTAGAGGCGTCTGCGAGTGCTCGTCGGACACACAGGGCGAACGCGAGCGTCTGCGAGGCGTTGAGCAGCGGAGCTCTTCCGTCGGGGGGTGTCAGGATTTTGACTGCCCCGTCACGCGTTGCCGCTGCGCCGAGCCTCAGTGGGGCACCGTCAGCATCGGTGCAGTCGATCAAGTGGCTTGCCATTATCTCTGGCCCGGACTCCATTCCGCTCCCCTCCTTACCCGCGCGGGCGCTGGCATGCGGAGCCTGCGCCACTGCGGATACCCAGAGGAGAGTATGCGAGTTTGGTCCGTTTGGGGTACTAGTCCATATGAGTGAAGTTCGCGTCTCAAATGGGACGGCGGGCGAGAAACTGGCGATAAACCATGCTGGGCGGGGAGGGGCTGGCCGGGGCGAGAAGGGGCCCGCCCCCTCAGGGATTGCTGGTCAAGGGGGCGGGCGGGGGCGGGTAGGGGCCAAGAGGGGCTAGTTGATCAACCTCTGATTTGCTGGACCCAGAACTTCGGCTGGTAGCACCGCCGAGCGGAACCGGGACCGGGGGCGCGGCCGAGCCCCCGGTCCCGCCGTGGTCAGAGCTTGGGCTGGTGGCCGTCGGTGGGCAGTTCGTCCAGGATCAGCACGGTGTGGCTCGACGTCACGTCCGGCATCGTCTGGAGCCGGCTGAGCACCAGGTCGCGCAGGCTGTGCGCGTCCGGCGCGCGCACCAGCAGCACCAGGTCGTAGTCACCGGACACCAGCGCGCCGTGCCACACCTCCGGGATCTCCAGCACCCGTTGCCGCACCGCTTTCCACGAGTGCTGGCTGATCTTCAGGTACACGTAGGCCGAGATGCCGAACCCGTAGCGCTCCGGGTCGACCACCGCCGTGTAACCGGTGACCACGCCGTCCCGGTGCAGCCGCTCCACCCGGGAGTACGCGCTCGCCCGCGAGATGTGCAGCTTCTCCGCGAGCGCCCGCATCGACAGCCGGCCGTCGGCGCGCAGCTCCTCCACGATGCGCCGGTCGGTCGCGTCGAGCGGTGCCGGGTGTCCAGGGCTGGGCGTCATGTGGCCGACGATAACCCGTTCGCGCGTCAATCCGTCCAGAATTCCACCTCGGATCTGGATCTTTGGCAGGTGTGACGCGGACCATGCGGGTGTCCGGTCACGCCGAGCATCGGAGGAGCCCGTGGTCGCCACCAGGGAGCGGTCGTTGCTGCCGACCGAGGAGCCGCTGTCGTTGCTGCGCAAGGACGGCGCGCCGGTCACCGACTCGCCGCTCGCGATGCCCGACGACGAGGTGCTGCTGGAGCTGCACCGCCGGATGGTGATCGGCCGGCGCTTCGACACCCAGGCCACCGCGCTCACGAAGCAGGGCCGGCTCGCCGTCTACCCGTCCTCGCGCGGCCAGGAAGCCTGCGAGGTCGGCTCCGTGCTGGCGCTGCGCACCGAAGACTGGCTGTTCCCCACCTACCGCGACTCGGTCGCGCTGGTCACCCGGGGCGTCGACCCGGGCGAGACGCTGACCCTGCTGCAAGGCGGCTGGCACCTGGGCTACGACCCCTACCAGCACCGGGTCGGGCCGCAGTGCACCCCGCTGGCCACCAACACGCTGCACGCGGTCGGGTTCGCGCACGCCGCGCGCGTCAAGGGCGAGGACACCGCCGCCCTGGTGCTGCTCGGCGACGGCGCGACCTCCGAGGGCGACACGCACGAGGCCCTCAACTACGCCGGGGTGTGGCACGCCCCCGTCGTGTTCCTGGTGCAGAACAACGGCTACGCGATCAGCGTGCCGCTGTCCAAGCAGACCGCCGCGCCCACGCTGGCCGCCAAGGGCGTCGGCTACGGCGTGCCGTCCGTGCTGGTCGACGGCAACGACGTGGCCGCCGTGTACGCCGTGGTCCGGGAGGCCCTGGAGTCCGGCGGGCCCACCCTGATCGAAGCCCTGACCTACCGCATCGAGGCGCACACCAACGCCGACGACGCCACCCGCTACCGCACCTCCGACGAGGTCGCCGCGTGGCTGGACCGCGACCCGGTCGACCGGATCGAGGCGCACCTGACCGCGCGCGGCCTGCTCGGCCCCGCGCGCAAGGCCGAGATCGCGGCCGAGGCCGAGGACTTCGCCGCCTCCGTGCGCGCGAAGCTGAACGTCGACCACGAGTACGACCCGGCCACGCTGTTCGAGCACGTGTACGCCACCCCCACCACGCACCTGCGGGAGCAGGCGGCGGCGCTCGCGGAGGAACTGGCGTGACGGCGTCCGTGGCGGGTACCAGCCTGTCGATGGCGGGCGCGCTCAACCGGGCGCTGGCCGACGCGCTGGAGGACGACCCGAGCGTCCTGGTGTTCGGCGAGGACGTCGGCCCGCTCGGCGGCGTGTTCCGGGTGACCGACGGGCTCGCCGCGCGGTTCGGCGAGACGCGCGTCTTCGACACGCCCCTGGCCGAGTCCGGCATCGTCGGCACCGCGATCGGCATGGCCATGAACGGGCTGCGGCCCGTGGTCGAGATGCAGTTCGACGCGTTCGCCTACCCGGCGTTCGAGCAGATCACCAGCCACCTGGCGAAGCTGCGCAACCGGACGCGCGGGAACGTGTCGCTGCCGGTGGTCATCCGGGTGCCCTACGGCGGCGGCATCGGCGGCGTCGAGCACCACTGCGACTCCTCCGAGGCGTACTACACGCACACGCCCGGCCTGACCGTCGTCACGCCCGGCACCCCCGACGACGCCTACCGGCTGCTGCGCGACTCCATCGCCTCGCCGGACCCGGTGATCTTCCTGGAGCCCAAGCGGCGGTACTGGACCCGGGGCGAGCTGTCCGACGTGGCCGTGCCGATGGACCGCGCGCTGGTCCGCCGCACCGGTTCCGACGTCACGCTGATCGCGTACGGGCCGATGGTCGCGACCGCGCTGGAGACCGCGGCGGCGGCGGTCGAGGAGGGCTGGGACGTCGAGGTCGTGGACCTGCGGACGTTGTCGCCGTTCGACGACGAGACGGTGGGCGCGTCGGTGCGCAAGACCGGCCGGGCCGTCGTGGTGCACGAGGCGTCCGGGTTCGGCGGGTACGGGGCCGAGGTCGTGGCCCGGGTGACCGAGCGGTGCTTCCACCACCTGCACGCGCCCGTGCTGCGGGTGACCGGGTTCGACATCCCCTACCCGCCGCCGAAGCTGGAGGAGCACCACCTGCCGAGCGTGGACCGGATCCTGGACGCGGTCGCGCGGCTCCAGTGGGACGACGAGGTCGTGAGGGGGTACGGTGCCTGACTTCCGGCTGCCCGACCTGGGCGAGGGGCTGACCGAGGGCGAGATCGTCACCTGGCTGGTGGCGGTGGGCGACCACGTGTCGATCGACCAACCCGTGGTGGAGGTCGAGACGGCGAAGGCCGTGGTCGAGGTGCCCTGCCCGTACGAGGGCGTGGTCCGGGCCCGGTTCGGCGAAGCGGGGGAGAAGCTCGCGGTCGGCTCCGTGCTGCTGTCGGTGGGCGCGGAGGAACCGGCCGGGACCGGCTCCGGCAACGTGCTGATCGGCTACGGCACCTCCGACCCGCCCCGCCGCCGCCGCGCCGACCGCCGCCGCTCCGGCCGAGCCGCACCCGCCGAGCCTGTACCTGCCCGGCTTGTACCCGCCCAGTCCACATCCGCCCAGCCCGCACCCGTCGAGCCCGCACCCGCCGAGCCCGCCCGGGGTGGTCCGGTCGGCCTGGCCCCGGCGGTCATCTCGCCGCTGGTGCGGCGGATGGCGCGGGAGAACGGGCTGGCGCTGGCGGGCATCGCCGGCAGCGGCCCCGGCGGGGTGATCCGCCGGGTCGACGTGGAACGCGCGCTGTCCACCCGGCCGGCCGCGCCCGGGGTCGAGCGGCCCGCCGCGCCGGGTCGGCGCATCCCGTTGACGGGCCTGCGCGGGCTGGTGGCGGAGAAGCTCGCCACGTCGCGGCGCGAGATCCCCGAGGCCACCGTCTGGGTGGACGTCGACGCGACGGACTTCCTGGCCGCGCGCGCCGCGCTGCCGTCGGTGTCGCTGCTCTCGCTGCTGGCCCGGTTCACCGTGCTGGGGCTGAAGAAGTTCCCCGAGCTGAACTCCCGGGTCGAGGGCGACGAGGTCGTCGTGCTGGACGAGGTCCACCTGGGTTTCGCCGCGCAGACCGACCGGGGCCTGGTGGTGCCCGTGGTCCGCGACGCGCACACCCGCACCACGGCCGACCTGGCCGCCGCGATCACCGACCTGGCCACGTCGGCGCGCGAGGGGAAGATCGCCCCGGCGTCGCTGACCGGCGGGACGTTCACGGTCAACAACTACGGCGTGTTCGGGGTCGACGGGTCGGCCGCGATCATCAATTACCCGGAGGCGGCGATCCTCGGCATCGGCCGCATCGTCGACCGGCCGTGGGTGGTGGACGGGCGGTTGGCGGTCCGCAAGGTCACCCAGTTGACGCTCGCCTTCGACCACCGGGTGTGCGACGGCGGCACGGCCGGCGGGTTCCTCCGGTTCGTCGCCGACTGCGTGGAGTCCCCGATCACGGCGCTCGCCGACCTCTGAGCGGGCATCCTCGTAGATTGGTACCCGTGACCGCACCCGCCTACCCGATCCGCACCGAACGCCTGCTGTTGCGCCCCTTCACCCCCGCCGACCACGCGGCGCTGCACTCGTGGCAGTCCCGCCCCGACGTGGTCCGGTACCTCTACGGAGAGGCGAAGACACCGGAGGAGACCACGGAGAGCCTGGCGAACAAGGCGTCGATCACCTGGCCCGCGAAGGAGGGCGAGCACCTGGTGCTGGCCGTCGAGCACGACGGCCGGGTGATCGGCGAGACCGTCCTGAAGTGGCTGAGCGAAGAACACCGCCAAGGTGAGATCGGCTACATCTTCCACCCCGACCACCACGGCCGCGGCTACGCCACCGAAGCGTCCCGGGTCATGCTCCGGCTCGGGTTCGAGAACCTGGGCCTGCACCGGCTCGTCGCGTCGTGCGACGCGTCGAACGCCGCGTCGTGGCGGGTGATGGAGCGCCTGGGGATGCGCCGCGAAGCGCACTTCCGGCACGCGGAGATCTTCAAGGGCGCGTGGGGCGAGGAACTCGTCTACGCGATGCTGGAGGACGAGTGGCGCGCTAGCCGGTGATCTTCTTCACCAGTTGCTCCTTCACCGCCTTGAGCTCCTTCGCGCCCAGGACGGGGAGCAGGACCTCCAGCTTCTCCAGCGGCACGGTGTACAGCTCGGCCAGGTCCGGTTCGACCTTCGAGCCGCTGACCTTGGCGCGCGCGATGAGCGCCCTGGTGGCGCGACCGGTGCCCGCGTACTGGGCCACCAGCACGACGACCTTGTGCGCGCCGGTGTTGCCGCTGCTGAAGCTGTTGCTGCTGAAGTTGAGGTGGTAGACGTGGCCGTCGTGGACTTCTTCGGGCTGTGCCATGCGGTGGTCGCCTCCGGGGTCGTGGGCGGGTCGCGGACCACCCTGGTACGCCGGGCGGGCGGACGTGGCCGGGTCGCGACGAGTTCAGCCATCCGGCGCAGTCCCGTCGTGCCGGAGCCGGGATGATCGGCGGTGGAGGTCCGGGGATGGGCTACGTCTGGTACGTCGGCTACGGGTCGAACCTGCACGCCGACCGGTTCGACTGCTACCTGTCGGGCGGCACGCCCGACGGTGCGGCGCGCGGCTACCCGGGCTGCCGCGACGTCAGCCCGCCGCGCGCCGTGCGCCCGGTGACGGCGGCGGGCGGGATCTACTTCGCGACCCGGTCACCGGTCTGGGGCGGCGGCCGGGCGTTCTTCGACCCCGACCTGCCGGGCACGGCCGCCCTGCGCGGCTACCTGATCACCACCGCCCAGTTCGCCGACGTGGTCGAGCAGGAGATGTACCGCGAACCGGGGCCGGAGATCGACCTCACCGCGGTCCTGGCCACCGGCCGCGACCAGCGCGGCCCCGGCCGGTACGACACCCTGCTGCACCTCGGGGACGTCGCCGGCCACCCGGTCCTGACCTGCACCGCGCCCTGGTCGTCGGGCGACGTGGAGCACACCGCGCCCTCGGGCCCGTACCTGAGGGTGCTCCGCGACGGTCTGCGCGCCGCGCACGGCTGGTCCACCGGCGACGCCGCCGCGTACCTGGCCGACCGCACCGCGTTCTGGACCCGGGCGGAGATCGAAGCACTCCGGGGAAGGTCGCGGCGCTGAACCGCGTCCCCCCGGAGGCGACCGGACCTAGTCGCCGTCCGGCGGCACGGGCCTGAGGTTGCCGTCGCGGTCGGCCACGCACGACGCCACGCGGGCCGACGTGCCGAGGAACTCCGTCATGCACCGGCCGAACTGCTCGTGCCCACGGGCGTTGGGGTGGAACGACTCCTGCAACGCGTGCCGCGCGCGGACCTCGTCCCGCAGGCCGTCGAAGTCGACCATCAGCCGGGTGAACCACTCGCGCTCCGGGTTCTTCCCGCCGGCGCACGCCTCGTGGTCCGCCCCGGCCCGGGACAGGTCCAGGAACCGCGCCCCCACCGAGGACGCCGCCTCGCGCAGGCCCGCCGCGAGCTCGCCCACCGCCTCGTCGCGCACCCACTGCAGATCGTCCGTCCGCAACGGACACCCGGCGAGGTTCTGGAGGTCGAAGGGCAGGTCCGGGCCGACCGGGGCCGCGTAGGACTGCACCACCAGCGTGTACGACAACGGCGTGTACCCCTCGTCGTGCAGCACCTGGCGGATGTCGCGCAGGGCCTGGCGCACCTTGGGCACCATGCGGTCCACGCGCTCGCGCCACTGCTGGGCCAGCCCCGTCGCGCAGTCCGCCCGCTCGAACCACGCCCGCAGGCACGCGCCCAGCACGTCGCCGAACTTCGGGTCGTCGTTGGCACCCGTCGCGACCACGACCGTCGTCACCCGGTACTCGCGGGCGATCCGCGCCAACTGCCGCGCCTGCGAGATCTCGGTGTTGTTGGTCCCGTCGGTGAGGCCGACCTGTTCCGAGCTCGACCCCGAGCACGCCAGGTTGAACACTTTCTCGACGCCGGCGACCTTCGTCCGGTGCACCGACGCCTTGGTCGAGCGGTGGCACCAGTTGTCGTTCTCGCCGTCCGTGCCGGGCTCGTAACTGCCCGCGCCCTCGCCGGACATGGTGCTGTCGCCCAGCGCGACCAGCGCGGCGGGTGCGTCCCGGTTGGGGCCGAGCGGCTCCCGGAGCGGGGAGTCGGCCACCATGAGCAGCACCGCCAGCAGGGGCAGCACCAGGGCGAGGGCGACGAGACGGCGGAGCATCGCGGCCTATCCTACGGACACCCGCCCCGCCGAGAGGACCACCGTGCGATCGGCCGCCCGGTGCACCTCCTCGTGGTGCGTGGCGATCAGCACGGCCGCGCCCGCGTCGGCGGCGCGGCGCAGCACCCGCACCGCCACGGGCGCGCTGACCTGGTCCAGGTGGGCCGTCGGCTCGTCGGCGAGCAGCACCTTCGGCGCGCCGATCACGGCCCGCGCCAGCGCGGCCCGCTGCTGCTGGCCGAACGACACCTCGGCGGGGTAGCGGTCGGCCAGCCCGCCGATGCCGAGTTCCGTCAGCAGGGCGGCGACCCCGCCCACGTCCGCGCCCCGGCCGCCGAGCCGCAGCGGCAGCGCCACGTTCTCGGCCAGCGTCAGCTCGCCGGCCAGACCCATCGCCTGCGGCAGCAGGGCGCACAGCCGCCACGCCGGGGGAGCGGTCAGCACCTCGCCGCACAGCTCCACCGTGCCGCCGTCGGCCCGGTCGAACCCGGACAGCACGCTCAGCAACGCGCTCTTGCCCGACCCGGACGGCCCGGACAGCGTCACCAGCTCGCCCGCCGACACCGCCAGGTCGACCCCGCGCAGCACGTGGACCGTCCCGCCGGGCTGCGCGAAGGACCGCCGGACCCCGACCGCCCGCAACGCCGTCATGCCGCCAACACCCCGTTCCGCAGGTCGAACCTGGTGTCGGCCAACGCGATCAGCCGGGGGTCGTGGGACGCGACGACCACCGGCACGCCGCGCTCGGCGAGGTCCGCCACCGTCTCCAGCACCAGGTCGGCCGAGACCGAGTCGAGCTGCGAGGTCGGTTCGTCGGCCAGCACCACGGACGCGCCGCGCGCCAGCGCGCAGCCGAACGCCAACCGCTGCTGCTGACCGCCCGACAGCGCGCTGACCCGCCAGTCCGCGGTGTCCGGCAGGCCGAGCTGGGCCAGCAGTTCGCGCACCGCCGCCGCGCGGCCGGACGCCTGGGCCGCCGCGCGCAGGTTGTCGCCCGCGGTCAGGTGGCCGACGAGGTTGTCGGCCGGGTTCTGGAACACCAGCGCGATCTCGGTGCGCCGCAACGCCCGGCGCGCCTTGGCCGACAGCCGCGCGGTGCCCCTGCCGCGCAGCTCCACGCCGCCGGTCGTGGGCCGCTCGACCAGGCTCAGCACCCGCAGCAGCGTCGACTTGCCCGAGCCGGACGGCCCGGCCAGCACGGTGATCCCGCGCGCGGGCACGTCCAGCGTCACGTCCGACACCGCGTTCACCGACCCGGCGGGCGTCCGGTACTCCACGCCCACGCCGTCCAGGCGCAGCACGTGGTCCGCGCGGGCCGGTCGCTCGCCGTACAGGTCGGCCACGGCCGCCTCCCCCTCCTCGTACCGGTCAGCCACGGATCAGCTCCCCGATCCGCGCCGAGCGCACCGCGCGCACCGCGATCCACGCCGCCACCAGCACCACCAGCGCGCTGCCCACGACCGTCACGCCGAGCAGCGGCAGCACTTCGGGCAGCTCCGGGGCCGGGGTCAGCCGGGGCGCGGGGTCCAGTCGCGGCACGGCGTACCCGCTGCCGACCGCGCTCGCCGCCGACCCGACCACGACCGCCGCCACGGCGAGCGCGCCGAGCTCCAGCAGGTGGCTGGACAGCAGCGCGGAGGGCCGCAGCCCCATCCGGGTGCTGAACGCGGCCGACAGCGCGTTCTGCCGCCGCCGCACCTCGATCGCCAGCAGCAGCGCCATCGCCGCGACCACCGCGAGCACCGCGCCGATGGCGGCGACGAACCCGAACGTCCACTGGATCGTCAGGAACGGCAGGCCCGCGATCGCCCGCGACTTCTCGACCCCGTTGCGGTAGGTGATCCCGCTGTCGGACAGCGCGTCACCCACCTCGCGCAGGGGTTTCGCGGACCACACGTACCAGGAGCCGACGTCGGACGGGTCGGCGATCAGGTCGCGCGGCACGACCCAGCCGGACGTGCCCAGCTTGGGGAAGGACGCCAGGTGCGCGGCCGGGGCCAGGCGGGGCAGGCCGGGCAGCGCGATCTCGCCCTCGGCGGCGCTGCCGATCCGCAGCGGCCGGTCGAGCAGCGCCGGGTCGAAGTCCTGCGGGAACGCGCCGTCGCGGAACGTCGCCGGGTCCACCACCAGCCCCACCCGGTCGTGGAGCTCGCTCACCCCGACGACGGTGGAGTTCCCGCGCAGCGCGGCCGGCAGCTCGATCAGGTCGGACACCCGCACGACGCTCTCCGCGCCGGTGTACATGCCGGACTTGACGTCCAGCGCGGTCTTCTGCGACCCCGCGATGCTGGTGCCCACCGCGATCGTGCCGACGGCCAGCACGCCGACCAGCAGCACGCCGGTGACCGGCCCGGCGGCGGCGGCGAGCCTGCGCACGGCGAGCTGGGCGGCCGGCCTGGACCAGAGCGACACCCGGTGCGACGCCTTGAGCGCCCAGCGCGCCACACGGGCCGCGACCAGCGCCGCGGTGAGCACGACCAGCAGCGGGAACGCCAGCGCCGCCGCGTCGATCCGGGGCAGCCCGCCGATCTTCGTCGGCGAGGACAGGCCGCTGTCCTGCACGCGCAGCCACGCCCACACCGCGAGCCCGGCGGTGGCCAGTTCCCACGGCACGGCGGCCAGCACGCGGCGCGCCCGGTTGCCGGTGGTGGACGCCTGGAACACGCGGTGCCCGCGCACCGCGGCGGTCGCCCAGGTGACCACCAGGCTCAGCGCGACGACCACGAGCACGGCCAGCGCCCCGGTGACCGAGGTCCCGGGCGGCAGCGCGGTCGAGGGCGCGTAGACGGGCAGCAGCAGCCGGGCCACGCCCCACCCCAGCAGCCCGCCGACGAGCAGCGGCAGGCCGAGTTCGAGCAGCGCGCGACCGCCCAGCGCCGCCGGGCCCGAGCCGCGCACCCACAGCAGCCGCAGTTCGGTGTGCCGGCGCTGCGCCCACTGCACGGTCACCGTGGCCACCCCGGCCAGCCCGATCAGCAGGCTGATCAGCGTCAGCGGCAGGATCGCCGCGCGCACGTTGCGCGCCGTCTGGCGGGCGTTCTCCACCGGCAGCACCAGCGGCGACATCACCCGGATGCCCATGTCGTCGTACTCGCGGACCCGGGCGGTGCCGGCGGCGAGCAGGTCCTCGGCCTCGTCGACGGTCTTCGGGACGGCGCTGGGGAACCGGACGGTCACGTCGACGACCGGGGTCAGCTCGGGCGGCAGCGCGTCGAACGACGCGGCGTCGGGCACCCACACCACGGACGTCGGCATGTCGGTGTCGCGCCGCATGGTGTTCGGGACGACGTAGTGCCGCTCGGAGCACCACCACGCGTCCAGCGGGTCGCGCACGTCGGCGTAGATCGCGGTGACCGGCGGCAGCCTCCCGCCCATGCCGCGCTCGCCGAGTCGGAGGTCGGTGGTCAGGGCGATGCTCCTGGGCACCCACAGCCCGTCCTCGCCGCCGCCTTCGAGGACGTCGAGGTGGTCCGTCGCACCGGGGCGGAACCCGAACTTCGCGTAGGTCTGCCCGCCCCCGAAGTCGGTCCGCGCCTCGCGGGTGTAGGCGGCGGGCAGCACCGGCTGGTCGCCGGCCGACTGGCGGACGGCGTCGAAGAACGGCGTGACCTGGTTCGCGGGGAGGTCGACTTCCAGCGACGGGTGCAGCGACTCGGTGCACAGCCGGTCCTGCTGGTAGTCGACGGCGGCACTGCCGGAGGCGGCCGAGTGCAGCACCGCGGCGGCCACCACGAAGCTCAGCAGGAGTGCCGTGACCAGGCTGACCACCAGGGTCAGCGGGCTCGACAGCGCGGCGCGCGGCGCGGCTCTCCACGGGATCTGCACCCTGGGAACGGTAACCGGCGGTTGCTGATCACCGCGTGATTTTCCCTACTTTCGTATGGTGCCGGGGCCTTCCCACCGAGAGTAGTCGCGCGATCACACCGTTTCGCCGGACGATCTGCGGTTTCGGCCTCCGCGCCTTGACACCTCGACTGTGGTCTAGTCCAATTTTGTCCACCTGGAGGCCGCCACCGCTAGGAGGCATACGACGATGTCGCGCAGAGTCCTGTTCGCCAGGGTGTCGGCGGTGGCGGCCCTGGTGGCCGGTGCCGTCGCGGTGGGGCTCGCCCCCGCGTACGCCGCCTCGGCCACCGCCACGTTCACCAAGACCCAGTCCTGGGATTCCGGCTACACCGGGCAGTTCTCCATCAAGAACGAGACCAGCACCGCGATCGGCTCGTGGAAGGTGGAGTTCGACCTCCCGTCCGGCACGACCGTCGGCGCTTACTGGGACGCGTTGCAGACCAACGCCGGTGGGCACTACACGTTCACCAACCGGAACTACAACGGCAGCATCGCGCCCGGTGCGGCGGTCACCTTCGGCTTCAACGCCTCGGGCACGGCCGTGCCGGTGAACTGCAAGCTCAACGGCGTGCCCTGCACCGGAGCGCCCACGGTCACCACCACGACGTCGACGACCACGAGCACCACCACGAAGACGACCGGCCCCACCACGAGCACGAGCACCAGCACCACGACGACCACCCCGACCACGACCACGACCACGACGACACCCACCACGACCACGACGTCCACCCCGCCGGTCGGCCTGCCCAAGCGGGTGCTGGTCGGCTACCTGCACGCGAGCTTCGCCAACGGGTCGGGCTACACCCGGATGAAGGACGTCTCGCCGGACTGGGACATCATCAACCTGTCCTTCGCCGAGCCCACCTCGGTCACCTCCGGGGACCTGCGCTTCCAGCAGTGCCCGGTCGCGGAGTGCCCGAACGTCGAGCCCGAGGCCGAGTTCATCGCCGGCATCCGGGAGAAGCAGGCCCAGGGCAAGAAGGTGCTGATCTCGATCGGCGGCCAGAACGGCCAGGTCCAGCTCACCACCACGGCCGCGCGCGACGCGTTCGTGCGCAGCGTCGGCGCGATCATCGACCGCTACGGCCTGGACGGTCTCGACGTCGACTTCGAGGGCCACTCGCTGTCGCTGAGCGCGAACGACACCGACTTCCGCACCCCCAGCTCGCCGGTGATCGTCAACCTGATCTCCGCGCTGAAGTCGCTCAAGGCCCGCTACGGGTCCAAGTTCGTGCTCACCATGGCCCCGGAGACGTTCTTCGTCCAGCTCGGCTACCAGTTCTACGGCGGCGGTTCCGGCCAGGACCCGCGCGCCGGCGCGTACCTGCCGGTCATCCACGCCATGCGCGACGACCTGACCCTGCTGCACGTCCAGCACTACAACTCCGGCCCGATCATGGGGCTGGACAACCAGTACCACTTCATGGGCGGCAGCGACTTCCACGTGGCCATGGCGGACATGGTGCTGGCCGGGTTCCCGGTGAAGGGCGACACCACGAAGTTCTTCCCGGGCCTGCGCCAGGACCAGGTGGCGATCGGCCTGCCGGCGAGTGTCAACGCGGGCAACGGCTTCACCTCCGTCGGCGACACGCACAAGGCGCTGGACTGCCTGATGAAGGGCACGAACTGCGGGCCCTACAAGCCGAAGGCGACCTACCCCGAGCTGCGCGGCCTGATGACGTGGTCGATCAACTGGGACAAGTACAACGGGTACGAGTTCTCCCGGTCCCACCGGGCGTACCTGCCCCGCTAGCACCGGTCCGCGCGACCGGTCGACGGGAGCGGCGAGGTCGACCCGCCACGGCGGGCGGCCTCGCCGAGCCCCCCGCGAGGCTCGCGGGGGCGTCCGGAGTTTCTTCAGAGCACGGCGTTCCCGGGCCGGACGGGAGCCGCCTACAGTTCGAGCCGACCGGGGAGGGCCGCCAGATGACGATCGCACCGGCACCGCCCCGATCGGGCTCCCGGCGGGCCTCCCGGTGGTCACGGCCCCGCGAGTCCTCCGCGAAGGCGTTGCGCCGCAACGCCTTCGCGCTCGGAGCCGCGCCGCTCCGCGCCGCCCGCGTCCGGTCGCGCGTCGCTCCCCGCATTCTCCACCACGGCCCGGCTGACGCTCCTGGTCGCCGGGCCGGTGGTGGACCCCACGTCCGGCCCCCGGCGGCGGTCGCGCCGGACGGGCACGGCGGTGGCTAGTCCCAGCTCCACTGGATGCCGTACTGACCCGGCACCGGGTCGAGCGTGATGAACTGGAACGTGCCGGCGGCCCGGTCGAACGCCACCTCGCCCCGCTTCTCCACCGGCATCGCGTTGCGGGGCCGGAAGAAGCCGTTGCAGTGGCGCGGCAGGTGGTCGGGGTCGAACGCGATCTGGAGCACCAGGTCCCGCGCCGGCCGGTAGATCGCCAACTGCGCGTGCCGGTCGGTCTGGCCCGGCGGGAACCGCACGCCGAACTCCACGGCGGCCAGCTCGCCCGCGTCCAGCGGCCGGTCGAGCGCGAACTCGAACGCGCACGTCGAGGACGGCACGTCGGCGCGGAAGCGGGTCGGCCGGCACCCCTCGGTGAAGGTCACCCCGGGCGGCTGGTTGAGGCTGGAGCAGCGGGTGACGAAGAGGAACCGGGTCGTGCCGTCGTGGTCGGCGCGGATCAGCCGGCGCACCCGCATCGACTCCTCGTGCCCGTGCCCGTCGACCCGGTAGGACACGTGCTGGGAGAGCCGGTGCGGCGTGTCCAGCTCCTCCGGCGTGGCGTCCACCTTGGCCAGGGCGCGGGCCACCGACTCGGGGCGGTCCCACACCTGGTCGAACGCGATGGTCGGGCCGGGGCGGTGGGTCCACCGGCCGCGCGGTCTGCGCGGGCCGAGCAGGGCGGTCAGCGTTTCCGGCGGCTGGCCCAGGATCGTCTCCAGGGCGCTCACGGCGGCCAGCGAACTGGCCCGCTCCGGTCGGTTCTCGCCGTTCTGCCAGTAGCTCAACGCGCTGATGCTGACCGGGGTCGACCGCTCGCGCAGCCGCCGGCTGATCTCGTTGAGGCTCAACCCGCTGCGCTGGATCGCGGCCCGCAGCGCGCCGCTGAAGTCAGCGGGCATCGTGGTGGTCATGACGGCCCCTTCGGTAACGCGCAGGGTGCGTTCGGGGAACAACTACCGCCCGGCAGCCTACCTCTCCGGCCGGGTCACGGGGAATTCCGAGAACGATTACCGGCATTCCCCGACGGGCGCGCCGAACGTTCCCACCGGGCCGCGACCGGTGCCGCACCACCATTCCCGCCCGGTCCGCACCGCCGGAAATTGGTCTCGACAAATTATGTCGGAATGGCCCGTCGGGTGGTTTCCGAATCGAATCCGCACACCCGCACGGGCCGTCGCCCCATGATCGAGCCCGGTGGTCGGGCGCGGTGGTCGGGCGCGGTGGTCACATCCGGTCGACGTGCTCGATCAGGAACTCCTGGTCGGCCTTCCCGGTGCACGACGCCTGCGCCAGCTCCGCGCCGTGCGCCACGTCCGCCGGCCCGCCGAGCACGCCCACGCACTTGCCGCTGTGCACCGGCCGCAGCACGAACCCGCGCGGCCGGGGTGCGGACACCGCTTCGAGCAGGAACCGCTGGTGCGCGGCCCCGGTGCAGCGGTCCGGCGCGAGCAGCGCCTCGTCGTCCAGGTACGCGCCGTCCACGGACAGGCAGCCCCAGCCTTCCTCCGGGTGCTGCCACTTGATCAGGTAGACGCCCTCGGACACCGCTTCCAGGTAGGTGTCGGGCACCACCCCCTCGCACGGCCGCTGCACGGCCAGCGGGCGGTCCGTGCGCTTGTTGCGCTCCCGCCCCTCGCCGACGCAGAAACCCCGGTCCTCCACGTGCGCCGGGCGCAGCAGGTACCAGCCGTTCGCGGGCGGGTCCTCCAACGCGCCCGGCCGGACGACGAACGCCGTGATCATCGCCGCCACCGCCACGAGCACCGCGACGGCGGCCACCAGCGGCCACCGCCCGCGCCGCCACCGCGACTCCGCGACCACCTCGACGTCCGATCCGGCCACGCGCTCCACGACGGGTTCCTCTGCGGGCTCCGCGACGGGCTCCGCGACGGGCTCCGCGACGGGCTCCGCGACGGGGTGGGCGGCGGGTTCCATGGCCAGCCGCCGCCGCGCCCGCACCCAGCGCTCGGCCTCCGCGTCGGCCAACCCGCACGCCCGCGCGTACGCGGCGACGAGCTGTTCGCGCGGCAGCGTCGCGCGCCCCAGCATGGTCGCGGTGGTGCTCGACGGCAGCACGTCACCCGCCGCCTGCGCCCTGCCCTCCAACTGCCGGTAGGTCGACCCGGACCACAGCCGCAGTCGTTTCATCGCGGCGACGAACTCGGCGGCGGTTGTCGCGTCCTCGGGCCGCGGCGGCCCCGCCCGGTGATCATCCACGCACCCAGCCTGGTCTAGCCGGCGGCGGCCCTCCATCGGCGGTTCGGTCCACCGCGCTGCTGCGAGTGCCGCACGCGCCGGGTGCCGGCACCGGTCCGCCCCGTGCGGCAACACCGGTCACCCAGGCCGAACACCGGCCCCTGACCGGCACGAACATCCCCGAACAAGCTCGAACGGCGGCGGACACCCCGGCCCGGATATACCGGGGAGGGGAGGTGGGGCATGACGGTGGAGATCCGGTTGCTCGGCACGGTCGAAGCGGTGCTGGGAGGGCGGCGGACGGACCTCGGGCACGCCCGGCAGCGGTGCGTCCTGGTGGCCCTGGCGGTCGAGGTGAACCAGCCGGTGACGTTCGACCGGCTCGTCGCGCGGGTCTGGGGGGACCGGCCGCCGCACCGGCCGCGCGCCGCCCTCTACGGCTACCTGTACCGGCTGCGGCGGGCCCTGGCCGACGCCGACGGCATCGCGCTGGTCCGCCGCACCGGCTGCTACGAACTCGTCGCCGACCCGGACGCGGTCGACCTGCGGCGGTTCGAACGGCTCACCGCCGCCGCCCGCCGGCCCGGCCCGGACGCCGACCGGCTCGCCGGGTACGACGACGCCCTGTCGCTGTGGCGCGGCGAGGCGTTCGCCGGGCTGGACACGCCGTGGCTCGCCGCCGTCCGCGCGGCGGCCGAGCAGCAGCGGTACCTGGCCGAGACCGAGCGCACCGACACCGCGCTGCGCCTCGGCTTGGGCGCGGGCGAACTGGCCCGGCTCACCACCCGCGCGGCGGACCACCCGCTCGACGAGCGGGTCGCCGCCCAGTTGCTGCTCGCCCTGCACCGCGCCGGCCGGACCGGCGAGGCCCTCGCCCGCTACCAACGGGTCCGCCGGCTGCTCGCCGACGAACTGGGCACCGACCCGGGACCCGCGCTGCGCGCCGCGCACCGGCAGCTCCTCCAGACCCCGCTCGACGCCAGGGCGCGCCGCCGACCGCCCGCGACCACCTCCGGGGACCCGAAACGGTGAATTCGCCCGGGTGGTCCCGGTGGCGGACGAACCTGTCCACCCGCCGCGCCGCAACGCCGTCGCGTGACGCATCCCCGTCGTCCCGCCCACTCGACCTCCCCGTCGCCGTGACCACCCTCCGGTTCGCCGGTGCGGGAAAAGTCGAGCGGATCTCGAATCCGCTGGTCACCCGTCTGTGCGACGCCGCGTGGCCGCACTCGCCTGAACGGCCTAACGTCAGCGGTGCGAACCAGGAGGGGAGCAGCATGACCAGGACGTTCCGCCGCACCGCCGGCCGGGAGCACGAGGGCTGGTCGGGCTCGGGACACACGGGGCGGACCGCGGCCCGCCCGTCGCCGGACGCGCCATGTCCGGCTTAACGTACGGGGGTGTGCCGTGGCCGGCTTAAGAGTGCGGGGGTGCGTTGGGCCGCAACGCGCCCCCGGAACCGACTACCGCACCCGAACACGGCACCCCGAGACCGGGGTGGCCCAGCCGGCGGCAGCCACCGGACCGTGGCACGAGCAGCCGGTGCCGACCCACACCGCCGTTCCCCGCGGCCGTGGGAGGCCAGGACACCGACGTCGCACCGGGCACGTGCCCGGTGCGACGTCGTCATGCGATCAGCGCCGCCCTGGGCGCTGCGGTCCCGCGCGGTCGACCGGTCACTCGAAGCGGCCGGGGTCGCCCGCACCGCGGCGGACGATCTGCGGCTCGCCGTCGGAGAAGTCGATGACCGTGGTCGGCTCGGTGCCGCACTCGCCGGAGTCCAGGACCGCGTCCACCGCGTTGTCCAGGCGCTCCTTGATCTCCCAGCCCTGCACCAGCGGCTCGGCCTGGTCGGGCAGCAGCAGCGTGCTGGACACCATCGGCTCGCCGAGCTCCTCCAGCAGGGCCTGCGCGACCACGTGGTCCGGGATGCGCGCGCCGACCGTCTTCTTCTTCGGGTGCAGCAGCCGGCGGGGCACCTCACGGGTCGCCGGGAGGATGAACGTGTAGCTGCCCGGCGTCGCGGCCTTGATCGCCCGGAACACCGAGTTGTCGACGTGCACGAACTGGCCGAGCTGGGCGAAGTCGCGGCACATGATCGTGAAGTGGTGCCGGTCGTCGAGGTGGCGGATCTGCCGGATGCGGTCCAGACCGTCCTTGTTGCCCAACTGGCAGCCCAGCGCGTAGCAGGAGTCCGTCGGATAGGCGATGAGGCCGTCCGACTTGATGAGCTGCACGGCCGCGTCGATGGTGCGGCGCTGCGGGTTGACCGGGTGCACGTCGAAGTACCTTGCCATGCGCGGAGCTTAGTGGCCCCGGATTCGACGTGCGCGGGAACGCCGGTCAGGCGTGCCGGTGATCAGCGGGCGTGCGCACCGAAAGCGTTGTGGCGGCGCGGGGTCCGCCGACCGGTCATGGGGACACCCCGACGCCCCGGGCCCGACCGCACGACCGGCACGCCGCACCGCCGAGCGCGTCAGATCCAGCCCTCGCGCGCGGCGAGCAACCCCGCTTGGAACCGTGACTGCGCGCCCAGTTCCGCCATCAGCTCGGTGACCCGCCGGCCCACCGTCCGCTCGGTCACGCCCAGCGCCCGCGCGATGGACCGGTCCTTCATCCCGGACGCCAGCAGCGCCAACAGCTCGCCGTCCCGCGCGGACGGCACGGGCTTGTCCCCGGCGGTCTCGGCCGGCACCGGCGTGGCCCGCTCCCACATCTGCTCGAACGCGCACCCCAGCACGTCGATCAGCGCCGACTCGCGCACCAGCAGCCGCACCGCCGGATCGGGGTCCTGGTAGGAGGCGGGCATCAACGCGGTGCGCCGGTCCACGATCAGCATCTTCATCGACGCGTCGGGCAGCACCCGGGCCTGCTCGCCGGCCTCCACGCAGCGCCGCATGTTGGCCACGTGCACCGGCGTGGACAGCGAATCGGCCGAGTACACGAACCGGTACTCGACCCCGCCGGCCAACTGCGTGATCTCGAAGTCGTTCGGGTTCCACTGCCCGCCCAGGTACGGCGGGGCGTCCACCGCCAGGACCTCCTCGCGGGCCTGCGCCTGGAGCCTGGTCACCGACGCGATCACCGCGTCCTCGCCCTCGACCAGCTCCACCGGCGAGCCGGTGTGCGCCGGCCCGGACCGCAGCCGCTGCGCCAGCTCCTCGGCCCGCACCTGCATCCGGGCCAGGTCGCCGCGCCGCCGCTGGATCAGCGCGGCCAGCGCCTCGTCCGGCGCGACGATCAGGTAGGCGGCGGGCGCGTAACCCAACTGGTGCACCAGACCCGCGCCGACCAGGGTGGCCACCGACGCGCGCACGTCCGAGGGCGACTCGCCGACGTGCTCGGCCAGCTCGACCGCGGTGGCGCGGCGCAACTCCAGCAGGGCGAGGTAGACGTCGTTCTCCCGCCGACCCAGGCCGACCGGTTCCAGCAGGAACATCTCCACCTCGCAGGGCGAACGTCCGGCGACGGTAGGACGACGCCCGCGTGCCGTCAAGGGCCGGTCGTCGGGTCCGCCGGGGTCCGCGCCGGACCCCGGACAATGTCGGAAACCGGACATCCCGGGCGCGGGAAATCGGCCGGAACCGTACGAAAGTCTCTTGTCGGGCCAGGTCCGGTCGGCAAATACTCGCCGTGTCCGATCGGACACCGCTCATCACCGCCCGGAACAACGTGGCCGTCGAGGGCCGGCCGTTCCGGACGCCCTGTGCACCGGAGGAGCAGTGATGCGACACCCCACCCTGCCCGGAAGACTGTTCGGCCTCGGCCTGGCGGCCACCGCCGCCGTCGCGGTCGCGGTCGTCCTGCCCGGCGCGGCCACCGCCGCCCCGGAAGGCCCGATCGTCGCGGAGAGCGCGCCGAACGCGCTCCAGGACAGCTACATCGTGGTGCTGAAGAACGACCGGCTCGCCCGCACGGCGGTGCGCGGTGCGGCGGACGCGCTGGTGGACCGCTACGGCGGCCGGATCGGCTTCACCTACCGCGCGGCCGTGAAGGGCTTCTCCGCGACGATGTCGGCCCAGCAGGCCAAGCGCCTGGCCGCCGACCCGGCCGTGGCGTACGTGGAGCAGGACCGCGCGGTCCAGGTGCTCGCCGACCAGAACAACCCGCCGTCGTGGGGTCTGGACCGGATCGACCAGGACTCCCTGCCGCTCAACCAGAAGTACAGCTACTCCACCGACGCGTCGAACGTCACCGCGTACGTCATCGACACCGGGATCAACTACAACCACACCGACTTCGGCGGGCGCGCCTCGTTCGGCTTCGACGCGTTCTCCGACGGCCAGAACGGCAAGGACTGCCAGGGCCACGGCACGCACGTGTCCGGCACCGTCGGCGGCACCGCCTACGGCGTGGCCAAGAAGGTCAAGCTCAAGGCCGTCCGGGTGCTCAACTGCCAGGGCAGCGGTTCGGTGTCCACCGAGGCCGCCGGCGTCGACTGGGTGACCGAGAACGCCGTCCTCCCGGCCGTGGCCAACATGAGCCTCTACACCGGCACGGCCAACGAGCCCAGCCGCGTGCTGGACGACGCCGTGCGCGCGTCCATCCGCTCCGGCGTCTCCTACGTCGTCGCCGCCGGGAACTTCAACGACGATTCGTGCAAGTACTCACCGCAGCGGGTCACCGAGACGATCAACGTCGCCGCCACCGCGAACACCGACGCGCGGGCCTCGTTCTCCAGCTACGGCACGTGCAGCGACCTCTTCGCGCCCGGCCAGAACATCGTGTCGGCGTCGTACTCGAACAACTCGGGCTCGGCCACGATGAGCGGCACGTCCATGGCCTCGCCGCACGTCGCGGGCGCGGTCGCGCTGTACCTGGCGGACAACCCGGCCAAGACCCCGGCCGAGGTGCACAGCGCCATCACCGCCTCGGCCACCGCCGGCAAGGTCACCAACCCCGGTGCCGGCACCCCGAACCGCCTGCTGCGCGTCAACAAGGGCGGCACCGGCGCGGTCACCGTGACCAACCCGGGCAACCAGAGCACGCCGCTGGGCGGGAGCGCGAACCTCCAGCTCACGGCGTCCGGCGGCACCGCGCCGTACGCGTGGTCGGCCACCGGCCTGCCCCCGGGCCTGTCCCTCGGCGCGTCCAACGGCCTGATCACCGGCACCGCCACCACGCCCGGCGCGTACACCGTGACGGCCACCGCGACCGCGTCGGCCGGCGGCGCGGGCAGCACCACCTTCACCTGGAACGTGGTCGGCGAGGGCTGCCCGCCGCAGACCAACGGCACCGACGTCGCCATCCCGGACCTCGGCGCGGCGGTGACCAGTGCGGTGACCTTCACCGGCTGCGGCGGCAACGCCTCGTCGGCGAGCAAGGTCGAGGTGCACGTCAAACACACCTACCGGGGCGACGTCGTGATCGACCTCGTCGCGCCGGACGGCACGTCGTACCGGCTGAAGAACTCCAGCGGTTCGGACAGCGCGGACAACGTCGACACCACCTACACGGCCAACCTGTCGTCCGAGGCGCGTGACGGCACGTGGAAGCTCAGCGTGCGCGACGTGGCGCGGGCGGACGTCGGCACGATCGACACGTGGACCTTGACGCTCTAGCGGCGTCGAGCACTGGAGCCTGACACTCCAGTCGGTCGGGGGCCGTTCCCTGCGGAACGGTCCCCGGCTGCGCGTGTCCACCGCCTCCCGGCGCGCCCGTCACCGGGGGTCCACCGCTGACTCGTGGTCCAGCGCGTCGGTGGTCTCGGCGATGATCTCCCGCATCGGCCGCTCGGCGGCGGACGGGTCGCCGCACCGCCCGGGAACGCACGGCCGCCAGGGCAGCGGCCACCGGCGGTGGGTTCGAGCAGTCCTGATCGGCACCGGCACCGGCATCGGGAAGCTGATCGCCGACCGGGCAGCGGCGCTGTCGGTGCTGTCGGTGCTGGCAGCACGCTGCCGGTCCCCACGTGGAGCGCGGGCATGAGAGTTCATGCCCGCGTCCCGGAACGTCCGACACCTCCGCGACGACACGGCCACACCCCAGGAGCCGCGGAAACGCGGTGGACTAGCGCGCGTACCCGGGGAGCATGGCCGCGACCTCGGCCGGTGACGGCATGGCCGCGACCTCGGCGGCGAGGGTCTTGGCGGCGTCGCGCACCGCCGTGTCGGCCAGCAGGTGCCGGGCCCGGTCGGCGATCGCGCCGGAGGTCACCAGGTCACCGATCAACCGGTCGCCCAACCCGTGCGACAGCACGGCTTCGGCGTTGCTGAACTGGTCCGCGCCCTGCGGCAGGACCAGTTGCGGCAGGCCCGCGCCGAACGCGCCCAGCGTGGTACCGCTGCCGCCGTGGTGCACGACGAGATCGGTGTAGGGCAACAAATCCGCCTGCGGCACCCACGGCAGCGCGGTGACGTGCGGCGGGATGTCGCCCAGCGAGTCCGCCTCGACCGAGGGGCCCACCGCGACCAGCAGCCGCGCGCCGTCCACCTCGGCCAGTCCGGCGATCGCCGTGCGCAGCACGTCGGAGCTGCCGAACGCGGTGCCCAGCGTCAGGTAGATCAGCGGACGCTCGTGCGCGACCACCCAGTCGGGCAGCTCGCCCGGCTCGGCGAACGGCACCGGCCGTAACGGGATCGTGGCCGTCGTCGCCAGGAAGTCCTTGGCCTGCACCGAGGGAGGGCACACGTCGAGGTAGGGGTTGCCCAGCGTCATCGGGTACTTCGCGGGCAGGTCGACGCCGAGTTCGGCGGTGAACTCCCGGTAGGGCTCCGGGGCGTCCACCAGCTTGGAGTCCCACATCCGGCCGAAGCCGTGGCACAGCCCCGGGATGCCCGCGACGTGCGCGGCCAGGCCCGCGCCGGGGTTGGCGATCTCGTGCACCACCAGGTCGGGCCGCCACTGCGCCAGGAACGGTGTCAGGTCGGAGAAGCAGGCGCGCGGCAGCGCCGAGCCGAACACCCACGCGACCAGGTCTTCGTCGACCTCGGTGGGGATGATCGGCCGGTCGCCGAGCAGTTCGGCGACAGCGGCGCGCGGGGACGAGCCGGCGGTCACGTGCCGGAGGCCGAGCCGCTCGATCGCGGGCGCGAACTCGGCGGTGGTGGCGAAGGTGACGTCGTGACCCCCGGCGTGGGCGGCGATGGCCAGGGGGAGCAGGGGATAGGTGTGTCCGTGCGAGCCGATGCTCGAAAAGAGGATCTTCACCGGTTCGAGCGTACCAAATTTCGACAGACGATGAATTCTGCCGATCCGCGCTAGGCGACCAGCCAGTGGCGGCCCGAAGTCCACCCCAGCAACCGCCGCCCCCGACCGCCGCGCCCGGTCCGGTCGAACCCGCCGCCGTCGACCACGTGCGCCAACCCGGCCAGCGGGAGGTGCAGTGCCACAGGCGAACGCGCCCACCACCGGTCCAGCAGGGCCTGCGGCGACGCGGTGAGGGAGAGGAAGAACACCAACTGCCGCCACGCGTACGCGACGTCCTTCACGGCGGCGAGCCCGCGCGGACCCCGCACGGCCGGTACGAGCCGCACAGCCCGGTCGAACGCACCTCCCGCCGCCGCCTCCCAGTCCACGTCGACGCCCGCGTGCACCAGCGTGGCCAGGTTGTGCGTGGTCAGGAGCTGGGCGTGCTCGATCATCGACCCGTTGGCCACGACGGGGTTCGCGCCCCGCCGGTCGGCGCGGCCGTCGCACCACCGCACGAACGTCCGCACGTCGGCCGCCGCCGCGAAGTCCAGGCCGTAGTAGCGCGCGTAGAGGCCGCCGTCGAGCAGTTCGCCCGCGAGCCGGGCCGCCGCCGGGAACTTCGGCGTGAACGTGCCCTGGAAGATGTCGGCCGCCAGTTCCTCCACCCACGGCAGGTCGGGCGCGAGCTGCGCCAGTTCCCGCACCATCGGGTTGGGCACGACGGTGCCCGGGAACGCCGCCAGCACCAACCCGCCCAGCCGGCGCGCGGTCGCGCGGCCCGCCGGCTCGGCCCGGTGCCCGGCCACCGCCCGCACCCAGGGCAGTTCGTCGAACGAGACCTGGTGCGAGAGATCGGTCAGCAGCAGCGAGCGGCGGGCCCGGAACGCCAGGTAGGTCGCCGCCATCAGGGTGCGCAGCGCCTCGTCCGCGTACCCGGCCGACACGGCGACCGCCGCGACCGCCGGTGCGAACTCCGCCAGCACCTCGGCCGACGGCACGATCCCCGCGTCCACCAGCTCCTCCACGGTGCCCGCCAGCGCCCGGCGGACGATGCGCCGCACCGCCTCCGGGATCTCCGCGCCGCGCGGCAGCCCCGGCACGTCCTCGTGCACGGGTGCCAGCAGGTCGTCCACCTGGTCGATGCCCCGGTCCGGGCGCAGCCCCGCCACGCGCGCCAGCACCAACGCCGCGAACGCGGGCACGGACGGGATCGCGGCGTTGGCGGCCTGTTCGGCGCGCACGGCGGTGTGCCGCGCCGAACCGGGCCGTCCTCGGCGCTCGACCATCGAGGACACCGCGTGCCGCACCCTCCGCAGCTCGTGTGGCGCGATGCGCTCGCCGTCCACCGCGATCGCCGCGCAGGTCCGCAGGATCGTGGCGTTCTCCCTGGGATCGCGGTGCTTGCGCGGTACCGGGTGCGCCGCCGCCAGCTCCCGGTACCGGTCGAGCAGCCGCGCGGCCCGCGCCCGCCAAGGGCCGTCCAACTTCGCGCCGATCTGCCCGTCGACGGCGGAATCGAGCCACAGCTCCAGCAGCTCGTCGGCGTACGGGTGCCACCCGGTCAACGTCGCCCGCATGGTCTCGACCCGGGGGTGGGGTGTCCGCGCGGCCAACGCTTCCCGCACGTCCGCAGCGGTCTTCCGCCAGACCGTGCCGGGGTCGCGGACGACGCCGTCCGCCGGGGTGAAGCGGAGTTGGTCGGCGAACGGCGAGATCTCGCGCAGCAGCGCTCCGGCGGCATCGAGATCACCCGCGCGCACCAGCCAGGCCAGCACGAGCAGCGCCGCTTCCTCCGGCACGTCGACCCGGTACGTGCCGGCGTCCAGCCGGGCGTGCGACTCCGTCAGCCCGTGCAGCGCCCGGGAGAAGTCCGGGGTGCCGCCTCGGGCCACCGCCCTGCCGGTCGCGAACCCGCCGCGCAGCACCTCGGGCGTGACCCACGCCGGCAGCCCCTCGACGGGCGTGCGGGAGCCGATCCGCAGGGTGCCGTTCAGCATTCCGCGCAGCACCGCGCCCCACTGCCGCACCCGGTGACCGGCCCGCTCGCGGGTCGTCGGGTCGGTGTGGGCGGCGGCGGTGGCGAGCGCGTCCGCCAGCCGCGCGGCCGGGTAGCCGGTCCCGTGCATCGCGGAGGGATCGGGACCCGACCCCGCGCCGTCCGGGGTCCCGTCGCGGTGATTGGCCGTCACTAGGTCCTCTACCTGCCCTTTTATCGAGTTCTTGAGGCACCCTAACGTGTTTCCGGTACCGGAACCCCACGATTTTCCGCCGTGCCGCGACCCGCGTCGGCGGACGTCCGCGGCTGTTGCGGTCGTGGGTCGTTCGGGGGTTCCGCCCGGCCGGGGTGCGTCAGGTTGCCCGCCACGGTCGAACTCGGTCCCACCGCCTGGCCTCCGGCTCCGATCAGGACCGCGCGGCTCGTGCTCCGCGAGACCGAGGCCCGGGATCGCGCGCCGCTCATCGAGCTGTTCTCCTCGCCGGAGGTGGGCACCTACATCGGTGGACCTCGGCCGCGCGCCGAGCTCGAACGCGCCGTTCCCGAGGTGTGGGGGCGCGGGTACGCCGCCGAGGCGTGCGCGGCGGCGCTCGACTGGCCGGCCGACGTCCATCCCGGCGAACCGGTGGCGCTGTGCACCCAGAGCGCCGACGCCCGCGCGCTGCGCCTCGCGGCGAAGCTGGGGTTCACCGAGGTGGAGAGGTTCGAGGCGTTCGGTGCCGAGCAGTGGTTCGGGGTGCGGTCGCCGGTCCCGCCGACCGGCTGAACCCGGGGGTCGCCGAACCCCCCGGCGAGCGGCTCCGGGGCCACGTCACGCAGGGGCGGCCGTGCGGGCTTCTTCCGTTCGCCGAGATCCCGCGCGGAGTCCGCGTAGCCTGCCATGGTGCATCCGCGTGCTGGGCTGGTCTCGGTCGTCTGCGCCTTGGCGCTCGCCGCGTGCGGTGTCGCATCCCCGACCACGGCCCGGACTTCGTCGCCCGCCTCCGCGCCGACTGCCACCGCGGCACCGCCCGTGACGTCCGCAGCCGCCGAGTGCCCGCTCCCCGAATCCGGGTTCGACTGCGACCTGCAACGCCGCATGACGGCCGTGACCCGCTACATCGCGGACCGGCCGGGCAGCGTGGGCGTCGTTGTGCGCGACCGCCGGACCGGTGCGGTGTGGCGCAACGAGCACGCCGCCGACCTGGTGTGGACCGCGTCCACCATCAAGCTCGCGATGACCGTCGACCTCCTCCGTCGCGACCGCGCCGGCGCGATCTCGTTGACCGACGAGGACCACGCGCTGATCACCGCGATGCTGCACGACTCGGACGACGACGCGGCCGACACCCTGTGGACGCGCTACGCCGGCCCGGACCACCAGGCGTTCAACGCCGCGTTCCCCTCCTACGGCCTGACCTCGCTGAAACCGGCGGACCCGTCCTCGCCGTACTGGGGCTTCCAGCGGTGCACCGCCGAGGACCTGGACCGGCTGATCCGGTACGTGCTGGACAACCTGCCCTCCGCCGACCGCGCGTACGTGGTCGGCGAGATGCGCACCGTCGGCCCGGCGCAGCAGTGGGGCGTGTGGGGCGCGGGACCTGCGGCACGGCCGGGCACCAAGGACGGCTGGTCGCTGGAGGACGGCGGCTGGGTGGTGAACACGGTGGGGTTCGTCGGTCCGGACGAGCGCTACACCGTGGCCGTGATGAACGACCTGGCCGACGAAGGCGGGTACGACGAGGGCCGGGCGACCGACACGGAGGTAGCCCGAATCCTGTTCGAGAACCGCTTCTAGCAACGGATTCCGAAAACCACCACGTGCGTGAACGTCCCGCGAGCTAGGGTTCCGGTGTACAGCGGCGTGTAGCTCAGTCGGTAGAGCACCGGGCTTCGGACCCGGAGGGCGCGGGGTCGAAACCCGCCACGTCGGCCACGGATGAGATCGACCACTCGGCGCGGGCGGCGGTGCCCGGCGGGATCGTCGCCGAGCACCGCCGCGCGGCACGGGTCGGGCTGCCGGGGTCTACAGCAGGTCGACCGCGTGGGCGGCCGGACCAGGGGCGCTCCCGGGGCTGAGGCGGCGTCTGAGTTCGGCGACCAGTTCCTCGTTGGTGAGCGCCGCCGGGTCCGGCCGGGCCCGTTGCAGGCGGGCCTCGTCGTCCCCGATCAGCCCCGCGACGACGAGCACCTCGACCACGCTGGTCTCGAACAGCGCGGCGATGGCGCGTGCCGTCGGGATGGAGATCGAGTCCCCCTGCCGCCACTTGGTGAACCGGCTGCGGTGGACGCCGGTCGCCTTCGCCAGGTCGCCGGTGGTCAAGCCCCGGTTCTCCAGGTTCTTCTCGATGTACTCCCACAACGGCGGTGGGTGCTCAGGGTTCACCCGGATCATGGTAGTACCGCGTGCGCAACAGCCGTCCTGTGTGTACCCCATCGGGTTGGTCCGGGTTCTCCGGCGCGGTCCGGGACGCCTGGCGTCACTGCGTCGGCCTAGCCGGGTGAGGTGTGGGGGGCCAGAATGCCCACTATGAGTAGACCGGATTCATCCTCAAGTGGAATTACGGCCGGGGTCCACGGCGACGTGGCGCTTCTGCGCGTGGTCGGCGAGGTGGACATGGCCAACAGCGACGGACTGCGCGATCGCGGTGCCTCGCTGTTGGACGGTGCCGCGTCGGCACTGGTGCTGGACCTGTCGGAGGTGACCTTCTTCGCGTCGTCCGGCATCGCCGCACTGGCGCACCTGCGGACGTGCGGTAGAGGCACCGGTTCGCCAAAAGTGCACGTCGTGGCCAGTCAGGCGGTGCGGCGGTCGTTGGAGGTGACGGCCATGACGACGTTGCTGCCGTTGCACGATTCAGTCGACGAAGCGGTCGGAGCCGCCCGCGCGTCGCTGTCCTGACCCGGGGCGGGGGAGCCGGTGTCGGCGAGCGCGGACGACACCGGTTCCCCCGCCCCGCGTCGCGCGGTTCGGCCCCGTCTTCGGGACTGCTCCATCCGAGATTCGCCCGACAATTCCGCTGCCTGCGGATTTGCCGGGTTTCCCACGGGGAAACCGGGTGGGTGGAACCCGAACAGGAGACGGACATGGCACCGTGAACGACGACGACGATCGCCGGCCGGTGGCCGGGGCGGAGGTACGGGTGTTGGCCGACGGCAGGGATCAGCTCGTCGAGGTTCGGCGTTGGGTGGAGCGGCTGCTGGGCGACGTGGTCGACCCGCAGGCGATGGGTGACGTGCTGCTGGTGGTCACCGAGTTGGTGAGCAACGCCTACGACCACGGCCGCCGAGCCCTGGAGGTGCGCGTGGTGCGACCGTCGTGGCGCACGCGGCGGGTGCGGGTCGAGGTGGACGACACGTCGTCCGAGTTGCCGGTGTTGGGCCGGTCGCGGATCGCCGACAGCCGGGGCATGGGTCTGGTGCTGGTCAACGCGCTGTCAGCGGCCTGGGGGACGCTGCCCCGCCCCGGTGGGAAGACCGTGTGGGCGGACATCACGGCACCGGCCGTCGCCGCGACGGGCTGAGGACCGGCGATCTTCACGCGCGCGCCGCACTTCCAGGGGTGACGACCGAGTACAGTCATGAGCGGCCTTGAGCAGACAGGGCGCGTGCCACGTCCGAGACCGAAGCCCTCTCCGCTCACGCGCCCGGCGCGCTGCCGGTGGGATGGTGGCCGGTTGCGGCGTGGAACACCCGCCGCGGCTCCCGCCCGGTGTGTCCTGCGAGGCTCCGAGGTGCGGTCCGATGAGTTCTTTCCACGGCAGTGACGGCACGTCCACACCGCTGACGGTGTTGCTGGTGGAGGACGACCCCGGTGACGTCCTGCTGATCACCGAGGCGTTGCAGGGCCGGGGGCGCAATCCGCGCGTCCACACGGTGACCGACGGCGCGGAAGCGGTGTCCTTCCTGTACCGGGCCGGCGAGCACGCCACCGCGCCGCGTCCGGACGTGGTGCTGCTCGACCTGAACCTGCCGCGCATGGACGGCCGCGAGGTGTTGGCGCACATCAAATCCGACCCGGACCTGCGGTCGATCCCGGTGGTGGTGCTGACCACGTCGGGGGCCGCCGAGGACATCATGCGGACCTACGAGTCGCACGCCAACGCCTACATCACCAAGCCGATCGACGCCGACGACTTCGCGACGTTGGTGAGCCGCGTCGACGAGTTCTACAGCGATGTCGCGAGACTGCCCGATCAAGGGTGGTAGCGCCCGACTTCGTCCGCACCGGTGGCGACAAGTGCGATTACTGTCGGTGTCGAGATGTGACTGATAACAGCGGTGTGAAATCTTATTTGTGGCGTGACCTGCGCGGATAAAAATATCTCCACTTTCGGGTGAACCGTTCTCGATCGAGTGACGAACCTCCTCATGACACGAGGGGAGGTGATTGCACTTGAATACGACGAACGTAGTGGTGACCGAAGGCGTTCCCACCGGGCTGCGACGGCTGTTCTTGCTGGTCGGCGCGGTGGTGGGCTTCGGACTGATCGCTGTGGTGATGGCGGGCGAGGCGCACGCGGAGACGGGTTCCACCAGTCGCCCGCCGCCCGGTAACGGTCTGCTCTCCGGTGTCGGCACGATTCTCGGCGGCGTGGTCGGGCCGGTGGCCCGGCCGGTGGTGGCACCCGTGGTGGAGCCGGTGGCCGAGATCCTGGCCCCGGTGACCGCTCCGCTGGAACCGGTGCTCGTGCCGGTCCTGGAGCCGCTCCGCCCGGTGGTGGAACCGGTGGCGCGCTCGCTGGGGGCGACCCCGGTGATCGACGCGGTCGCGCCGGCCCCCACCGCTCCTGCCGCCCGAGTTCCGGCCGCCCGGGTTCCCGCCGGCGGGCCTCCTGGTGGCGGGGCTCCTGTCACCAGTGAGCCTGTCGACAACACGCCCGTCGCCGGCGAGTGGGCCGATGTTTCGGCCGAGAGGCCGAGCGACATCGCTCCCGTGGGCGAACCCGCACCGGTCGTGGCCGAACTCCTCGCCACGCCCGCCGCGGTCCACGTCCCCTGGACCGTCGACCAACAGCCGGTGGTCCTCGAAGCGGACACGACCCCGATCACCGTGCCGGTGAGGCCGTACGGCCCGGACGCTCCGTCGAGCCCCGATCTCCCGGCGGTCGCCGGGACGTCGAGCACGACGAGCGCGGGCGGTGGCGGCGCTTCCGGTGCTGCGGTAGGAGACCTGCCCGGGGACGTGCGCACGGCCGTGGACAGCCGTGGGCGGGTGGTGAACGCCGCCCACCACGACCCCGCCGCGTGGTGTTACGTGTTCGGTCGAAGTCATCCGAGCTGACCAGCCCTTTCGACACCCGGTTGCGCACTGCACGACAAGGGACGAAAGGGATTGGTTCGGATGCACAGGTATGTACAGCGCGGTCTGCTGGCCGCGGTCTTCTCGGGCGGGGTGATCCTGCTCGGGCAGTCGATGGCGAGCGCGGAGACCACGGACAGCGGTCCGTCGGGCCTCGGTGGCGTCGTCGGGTCCGTCGTGGGTGACACCACGTCGGTCGTGACCGGCGGCCACGGCGGTGACTCGGGCAAGGGCGGCAACGCTTCCAGCTCGAACAACGCCGTGAGCGGCAACTCGGGGAACTCCGGTGCTTCCGGTTCCACGGGCGGCAACTCCGCTCACGGGGTCTGCGTGCTCTCGCGCTGCGAGACGTCCGTCGGCTCCGGCGACTCCGGTGATACCGGTTCGACCGGCACCACGGGCAACGCGGCTAACCACAGCGCCACCACCGGCGGCAACTCCGGCTCTGCGGGCGACGGCGGTTCCGCCGCCGGCGTGGCGTCGGGTGCCACCACCGGCCGCTCGTCGGCGCGGGGGGACACCTCGGCGACCGCGACGGGCGGCACCGGTGGCGATTCGGGCAAGGGCGGCAACGCTTCCAGCTCGAACACGGCTGTGAGCGGCAACTCGGGGAACTCCGGTGCTTCCGGTTCCACGGGCGGCAACTCCGCCTACGGCGTGTGCCTGCTGGCCGAGTGCACCACGCACGTGACGTCGGGCGACTCGGGTGACACCGGTTCGACCGGCACCACGGGCGACGCCACCAACACCAGCAGCACCAAGGGCGGCAACTCCGGCCCGGCCGGCGACGGCGGCGACGCCACCGCGCAGGCCGAGGGCTCGAACACGACCGGTTCACCCCGGGCGTGGGGCCACGACAACCGGGGCGGTTCGTCCACGTCGGGCGACACCTCGGCGATCGCGTCCGGCGGCACCGGCGGCGATTCGGGCGACGGCGGCAACGCTTCCAGCTCGAACACGGCTATGAGCGGCAACTCGGGGAACTCCGGTGACTCGGGCTCGACCGGCGGCAACACCGCCGACGTCCGTAACCCCGGTGGCTCGCAGTGGGGCCACCAGGGTGGGGGCGACCGCTCGTCCACGGTGGTGACCTCGGGCGACTCGGGTGACACCGGATCGACCGGCACCACCGGCGATGCCACCAACACCAGCACCACGACCGGCGGCAACTCCGGTCCGGCGGGCAACGGCGGCGACGCCATCGCGTGGGCGAAGGGTTCGACCAAGGCTGCGACCGACCACAAGTGGTCGCACGGCCGGAAAGAGCACCGATCCACTGTGGACGGTGACGTTTCGGCGGTCGCATCCGGTGGTAACGGCGGCGATTCGGGCGACGGCGGCAACGCTTCCAGCTCGAACACGGCCGTGACCGGCAACTCGGGGAACTCCGGTGACTCGGGCCCGACCGGCGGCAACACCGCCGTGACCGGCTTCGGCGGCCACGACAAGCAGTGGGGCCACGACAAGCAGTGGGGCCACGACAAGTGGGGTCACTGCGCCAAGTGGGACCACCACGGCTGGACGCCCCGCCACGGGTCGACGACGGTAGTCGGCTCGGGCGACTCCGGTGACACCGGTTCGACCGGTGACACCGGGAACGCGGCCAACCACAGCACCACCCGGGGCGGCGACTCCGGCCCGGCCGGTCACGGCGGCGACGTCGCGGCCTGGGCCCGGGGGCACCACGCCGTTCGCGCCTGACCGCACCACCTCACGCGTGAGCACCACGTGCGCGTGACCGCACCGCCGACGAGGGGCGGACCGGTTTCACCACGGTCCGCCCCTCGTTCCGCGCGCCGTGGGGAGGGATCGTGGCGGACACCCGGTGCGGTGGTGGTACCGGGACGGCAGCCGCACTCCCGGGTCACCCCGGGCGGTGTTCCACGAACTTGCCGCGCACGGTCACCGTCGCCTCGATGCTGGCGGCCAGGAACCGGGCGATCGTGGCCCGTTCCGCTGGGTCGAACCCCGCCCACGCGGCCCGGAACGCGCCGTTGAGCGGGGTGAAGAACTCCCGGCCCGCCGCCAGCGCCCGGTCCGGCACGTGCAGCTCGACCTTGCGGCGGTCCCGGGTGCTGCGCGACCGCTCGACGTGGCCGGACGCCTCCAGGCGGTCCAGCACGGACGTGGTCGCCGACGCGCTGAGGTGCATCGCCTCGGCCAGCCTGCCCGGCGAGAGCGGTTCGCCCCGCCGCCGCGCGTCCATGATCAGGGCCAGCGCGTTGAGGTCCGTGCGGTGCATCCCCTGCGCTTCGCCGAGCATCCCGACGAAGTGGTCGGACTCCACGATGAGCTGCCGCAGCAGGCGCACGAGTGCCGCGTTGTCGACCATCCGCCCTCCGGTTAGTATTTCGACGATCGAACTATCAGATCATCGAAGAACTTAGTCCTCCGGAGGTCATTCTCCCGTGCGCGCCCGCTGGATCCTCCCCGCCCTGATCACCGTCGCCTGGCTGGCCCTGGGTGGCTTCGCGGGTCCGTACGCCGGCAAGCTGAGCCAGGTCTCGGTGAACGACAACACCGCGTTCCTGCCCGCTTCCGCCGAGGCCACCCAGGTCGCCGAACAGCTCAAGGCGTTCGGCGACCAGCGCAGCCTGCCCGCCATTGTGGTGGCCGAACGCCCATCCGGCATCACGGGCGACGACCGCACCTACCTCTCGACCGTCGACTACCCGGGCCAGGCGTCCCCGGTCCTCCCGTCGGAGAAGGACGACCAGGCCGTCCAGGTGATCGTCGCGGTGGACGCCGCCGACCCCGGCGACGCCGTGCGGCAACTGCGCGAACGGCTCGCCGACCCACCGGCCGGGCTGACCGTGCTGGTCGCCGGACCGGCCGCGCAGATCGCCGACCTCAAGACCGCGTTCGGCGGCATCGACGGCCTGCTGCTGCTGGTCGCGGGCGCGGTGGTGGCGCTCATCCTGGTGCTGGTCTACCGGAGCCCGCTGCTGCCGCTGATCGTGCTGCTGTCCGGCGTGTTCGCGCTCGGCACCGCCAGCCTGGCCGTCTACCTGCTCGCCGACGGCGGCGTGATCGACCTCAACGGCCAGAGCCAGGGCATCCTGTCCATCCTGGTGTTCGGCGCGGCCACGGACTACGCGCTGCTGCTGGTGTCCCGGTTCCGCGAGGAGCTGCGCGACACCGAGGACCGCTACGCGGCGATGCGCACGGCGTGGCGGGCCACCATCGAACCGATCGCCGCGTCCGCCGGCACCGTCGTGCTCGGCGTCCTGTGCCTGCTGTTCAGCGACCTGAACTCGAACAAGGGGCTCGGCCCGGTCGCCGCGATCGGCATCGGCGCGGCGCTGCTCGCGTCCGTCACGTTCCTGCCCGCCGTGCTGGTCCTGTTCGGCCGCACCGCGTTCTGGCCGCGCCGCCCCGAGCTGGGCTCGCCGCACCCGGAGGCGAGCGGCCTGTGGGGCCGGGTGGCCAGGCTGATCTCCACGCGACCGCGCCTGACCTGGGTCGTCACCACCCTCGTGCTGCTGCTCGGCGTGGCCTTCGTGCCGCAGCTCAAGGCGTCGGGCACCGCCGCGTCCGACGTGTTCCTCAACGACGTCGACTCGGTCGCCGGCCAGGAGCTGCTGTCTCGGCACTTCCCCGGCGGCAGCGGCGCGCCCACCGTCGTGCTGGCGCGCACGGCGCAGGCCGACGCCGTGGTGCGGGCGGCCGACATCGACGGCGTGTCCAGCGCGCAACGCCGGGGCGAGGCGGCCGGGCTCGCGCGGATCGACGTGGTGCTGGACGACGCGGCCGACTCCGAGGCCGCGATCGCCACCGTCGAGCGGCTGCGCGAGGCGGTCCGGGCCGTGCCCGACGCCGAAGCGCGGGTCGGCGGGCCCACCGCGACCCAGCTCGACACGCAGCGCACGTCCGAGCGCGACCGGCTGGTCATCATCCCGATCGTGCTGCTGGTGATCTTCCTGGTGCTGGCGCTGCTGCTGCGGTCGCTGCTCGCGCCGCTGCTGCTGATCGCCACGGTCGTGCTGTCCTTCGGCGCGACGATGGGCGTGTCCGCGCTCGTGTTCAACGGGATCTTCGACTTCCCGGGCGCGGACCCCGTGGTGCCGCTGTTCGGGTTCGTGTTCCTGGTGGCGCTGGGGATCGACTACAACATCTTCCTGATGACCCGGGTGCGCGAGGAGACCGCCGTGCTCGGGCCCCGGGAGGGGGTGCTGCGCGGGCTGACGATCACCGGCGGCGTGATCACGTCGGCGGGCGTCGTGCTGGCGGCGACGTTCTCCGCGCTGGCCGTGCTGCCGATCCTGTTCCTGGCGCAGATCGCGTTCATCGTGGCGTTCGGCGTGCTGCTGGACACCTTGATCGTGCGATCGCTGCTGGTGCCGGCCCTGGCCCTGGACATCGGCCGCAAGATCTGGTGGCCGTCGCGCCTGTCCCGGGCCGACGACCCGGCCGCCCCGGAGCGCACCGCCGCGCCCGGGGCCGGTGGGTGAGCCGCTGAGCGACCGTCGGGCGGGACGCGCGCCGGGGTGTCGGCGGCAACGCCAAGGGCCCCAACGAATATCACCGTTTCGAGTGGTCTTTACCTGCTACGCGCGTCACGTCCGGTCCGCTCGCCGCGCCATTCCGGCCGGAGGTTCTTATGGTCCGCTCGTGACCGGTTCGAGACCGGGCACGGGTACCACCGGGAAGTCGGGCACCAGCTCTGTCCGCCGACCTCCAGGACCAGAGCCACCGCACGGGAAGGACGCGGCCGTCGGACAGGGGTTGGCCGGACCGCGAACGCGGGCCGGCGCGGTGCGGCGGCGGCGATCCGAACCACCATGGGTCATCACGGAGGCATCAGCGACCACGTCAGGAACCACCTCGTCCGCGCGGCGCTGCTCATCGCCGCGACCGCGTGCCTGTTCGGCCTCTCCACCGGGGCCGCGAGCGCGCAGGGGATGGACTGGGACTCGGTGGCCCAGTGCGAATCGGGCGGCAACTGGTCCATCAGCACCGGCAACGGCTACTACGGCGGACTCCAGTTCCTGCCCGGTACCTGGCAGGCCAACGGCGGCACCGGAATGCCGCACGAAGCCACTCGTGAAGAACAGATCCGCGTCGCGGAGAACGTGCTGGACACCCAGGGCCCCGGTGCCTGGCCGAACTGCGCGCGCGGCGGCGGCCCCGCCCGGACCGCGCCGGTCCAGTCCGGTGACACCCGCGCCCAGGCCCGCACCATCTACCAGGAGCCCGCGGCACCCGAGGTGCCCGCTCCTCCCGCTCCTCCCGCTCTGCCCGCTTCGACGGACAACCCGGCCGGTGACTACACCGTCAAGGACGGTGACACCTTGGAGGCGATCGCCGCGCAGCACGGGGTGGCGGGCGGCTGGCAGGCCCTCGTCGCCCTCAACCCCGACCACCTGACCAATCCCGACCTGATCGTGCCCGGTAACCGAATCCGGACCGCGCTCGACCGGCCGGAGTCGGAGCAGGTCCAGCACATGACGCGCGCGCTGCGCGTCCGCTAGGCGACCCATCGCCGGGTGGCCGCCGGTTTCGCGCGGCGGTCACCCGGCAGGACTGCCGAACTACCACGACGGGGCAACAAAGACGCACCGCACATCGCCACTTCCGTCGCTCTGCGCGCGTTTGCCGGGCGCGTTCACGGGGAATGCGCGCCGGGCGCGTTCACGGGGCACGCCCGCAGGAACGCTCACGGGCGACACGCGCGCTACGACAGTCGTAGACGCGCGCGGTGGGTCTTACCGTCGCGTCGCACCTCTCGATCTTGTCCACGAGCGACGGATTCGCGCTCCCGATCTCGACCCCCTTCCGCTCCGTCCACATGGGACGCCGAAACCCCGTTCTGGGGAAACAGTCCCTCATTCCACTCGATCGGGTGGACCTGTGTGCTCGTACCGAATGGATTGTCGGTGCCACGGCTTAGCGTGATCTTCGACCGCTGATCCGCCCTCCCAAGGAGCACCATGTCCACGAGCCCGGCGTGCCGCCTCGGCTCGGTGCTGCTCGCCCTCCTGGTCTTCCTGTCGACGGTCACCCTGGTGCCGCCGGCGGTCCGGGCGTACCAGACGCACACCACCTCGGCGTGGACGTCGAACTCCACCGTGCCCGCGACCTACGCGAGCGCGAACTCCACCCTGCCGTCCGGTCTCGTGGTGACCGGCGCGGTCACCGGGGAGAAGCTCCAGCTCTACAACCTGAACTCGCAGCCGAGCGCGCGCGGGGCCACCGCGGCGAACTTCACCCCGCAGATCCCGGCCAACACCGCGCTGCTCGACGTCATCACGGTCGTCGACGACTGCCAGGCCGGCTCGGACTGCTTCAACCGGGGCACGCTGACGCTGTCGTTCAGCCGGCCCGTGCGGGACCCGGTGCTGCACGTCGTGGGCATCGGCGGCACCATCAACACCGCCGACTCCGCGTCGGCGGCGTTGACCGTGACCACCCCGGGCGTGACGTTGAGCAGCCCGCTGGCCGGGGCCACGAACCTGAACGTCGTCGGCGGTTCCCGCATCGAGGCGGCCAACCGCAGCGCCAACACCGCGTGCAACACGATCGGTGCGCGCCAGGCGACCGCCGGCTGCGGCAGCGTGCGCATGAGCGGCACGGTCACGTCGGTCTCCTTCGCGGTCTACAGCTACGTCAACGGCGGCGCGCACACGCCGGACGCCTTCGCGGTCGGCATCTCGGCGGACGAGGACTTCGGCGACGCACCGGCGAGCTACGACCCGGTCGCGGCGGCGAGCCACGTCGTCGGCGGCCCGGTGCTCGGCGCGGACGTCTCGCCGGACAACACGACCGTGCAGAACACCGGCTCGGTCACGCCGAGCCCGAAGGCGGTCGCGGCGGGTGCGAACAACAACCTGCCCAACGGCGACACGCTGGACGACGGCGTGGCCGGGTTCCCCCGGCTGGCGAGCAGCTACGGCGGGCTGAACTACACGGTCCCGGTGACGCTGGCCCGCACCACGTCGGCGGGCCGCGTCTGCGGGTGGATCGACTTCAACCGCAACGGCGTGTTCGACAACCCCGGGGAACGGGCCTGCGCCGACTTCGGCGTGAACGCGACCTCGGCGAACCTCACCTGGACGCTGCCCGCGACCATCGGCTGCGGCTACACCTACGCCCGGTTCCGGGTCGGGTTCAACACCACGCAGGTGCAGAGCCCGACCGGCCTCGCGGACAGCGGCGAGGTCGAGGACTACCGGCTGCCGGTGGAGTGCCTGACCGTCCGCAAGACCGCGGACAAGGCGACCGCGGCTCCCGGCGAGAAGGTCACCTACACGGTGACCCTGGCCAACTCCGGGCCGGAGCCGCTCAACGGCGTGATCGCCGAGGACGACCTGACGGCCGTGCTGGACGACGCGAACTTCAACGGCGACCAGGTCGCGTCACCCGCCACCGGCACGTTCACCTACACCGCGCCGAGACTGCGCTGGACCGGCAACCTGACCAGCGGGCAGACCGTCACGCTGACCTACTCGGTGACCGTGAAGAACCCGGTCACCGGGGACTTCCAGTTGCGCAACGCGGTGACGACGAACGCGGGCAACTGCTCGTCCGGCTCGGCCGACGCGAACTGCCGGACCACGGTCGACGTGCCCGGCCTGACGATCGAGAAGCGGTCGAACCGGGCGACCGCCAACCCCGGCGACACGGTGCTCTACACGGTGACCGTGGCCAACACCGGCAAGACCACGCTCAACGCCCAGTTCACCGACAACCTGGCTCAGGTGGTGGACGACGCGACGTGGGGCGGCGCGACGGCGTCCACCGGCACCGCGACCTACACCGCGCCCAACCTGACGTGGACCGGGACGCTGGCCCCCGGCGCGACCGCCACCGTCAACTACTCGGTGACGGTGACCGGCGCGGGCGACCGGCGACTGGACAACGTCATCACCTCCACCACGCAGGGCAGCAACTGCCCGACCGGTTCGGCGGACACGCGGTGCAGGTCCACCACGGCGGTCTCCGGGATGACGATCGCCAAGTCGGTGGACCGGGCGGCGGCGAATCCCGGCGACACGGTGACCTACACGGTGACGGTCACCAACACCGGTGGCACGGTGCTGACCGGCGCGACCTTCTCCGACGACCTGACCGGTGTGCTGGACGACGCGACCTGGGGCGGCGCGACCACCACGCTCGGCACGGTCTCCTTCACCGCGCCGACGCTGACCTGGAACGGCAACCTCCCGGTCGGCGCGTCGGCGACGATCACCTACACGGTGACCGTGCGGAACCCGGTGACCGGCGACTCCCGGTTGGGCAACGTGGTGACGTCCACGACGCCGGGCAGCAACTGCCCGACCGGTTCGGCCGACGCGCGCTGCCGGACCTCGACCCCGATCGCGGGCCTCCGGATCGCCAAGTCGGTGGACCGGGCGGCGGCGAACCCCGGCGACACGGTGACCTACACGGTGACGGTCACCAACACCGGTGGCACGGTGCTGACCGGCGCGACCTTCACCGACGACCTGACCGGTGTGCTGGACGACGCGACGTGGGGGAGCGCGTCGGCGTCGACGGGCACGGTGACGTTCACCGCGCCGAATCTGACGTGGTCCGGGGATCTGGCGGTCGGCGCGTCGGCGACGGTGACCTACACGGTGGCCGTGCGGAATCCGGTGGCCGGTGATTTCCGGTTGGCCAACGCCGTCACCTCGGCCACGGCGGGCAGCAACTGCCCGACCGGCACGACCGACCCGGGCTGCCGGACCTCCACCCCGGTCGCCGGCCTGGACATCGCCAAGACCGTGGACAAGCCGACCGCGAACCCGGGCGAGGTGGTCACCTACGCGGTGACGGTCCGCAACACCGGCCAGACCGCGCAGAACGGCGCGACCTTCACCGACAGCCTGGCGGGCGTGCTGGACGACGCGACGTGGGGCAGCGCCACCGCGTCGACCGGCACGGCGACGTTCACCGCGCCGAACCTGACCTGGACCGGGGACCTCGCGGTCGGCGCGTCCGCGACGATCACCTACACCGTGACGGTGACCGGCAACGGCGACAAGCGGCTGGCCAACAGCGTCACCTCCACCACGGCGGGCAACAACTGCCCGGCCGGCTCGACCGACCCGAGGTGCCGGACCACCACCGCGCTGTCCGGCGTGACCATCGCCAAGGCGGTCGACCGGACCTCGGCCGACCCCGGTGACGTGGTGACCTACACGGTGACCGTGACCAACACCGGCCAGACGTCGTCGACCACGAGCTTCTCCGACGACCTGACCGGTGTGCTGGACGACGCGACGTGGGGCAGCGTGACCGCCTCGATCGGCACGGCCACGTTCACCGCGCCGAACCTGGCCTGGTCGGGCACCCTCGCGGTCGGCGCGACGGCCACCGTGACCTACTCGGTGACCGTGCGGAACCCGGTGACCGGCGACTCCCGGCTGGACAACGCGGTGACGTCCACGACGCCGGGCAACAACTGCCCGACCGGTTCGGCGGACGCGCGGTGCGCGACGTCCACACCGATCGCGGGCCTGCGGATCGTGAAGACCGACGACCGGGACGAGGTCGTCCCCGGCGACACGGTGACGTACACGATCGTCGTCACGAACAACGGCCAGACGCCGCAGACCGGCGCGACGTTCACCGACGACCTGTCCCAGGTGCTCGACGACGCGCGGTACAACGCCGACGCCGCCGCCACGGCCGGCTCGGTCGCCTACACCGCGCCGAACCTGACGTGGACCGGTGACCTGGCGGTCGGCGCGTCGGCGACGGTCACCTACACGGTGACCGTGAACAACCCCGACACCGGCGACAAGAGCCTCAAGAACCAGATCGCGTCGACCACGCGCGGCAACAACTGCCCGGCGGGCTCCACCGACCCGTCGTGCGCCACGTCGACGCCGGGCCGTGAGCTGACCATCCAGAAGACGTCGGACAAGCCGGCCGCGAACCCCGGCGACACGGTGACCTACACGGTGACGGTGACCAACACCGGCCAGGTGGCGTTGCCGAGCGCGTCGTTCCGGGACGACCTGTCCGACGTGGTGGACGACGCGACGTGGGGCGGCGCGACCGCCTCGACCGGCACGGCCACCTTCACCGAGCCGAACCTGGACTGGACCGGCGGCCTGGCGATCGGCGCGAGCGCGACGATCACCTACGCGGTGACGGTGCGCGACCCGGTCACCGGCGACCACGAGCTGCGCAACGTGGTCAGCTCCACCGAGCCGGGCAACTGCCCGCCCGGCTCGACCGATCCGAGGTGCTCGACCACGACCCTCCTGCCCGGACTGGAGATCACCAAGGCGGTCGACAAGCCCTCCGCGAACCCCGGCGACACCGTGACCTACACGGTGACCGTGCGGAACTCCGGTCAGACCCCGCAGAACGCGAGCTTCTCCGACGACCTGACCGGTGTGCTGGACGACGCGACGTGGGGGAGCGCGTCGGCGACGGCGGGCACGGTGACGTTCACCGCGCCGAACCTGACGTGGTCCGGGGATCTGGCGGTCGGTGCGTCGGCGACGGTGACCTACACGGTGGCCGTGCGGAATCCGGTGGCCGGTGATTTCCGGTTGGCCAACGTGGTCACCTCGGCCACGGCGGGCAGCAACTGCCCGACCGGCTCGACCGACGTGAAGTGCCGGACCAGCACGTCGGTGTCCGGCATCGACATCGTGAAGACCGCCGACCGCACGGCCGCGAACCCCGGCGACGTCGTGACGTACACGGTGGTGGTGCGCAACACCGGCCAGACGGTGCTGACCGGCGCGACGTTCGGCGACGACCTGACCGACGTCGTGGACGACGCCGCCTTCGGCTCGGCGAGCGCCACCACCGGCACGACCACCTACGCCGAACCCACGCTGACCTGGTCGGGTGACCTGCCGGTCGGCGGGTCCGCGACGGTCACCTACACGGTGACCGTGCGGAATCCGGTGAGCGGGAACTTCCGGTTGGGCAACGCGGTCACCTCGGCGACGCCGGGCAGCAATTGCCCGACCGGCACGACCGATCCGAAGTGCTCGACCAGCACGCCGATCGCGGGCCTGGACATCACCAAGACCGCCGCGCCCACGTCGGCCAAGCCCGGTGACGTCGTGACGTACACGGTCGCGGTGCGCAACACCGGCCAGACGGTGCTGACCGGCGCGACGTTCACCGACGACCTGACCAACGCCGTGGACGACGCGGCCTACAACGCCGACGCCGCCGCGACGCTGGGCGCGGTGTCCTACACCGAGCCGAGGCTCACCTGGACCGGGGACCTGCCGGTCGGCGCGTCGGCGACGGTCACCTACACGGTGACCGTGCGGAACCCGGTGACCGGAGACTTCCGGTTGGGCAACGCGGTCACCTCGGCGACGGCGGGCAGCAATTGCCCGACCGGCACGACCGATCCGAAGTGCTCGACCAGCACACCGGTCGCGGGCCTGGACATCACCAAGACCGCCGCGCCCGCCGCACCGGACCCCGGCGACACCGTCACCTACTCGGTGACCGTCCGGAACACCGGCCAGACGCCGCAGACCGGCGTGCGGATCACCGACGACCTGTCCGGCGCGCTGGACGACGGCGCGTACAACGCGGACGGCACGGCCACGGTCGGCGTGGTCACCTACGCCGAGCCGGTGCTGACCTGGACCGGCGACCTCCCGGTCGGTGCGCAGGCGGTGATCACCTACTCGGTGGTGGTGGACGACCCGCCGGCCGGCGACCACCGGCTGCGCAACACCGTCACGTCGGACGCGCCGGGGAGCAACTGCCCGGCCGGGTCGACCGACCCGAAGTGCTCGACCAGCACGGCGCTGCCGGGCATGGAGATCAAGAAGACCGTCGACCGCGCGGACGCGGCACCCGGCGACGTCGTGACGTACTCGGTGGCGGTGCGCAACACCGGCCAGACGCCGTTGACCGGTGCGAGCCTCGCCGACGACCTGACCGGCGTGCTGGACGACGCGACCTGGGGCAGCGCGTCGGCGACCACCGGCACGGCCACCTTCGCCGAGCCGAGGCTGACCTGGACCGGTGACCTGCCGGTGGGCGGCACGGCGACGATCACCTACGCGGTGACCGTCGAGAACCCGGTGACCGGAGACCACCGGCTGGTCAACGACGTCCGCTCGACGACGCCGGGCGCGGTGTGCATCACCTGCACCACGACGACGCCGATCGCGGGCCTGGTCATCGAGAAGACGGCCGCGCCCGGCGCGGTCGACCCCGGCGACGTGGTGACCTACACGGTCACCGTGCGCAACACCGGCCAGACCGTCCAAACGGGAGCGACGTTCACCGACGACCTCACCCGGGTCCTGGACGACGCCGACTACGGCGGCGACGGTGCGGCCACCCTGGGCACGGTGTCCTACGCCGCGCCGAGGCTGACCTGGGCCGGTGACCTGCCGGTCGGCGGCACGGCGACGGTCACCTACACGGTGGCGGTGAAGAACCCGAACCCCGGCGACAAGCGGCTCACCAACGCGGTGACCTCCGACTCGCCGGGCACCAACTGCCCGGCCGGGTCGACCGACCCGAGGTGCTCGACCAGCACGCCGGGCCGCGAGCTGACGATCCTGAAGGCGGCGGACCGGCAGACCGCGAACCCCGGCGAGACGGTGACGTACACGCTCACCGTCACCAACAGCGGCCAGGTGCCGCTCACCCCCGCCACCGCCACCGACGACCTGACCGACGTCGTGGACGACGCGACGTGGAACGGCGCGACAGCGTCGACCGGCACGGCCGCGTTCTCCTCGCCGACGCTGTCCTGGTCGGGTGACCTCGCGCCCGGCGCGACGGCGACCATCACCTACTCGGTGACCGTGGACGACCCGACCGCCGGCAACCACGGCCTGACCAACCGGGTGAGCTCCGAGATCCCGGGCAACTGCCCGCCGGGCTCGACCGACCCGCGCTGCTCCACCACGACGTCGCTGCCGGGTCTGGACATCGCCAAGACCGTCGACGTGACCTCGGCCAAGCCGGGTGACGTGGTGACGTACACGGTGACCGTGACCAACACCGGCCGGACGCCGCTCGACGCCTCCTTCACCGACGACCTGTCCGGCGTGCTGGACGACGCGACGTGGGGCAGCGCGTCGGCGTCCACCGGCACGGCGACGTTCACCGCGCCGAACCTGGCCTGGACCGGTGACCTGCCGGTCGGCGGCACCGCGACGATCACCTACTCGGTGACCGTCGACGACCCGGTCACCGGGGACTTCACGCTGGCCAACGCGATCACGTCGACCACACCGGGCAGCAACTGCCCGACTGGCACGACCGACCCGAAGTGCGCCACCTCGACCCCGCTGTCCGGTCTGGAGATCAGCAAGGCGGTCGACAAGGCGGCGGCGAACCCCGGCGACGCGGTGACCTACACGGTGACCGTGACCAACACCGGTCGGACGTCGCAGAACGCGTCGTTCACCGACGACCTGTCCGGCGTGCTGGACGACGCGACGTGGGGCAGCGCGTCGGCGACCACCGGCACGGCGACGTTCACCGCGCCGGACCTCGCCTGGTCGGGCACGCTCGGCGTCGGCGAGTCGGCGCTGGTCACCTACACGGTGACGGTGACCGGCGCGGGGGACAAGGTGCTCGGCAACGCGGTCACCTCCGACACCCCGGGCAGCAACTGCCGGACCGGCTCGACCGACCCGAGGTGCTCGACCAGCACCGCGCTGTCGGGCGTCCGGATCGAGAAGGCGGTGGACCGGCAGCAGGCGTTGCCCGGCGAGACGGTCACCTACACGGTGACCGTGACGAACACCGGCCGGACACCGCTGACCGGCGCGACGTTCACCGACGACCTGACGGGCGTGCTGGACGACGCGACGTGGGTCGCTGCGTCGGCGTCCACGGGGACGGCGACGTTCACCGCGCCGAACCTGGGCTGGGCCGGTGACCTCCCGGTCGGCGGCACCGCGACGGTCACCTACTCGGTGCGGGTGGAGGACCCGGTCGGCGGCGGGGACTTCCAGCTCGCCAACGCGGTGACGTCCACGACGCCGGGCAACAACTGCGCGGCCGGGGCGGCCGAGTGCCGGACGTCCACGCCGATCTCCGCGCTGCGGATCGTCAAGTCCGACGACCGCGACGAGGCGGTGCCCGGTGACACGGTCACCTACACGATCGCGGTCACCAACACCGGCCGGACGCCGATCACCGGGGCGACGTTCACCGACGACCTGTCCCGGGTGCTCGACGACGCGGACTACAACGCCGACGCGGCGGCCACGTCCGGGACGGTCTCCTACGCCGCGCCGAACCTCACCTGGACCGGTGACCTGGCGGTCGGCGGGTCGGCGACGGTCACCTACACGGTGACCGTGAAGAACCCCGACACCGGCGACAAGAACCTGGTCAACCGGATCACCTCGACCACGCCCGGCGGCAACTGCCCGGCCGGCTCGACCGACCCGTCGTGCGGCACCGAGACACCGGGCCGCGAGCTGACGGTGGCGAAGTCGGCGGACCGGCAGACCGCGAACCCCGGCGACGCGGTCACCTACACGGTCGTGCTCACCAACACCGGGCAGGTGCCGCTGACCGGCGCGGTCGTGACCGACGACCTGACCGACGTGGTGGACGACGCCGCGTTCGGCTCGGCGACCGCGTCGACGGGCACGGTGTCCTTCGCCGAGCCGACGCTGACCTGGACCGGCGACCTGGCGGTCGGCGCGTCCGCGACGGTCACCTACGCGGTCACCGTCGACGACCCGATCACCGGCAACCACGTGCTGGCCAACGCGGTCAGCTCGGCCACGCCCGGCAACTGCCCGCCGGGGTCGACCGACCCGAGGTGTGGCACGTCCACCCCGCTGCCCGGTCTGGAGATCGTGAAGACGGTCGACCGCGCGACGGCCGGGCCGGGCGACACGGTGACCTACGCGGTGACCGTGACGAACACCGGTCGGACACCGCAGGACGCGAGCTTCACCGACGACCTGACCGGGGTCGTGGACGACGCCGCGTTCGGATCGGCGAGCGCCACCACCGGCACGGTGTCCTACGCCGCGCCGAGGCTGACCTGGAGCGGCACGCTCGGGCTCGGTGAGACGGCCACGGTGACCTACGCGGTGACCGTGGCCGACCCGGTGACCGGGGACTTCACGTTGGGCAACGCGGTCACCTCCGACACACCGGGCGGCAACTGCGCGCCGGGCTCGACGGACCCCCGGTGCTCGGCCACGACGTCGATCGCGGGCCTGGTCATCGAGAAGACCTCGTCGCCCGCCGTGGTCAACCCCGGCGACGCGGTGACCTACACGGTGACCGTGCGGAACACCGGCCAGACCGCGCAGGACGACGCGACGTTCACCGACGACCTGTCCCGGGTGGTCGACGACGCCGACTACGCCGGCGACGGCACCGCCACGACGGGCGACGTGGCCTACGCCGCGCCGACGCTGACGTGGGTCGGCGACCTGCCGGTCGGCGGCTCGGCCACCGTCACCTACACCGCGCGGGTCAAGAACCCGGTCACCGGCGACCACCGGCTGACCAACGTGGTCCGCTCCGCGTCGCCGGGCGGCAACTGCCGGCCGGGGTCGACCGATCCGAGGTGCTCCACGGACACCGCGCTGCCGGGCCTGGCGATCACCAAGACCGCCGACCGGGCGGACGCGAAACCGGGCGACACCGTCACCTACGCGGTGACCGTCACCAACACCGGCCAGACCGCGCAGGACGCGAGCTTCACCGACGACCTGACCCAGGTCGTGGACGACGCGACCTACGGGTCGGCGAGCGCCACCACCGGCACGGTGTCCTACACCGCGCCGACGCTGACCTGGAGCGGCGCGCTCGGGGTCGGCGAGACGGCCACGGTGACCTACGCGGTGACCGTGAACGACCCGGCGACCGGCGACGGCAAGCTCACCAACACCGTCGTGTCGGACACGCCGGGCGGCAACTGCCCGGCGGGGTCGACCGACCCGGCGTGCGTCGTGGTCGTCCCGATCGCGGGCCTGGTCATCGAGAAGACGTCGTCGCCCGCCGTGGTCAACCCCGGCGACACCGTCACCTACGCGGTGACCGTGCGGAACACCGGGCAGACCGTCCACACCGGAGCGACGTTCTCCGACGACCTGGGCGCGGTCTTGGACGACGCCGACTACAACGGCGACGGCACCGCCACGACCGGCACCGTCGCGTTCACCTCGCCGACGCTGACCTGGACCGGCGATCTGCCGGTCGGGGCCACCGCGACCGTCACCTACACGGTGCGGGTCAAGGACCCGATCACCGGCGACCACCGGCTGACCAACGTGGTCACGTCCACCACGCCGGGCAACAACTGCCCGCTGCCGATGAGCGGCCGGGCGCGGGCGGTCGACCCGAGGTGCTCGACCGACACCGCCCTGCCGGGCCTGGCGATCACCAAGTCGGTGGACCGCACCGACGCCGACCCCGGTGACTTGGTCACCTACACGGTCGTGGTCACCAACACCGGCCAGACCGCGCAGGACGCGAGCTTCACCGACGACCTGACCGGGGTCGTGGACGACGCCGCGTTCGGGTCGGCGAGCGCCACCACCGGCACGGCGACCTACACCGCGCCGACGCTGGTCTGGAACGGCACGGTCGCGGTTGGGGCCACGGCGACGGTGACCTACACCGTGACCGTGGACGACCCGGTGACCGGCGACTTCACGCTCACCAACACGGTCACCTCCGCGACACCGGGCAGTGAGTGCACGGCCTGCACCACGGTCACCCCGATCGCGGGCCTGAGCATCGAGAAGACGTCGTCGCCCGCCGTGGTCAACCCCGGCGACACCGTCACCTACGCGGTGACCGTGCGGAACACCGGGCAGACCGTCCAAACAGGAGCGACGTTCTCCGACGACCTGAGCCGGGTGGTCGACGACGCGACCTACAACGACGACGCGACGGCGACCACCGGCACCGCGACCTACGCGGCACCGGTGTTGACCTGGACCGGCGATTTGCCGGTCGGCGGCTCGGCCACCGTCACCTACACGGCCGTGGTGGACTCCCCGGTCACCGGCGACCACTCGCTGCGCAACGCGGTCAGCTCGACCACGCGGGGCTCCAACTGCCCGCCGGGCTCGACCGACCCGAGGTGCGGCACGGTCACCGAGCTGCCCGGCCTGGTCGTGGAGAAGACCGCGAGCGGCACCACGGCCGCGCCGGGGGAGGCGGTGACGTACACGGTGGTGGTCACCAACACCGGCCGGACCGCGCAGAGCGCGAGCTTCACCGACGACCTGTCCGGGGTGCTGGACGACGCGGCGTACAACGCGGACGCGACCGCCAGCGCGGGCACCGTGACCTACGCCGCGCCGACGTTGACGTGGCGCGGCCAGGTCGGTGTCGGGGCGAGGGTGACGGTCACCTACACGGTGACCGTGGGCCGGCCGGCGGCCGGTGACCTGGAGCTGGCCAACGCCGTGCGGTCGGACACCCCCGGGTCGAACTGCCCGGCGACCACCCGGGCCGGGGACCCGCGCTGCTCGGCCACGGTGCTGGTGCCGCGCCTGTCGCTGGTGAAGACCGTGGACCGGACCGAGGCGGGGCCGGGCGAGACGGTGACCTACACCGTCGTGGTGGGCAACACCGGCCGGGTCGACCTGCCGGCCGCGAGGTTCACCGACGACCTGAGCGGTGTGCTGGACGACGCGGTGTTCCTGACCGCGTCGGCGAGCGCGGGCACGACGTCCTTCGCCGAGCCGGCGCTGACCTGGACCGGGCAACTCGCCGTCGGCGCGGCGGCGGTGGTGACCTACCGGGTCGGGGTGGCCGACCCGCCGACCGGCGACTCCGTGCTGCGCAACGTGGTCACGTCCGACACGCCGGGTGCGCTCTGCCCCGGCCCGGACTGCGGCACGACGACACCGGTGTCGGGCGGCCTGGAGATCGTGAAGGCGGTCGACCGCGAGCGGGCCGAACCGGGCGACCGCGTGACCTACACCGTGACGGTGCGCAACACCGGCGCGAGGCCGCTGGTCGGTGTCGGGCTGCTCGACTCGCTGGTGAACGTGCTGGACGACGCGACCTTCGACGGGGCGTCGGCGGGCGCGGTGTTCCGCGCCCCGGCGCTGACCTGGACGGGCGACCTCGCGGCCGGCGGCACGGCCACCGTGACCTACTCGGTGACCGTGCACGGCAACGGGGACCGGACCCTGGTCAACGCGGTCAGCTCCGACACGCCGGGCGCGAACTGCCGCCCCGGCGACGACGACCCGAGGTGCTCGACCCGGACGGCGGTGGAGACGACGAAGCCGATCGCGTCGACCGGTGTGCCACTGCTGCCCTGGCTGCTGGGTGGCCTGCTGCTCCTGCTCGTGGGCGGCGGACTGGTGTACACGACAAGGAGGGCACGGCGGTGACGGAAGGCTTGTCGATCTCCATCGACAACGCGCACGACCAGGTGCGCGGCGGCGACGAACTGGCGTACGAGATCACGGTGCGCAACACCGGTTCGTCCGATGTGGAGGGACTGCGGGTGTCCCAGTCCGTCCCGCCGGGCCTGCGGGTGGTGACCGCCGACCAGGACGGCCGGACGTCGGAGACGTCGGTGGAGTGGACCGCGACCGTCCCGGCGGGCAAGGACCTCACGCTCACCGACAAGGCCGTGTTCGACACCGCACCGGACGGGACCGCGCGGCTGGCGAGCTCGGTGTGCGCCTACCGGCCGGGCGAGACCCGCCCGCTGGTGTGCTCGACGGACTCCGACGAGCTGGCGGCGGCGGTTCCGGCGTCGGCGCAGTCGTCCGCGTGGTGGTGGCCGCCGGTGCTCGCGGTGGTCGTGCTCGCGGTGGTTGTGCTCGCCGTGGCGGTGGGCGCGTTCGCGCTGTTCCGGCGACGGCGGCGGCACCGGGCGGTGGTCTGACCGGGGGCGCTCATGTCCGTGCGGATGACCGAGTCGATCGTGGCGATCGTCCTGTTCGCGCTGGTGGTCCCGCTGGCGGTGCTGCCCTGGGTGCACCGCCAGTACCGCCGGTTCGGCAGGCTGCGCGGCTGGTCGGCGTTGGTCGCGGCGGCCGGTGTCCTCTACGGCTGCGGCCTGGTGGCGTTCACGCTGTTCCCGCTGCCGGTGGTCACGCCCGACTTCTGCGCCGGGCGGCGGTTCGCGGACTCGTGGCAGTTACAGCCGTTGGCGTCCTTGGACGACATCCTGCGCGACGGCAGCCCGGCGCTGTGGCAGGTGCTGCTGAACGTGCTGCTGTTCGTGCCGTTGGGCTTCCTGCTGCGCTACCGGTTCCGCCGGGGGTTCGTCACCTCGGTGGCGGTGGGCGTGCTGGTGTCGGCGTCGGTCGAGCTGGTCCAGGGCACCGCCGTGCTCGGCCTGTACCCGTGCCCCTACCGCCTGGCGGACGTGGACGACGTGCTGACCAACACCACCGGCACGGCGGTCGGCTGGCTGGTGGCGCTGCCGCTGGCGCGCCTGCTGCCCTCCGCGAACCCGGAGCACGGCCCCGACACCGCGCCACCCGGCCTGCCCCGGCGCGGCCTGGCGTTCGCCGGTGACCTGCTGGTCTTCGAGCTGACCCAGTTCACGGTCCTGGTCGTCCTGGCGCTGTCCGGTGACGCGTCCCGCACCCTGGCCGAGTCGCCGCGCTTCACCACGCTGCTGTCGGCCGCGACGCTGACCTTCTCCACGCTCGTGGTCCCGCTGCTGCGCGCCGACCGGGCCACGCCGGGCCAGGTCGTGTTCCACCTGGCGCTGCAACGCGTGGGCGGCGGACCGGCACCGTGGCACGCGGTCGTGGTCCGGTTCGTCGTCTGGTGGCTGCCGGTCCTGTTCCTGAGCTTCGCCTGGGTCCTGCTCCTCGCGGCGGCGATCGCCCTGACCGCCTGGCTGCACCGCGACCGCCGCAGCCTGCTGGGCCTGCTCTCCCGGACCAGCACCACCACCAGGGCTTCGCTGCGCGCCGCGACCTCCCACCCCGAGCCCGGCAGATCCCGCTGACCCGGCTCGGCCGTCCCGGCGGCTACACCGGGACGGCCAAGCTCGCGGTGTAGCCACCGGTCACGTCACCGGTCACGGCGGCCACCTGGTCGTCGTGACCGTCGCTGAACACCATGTCGTCCTCCAGCGAGGTCCGCGCCAGGTTGCGCACGCTCTGCACGTAGCCCGCCGTCCCGTAGACGGTCTTGCACACGTCGGCCGGCAGGGCGAGCTGGGACGTGGTGATCTTGGTGCCCGCACTCGTCGCCTCGGCCAGGCTCGGGTACACCTCGAAGTGGATGTGCGGCCACCGCCCCGAGTACGCCGCCGGGAAGATGCTGGTGAACGTCACCACCCCCTGGGCGTCGGCCTCCTGCACGCCGCGCAGGTAGTTCTCGCCGGTGATGCCCTGCGAGTACAAGGAGTACTTCCCGTCGATGTCGCAGTGCCACAGGTACACCGCCGCCCCGGCGTAGGGCGTGCACCCGGATGCCGTGTCCCGCACGGTCAACGTGATCGTCAACGGCACGCCTTCCGCCGTGCGCGACCCGGTGCCGAAGCTGGTCCGGATGTCACCGCGCACGATCCCGCTCTGCGTGAGCACGTTCGGCCCGTTGGAGCCGTCGCCGGGGTACGGGCCGGCGGTCTCCTCGGGGATCGCGTCCCGGCACTCGGCCACGGCACCGGACGTCGCGGACGTCTCCGGAGCGGCCGTGTCCGGGGCCGCGCCCGGGGCGGCCGACCCGCACGCGGCCAAAGAGGCGACACCCGCGCCACCCAACAGGGTGAGCGCCCGCCGCCGGGTCAACGTGGCCAGGTCGAAGGCGAGTCCTCGGTCGTGGATGGCTGTCATGCACCCCACCCTGACCGGAATCCCTGTGCCCCGGCTGTGCGGTCGCTGTGCGTCGACCGCCGGCGGCGGCGCGGTGCCCGGTGTGAAAAAACCGCCCGATCCCGGGCGAACCGATCACGGAGGTCTCCCGAACCCCGGGCATGGAGCCACTGGGGAGGTGCGCGACCGTGAAGTACGCCGATCAACTGCACGCGACCGTGGAACGCCTGGCGATCGGCCTCGGGTGGCCGCTCGTGCTCGTCGACGGGAACGTCTACGTGCCCACCAGCCGGGGAATCGCCGGACTGGTCGTGCCGGCGTGGTTCGGCGGCTGGGTCGACGCGGAGTTCCACCGGTGCGGCATCGTCGCGGCGACCGTGGCGCTGCCGGACGGGACGTGGACGTTCCTGGTGGAGGACCCGGGCGTGCGGCACCCGCCGGTGCCGTCGGGGGTGCAGGTGGTGGACGGACCGCACCACCTGCCGGTGCCGCCGAGCGTGATCGGGGACGGTCCGGTGCGGTGGGTGCGCGAACCGAGGACCGACGTCCGGGCGCTGCCCCCGTTCCGGGTGGCGCTCGACGTGGTCTGCCGGCTCGCGCCCCGACGGACCTGACGACCGCGATCCCGTTGCCCGCCAACGGCCCGGAGCCGGGCAGACCACCGCCGGCGAGCACGGCGACCCGCCGGTGTGCTTTGCTGGGCGGCATGTGGGAGCAGCGGATCGCCGAGGTGTGGGAACGGCTGGACGAGTTGTCCGAAGAGGACTTCCGGAGCGCGGTGGACGACGCCGCGCGCGACGCGCCGGAGGCGGTGGCGGTGTTCGAGCGGGCGGCGGCGTTCGACTCGACCGGCCACCCGGACCGGGCCGTCCCGCTCTACCGGGAGGCCCTGGACCTCGGTCTGCCGGGGGAACGCCGGCGGCGCGCGGTGATCCAGATGGCCAGTTCGCTGCGCAACCTCGGCCAGCCGGAGATCGCCGTCGAGCTGCTGGCCACCGAGAAGGACGCCGCCTCCGACCACCTGGACGGCGCGGTGCGCGGCTTCCTGGCGCTGGCGCTGGCGGACGTGGGCCGCGAGCGCGAGGCCGTGTCGTGGGCGCTGGAGGCGCTGGCCCCGCGACTGCCGAGGTACCAGCGCTCGCTGGGCCACTACGCGAAAGCCCTGCGGGACTGACCTCCCGGATGTCGGGACCACGCCGGGCCACGGGGAACACCGGGCGTTAGAAAGCCTGGTTCGCGAACCCCTTCCGGGCCGCCGCCGACAGGAACGCCTGCCACGCGGCGGTGGTGGTGTGCGGGTCGCCGGTGACGCCGAGACGGGACTTGGCCGTGGTGAACGCGTTCTGCGTGCCGGTGCCCCAGATCCCGTCCACGGCCAGGCCGGCGGCGAGGAAGTCGTTGCACAGCGACTGCACGAACTTCGTGTCGGCCTCGGAGGTCTTGAGGCACCGCACCGGGAGCCCGCCGAAGTCGGAGTGGACGTGGTCGGCGTGGTCGGCGTTGTACCAGCCGTCGAGCACGTAGCGGAACCTCCTGCGGCACACCGCGTCCACGGCCAGGTACCGCCGCCGGGTGGCCTGGGTGCCCGACGCGTGGTCGCGGTCCAGCGGCGAGCAGACCGCGCCGCCGGACCAGCGCACGTGGTCGAGGTCCATCGCGGTGCCCTCGCCGTGCTGGCCGGGCTTGTTGACGTAGAACCCGGCCGACACCAGGTAGGTGATGGAGCCGTGGGCCGAGCTCGCGGCCCGCAGGTCGCGGACCCAGAGCACCAGCGCGTCGTAGAACGCCTGGGTGGTCTGCCAGGTGCGGGGCGTGGTGTCGCCGCGCGAGGAGCGCCAGTAGTACACCGGGGTGCCGTCGATCATGCCGAAGGTGATCATCGTCGCTCCCGGGGTCAGGTGGTCAGGAGGCGTCCGGCGGACAGCCACGCGGCGCGGCCCGAGGCGGTGCCGAGGGCCTGCGCGCCGGCGGGCACGGGTGCGGGGCCGGCCGGACCGCCGAGCGGCCCCGTCAGCGGCGCGGACCCGGCGATCCCGTTGCCGTGCCAGCGGGTTCCGCGCGCGTCGGAGGTCAGCGCGCGCACCGCGACGCCGGCCACGCCGGGCAGCTCGGACCACGTCACGCCGTCGCGGGAGGCGTGCAGGCGGGAGCCGTTCGCGCCGACCGCCGCGCACACCCAGCCGTCCGGGGTGGCGGACAACGCCGAGGCGAACAGGCCGTCGGTGCCCTCCAGGCCGCGCACCGGGACCGTGGTCCAGCCGGTCGCGGTGCGCCGGGCGGCGACGCGGGCCAGCGCGGCGCGTTCGCCGCGCAGCACCGAGCCGAGCGCGAGCCCGCCGGTCACGGCGGTGAACTCGGCGCGGGTGCCGTGCAGGCGGCGGACCTCGCGCCAGGCCACGCCGTCCGACGAGGTCCACAGCGCGGCCACCGGGTCGTCGGCGAGCGAGCCCGCCGCGATCAGGTCCGCGCCGTCGTCGGCGAGCCCCACGACGTTCGCGTTCTCCAGGCCGGTGGTGATCCGCACCGAGCCGGTCTCGTCGACGAGCACCCAGCGGTCGTCGAGCCGGGCGAGGGTGACGGTGGTGCCGGCGGCCGTGGCCGCGCCGGCGGTCCTGCCGGACCGTGGTGCCGCGTGCGCGGTCGTGATCGCGGTCGTCGTGATCGCGGTGGCGGCCAACGCGGTGCCCAGGACGAAGGTTCGGCGGTCGAGCACGTCAGCTCCTTTCGAAGCAGGGGAAACGGCTGACGTGATGCGGTGGGGGTTGGTGCTTTTCCCACGCAGTATCGGAGTCGGTTGCCGGAGCCGGCAACACCCCGTCTCGAATCGTCCGAACGGAGTGAAAGCCCCCGCCGACTGCGCCGAGGGCCCGCCCCCGGTCGCCCCTTCTACATCGCCCCTTCTACGTCGCCCCTTCTACGTCACCGGTGAACCGCTCCCCGGAAGCGGTCCGTGGCGGCGATCCTGGCTTCGGACATGCTCGCGCTGCCGCCGTGCGCGGTGTCCCGGATGAGCGTCAGCTCCGCGTCCGGCCACGCCCGGGTCAGCAGCCACGGCGTGCCGACGAGGTTCCCGAGGTCGAGCTCACCCTGCACGATCACGCCGGGGATGCCGGCGAGGCGCTCGCCGTGGTCGTAGACGTAGCCGTCCGGCAGGAACGAGCCGTGCGACCAGTAGTGCGCGACCAGCCGGGCGAACGCCAGCCGGAACTCGGGCGGGTCGAAGCGGGAGTTGTCCGGCGACAACGGGACCAGGGCGTCCTCCCACGCGCACCACGAGTCCGCCGCCGCCTGGTGCACCGCCGGGTCCGGGTCGGTGAGCAGGTCCAGGTAGGCGGCGGTCAGGCTGCCCGCCGGGTCGCCGACGGCCTCCCGGAACCGCGCGTGCGCCTCGGGGAACATCGACCCCAGCCCGCGCACCAGCAGTTCCGTTTCGGCGTACTGCCCGGTGGCCACCCCGGCGTGCACCATCGCCGACACCCGCCCGGGGTGGCGCACCGCGTACACCAGCCCCAACACCGAACCCCAGGACGCGGCGAACACCAGCCACCGCTCGATGCCGAGCGTGGTGCGCAGCAGTTCCAGGTCCGCGACGAGGTGGTCGGTGGTGTTCGCCGAGAGGTCCACGACCGGCGCGCCCGCGTGCGGTGTGCTGCGCCCGCACCCGCGCTGGTCGAACAGCACGATCCGGTAGGCCGCCGGGTCGAAGTACCGGCGCTGGTGGGCGTTGCAGCCCGAGCCGGGACCGCCGTGCAGCACGACGGCCGGTCTGCCGTCCGGGTTCCCGCACACCTCCCAGTAGATCCGGTGCCCGTCACCGACGTCGAGCATCCCCTGGTCGTACGGCTCGATCTCCGGGTACATCCCGCCCCCTCGATTGATGTAACAGTGCTGTCAGATTAGCGCCTCCAAGGTGCGTGGATGAAATCCTTTACGCGCTGTGCCAGTCGGTACCCCGGTCTACCGGGTGCTCGCACACGCTGGTGCGCAACGGGTCGGTGCGGGCAGAGGTGCCGCACGCGATCCCGGTCGGCTTTCACAGCCGGTTCTCGTCGAGGTGGTCAGCTCTCGATGGTGATGGCGCTGTCGCCGTCCACCCGCTGCGCGTCGGCCTCGTCGAACCAGTGGCCGTCAGCGGCCAGGTAGCGGAAGTGGTGCGTACCGGGCGGGAGGATCACCGTGACGGTGCGGGTGCCGTCGCGGCGGGGGAGCAGTTCGTGCACGCCCGGCGTCCAATCGTTGAACGAGCCGACGACGCTCACCGGGCCGCGCGGGCCGTCCAGGGGCAGGGCGAACGTCACCCGGCGCTTCGAGCCGAACAGGTGGGTGCAGCGGAACATCGGTCTCCCTCGCGAGTCGGGCCTGCCGCCACGGCACCCTAGCGCCCACCGGTACCGGGCTGTTCCAAGTGGACGGTCGCGCGTCCGGGTGACGTGAGATCGGCCGGGAGGTGTGCCGGTTGCCGGTGGCGGGGACCGCCCCCGACGAGGACGTGTTCTACCACGCGTGCGAGCAGGGCGACCCGGGCTTCCGGGACGCCCTGTACCGGCAGGGCTTCGAGCGCGTCGTCAACGCCCACCACCGCCGGCACCATGCGGTGAGGCGCGAGCGGGAATGGTCGAACCGAGCGTGGGACGCGCCCGGCCCGACCCCGCCGGACTGCACGATCGAGGGCTCGTCGACCCGTCGGGCAGCCACGCCGGCGCGCCGAACCCCAGGTGCACCACGTCGTACCGCTCGTCGCCGAGCGCCTTTCGCGCCTGATCGACCGGTTCGTGGCGCATCTCGATTCCCTCGACGGGGGGAGAGTTGGATCACAATTCTGCACCCACTGCAAACTTGCAGCGAGTGCAGCTAAATTCGTACCCTGATCGAGTGAACGGCGAGCTCGGTCTTCGTGACCGCAAGAAGCGGCAGACGCGGTTGGCGCTGAGCCGCGCCGCCGTGACGCTCGCCCACGAACACGGCTACGACCACGTCACCGTCGAGGACATCAGCGCCGCCGCCGGCGTCTCCCCGCGCACGTTCTTCAACTACTTCGCGGGCAAGGAAGACGCGATCGTGGCACCGGACCCCGAGGCCGCGGCGCGGATGCGCCGGCGGGTGCTGGACCAGCCCGCCGAACTGGGCCCCGGAGCCGCGCTGAAGGCCGCGCTGGGGGACGAGATCGCCGAGGGGCTCGCCGACGAGGGCGAAATGTGGTTGCTCCGGATGCGCGTCGTGCAGCAGCATCCGGTGCTGCTCGCCAAGGTCTTCGCGAGCGGTGAGCAAGCGGAGCGGGAGCTGGCCGACGCCGTCGCCGAACGGGCCGGGCAGTCCGCGACCGACCTCTACCCGAAGCTGCTGGTCGCCGCCGCCGGTGCGGCGTGCCGGGTCGCGTTCGCCCGGTGGAGCGACCAGGAAGACGGACGTCCGCTGGAAATCCTGCTCGGCGAAGCCCTGGACCTGCTGTACGCGGGTCTGGCGACGCCGACCGGGCCTTGTACCTGATCCATGTCGAAGGGGGGAACGATGTCTGTCGGAACGACCGGGGAGAAGACCGCGGCGAGCCCGCACACCACGCCCAAGGACGTCGTGCAGGCCATGTCCGGCCTGATGCTGGGCATGTTCATGGCGATCTTGGCGTCGACGATCGTGTCGAACGCGCTGCCGCGGATCATCGCCGACCTGGACGGGTCGCAGTCGGTCTACACCTGGGTGGTCACCACCGAGCTGCTGGCGATGACCGCGACCGTGCCGCTGTGGGGCAAGCTCGCCGACCTGTACAGCCGCAAGCTGCTCATCCAGTTGTCGCTGGGGATGTTCGTGATCGGTTCGCTGATCGCCGGGTTCTCCCCGAACGTGGAAGTGCTCATCGCGAGCCGGATCGTGCAGGGCCTGGGCGCGGGCGGCATGACCGCGCTCGCGACCATCGTGATGGCGGCGATGATCCCGCCGCGCGACATGGGCAAGTACGCGGGCCTGTTCGGCGCGGTGTTCGGCGTCGGCACGGTGGCCGGGCCGCTCATCGGCGGCGTCATCGTCGACACGTCGTGGCTGGGCTGGCGCTGGTGCTTCTTCATCGGCGTCCCGTTCACGCTGGCCGCCATCGCCCTGCTCCAGCGCACGCTGAAGCTGCCGGTGGTGCGCAAGGAAGTCAAGATCGACTACCTGGGCGCGGCGCTGATCGTGTCCGGTGTGTCGACGCTGCTGGTGTGGACGACCCTGGCGGGCAACCAGTTCGAGTGGCTGTCCGGCTGGAGCGCGGTGATGGTGGTCGGCGGCGTGCTGCTGCTGGCGCTGGCGGTGTTCGTGGAATCGCGGGCGGCCGACCCGATCGTACCGCTGTCGATCTTCGCCAACCGCACCGTCGCGCTCACCACCCTGGCCAGCGCGCTGGTCGGCGTGGCCATGTTCGGCGGCACGGTGTTCCTGTCGCAGTACTTCCAGATCGGGCTCGGCAAAACGCCCACCCAGGCCGGCCTGATGAGCCTGCCGCTGATCTTCGGCCTGCTGGTGTCCTCCACCGTCGCGGGCCAGTTGATCACCAAGTGGGGCCGCTGGAAGGTGTTCCTGGTCGCGGGCGGCGTGGTGATGGTCGCCGGCATGGGGCTGCTGGCCACGATCAGCGCGGAGACGACCGTGTTCCTGGTGTCGGTGCACATGGCCGTGCTCGGCGTCGGCGTCGGCATGCTGATGCAGAACCTGGTGCTGGTGGCGCAGAACGACGTGCCGGCCAAGGACCTGGGCGTGACCACGTCGAGCCTGACGTTCTTCCGCTCGCTCGGTGGCGCGATCGGGGTCAGCGTGCTCGGCGCGGTGCTGGCCAACCGGGTGACCTCGAAGATGACCGAGTCCTTCGGCCCGCTGCCCTCGGGCGACGCGAACGCGGTGCCGAACCTGGCCGAACTGCCGGCGGCGGCGCAGGTGATCGTCAAGGGCATCTACGCGGACGCCACCGCCGAGCTGTTCCTGATCGGCACGCCGATCGCGGTGCTGGCGCTGCTCGCGGTGGTGTTCATCAAGGAGAAGCCGCTCAAGACGCTCAGCGGCGACGAGCGCCTGGCCGCCGAGATGCCCGGCGGCCACTGAGCTCCCGCCACCCGACGAGGCCGCCGGTCCACCGGCGGCCTCGTCGCACGTCCGGGTGATCACCGGACCGCGCGGCGGCCTCCCCGCTCCCGACGGACGACGCGCCGGAGCCGGTGGGGTTGTCTGAGTTGTTCCTGTGACTCGACCTGCCGGACTGCGGGAGCGCAAGAAGCCGGTCACCCGCACCGCCCTGGCCGACGCCGCGTTGCGCCTGTGCGTCGACCACGGCGTGGACGGCGTGACGGTCGAACAGGTCGCGCGCGAGGCAGGGGTGTCGCTGCGGACGTTCTTCAACTACTTCTCGTCCAAGGAGGAGGCGGTCGTCGGCGCGTTCGTCCGCCGCCCGGCTGCCGAACCGGTGCTGGAGGCGTTGCGGCAGGCGCTGGGAGAACTCGTCCCGGCCCGCTTCGACCGGGTGAAGCTGGAGCAGATGCGGGTGCTGCGGCGCACCCCGTCGCTGCTGCCGCACCTGATGTCGGCGTTCCACGCGCAGGAGAAGGCCCTGGCCGACGCCGTCGCGGCCCGGGTCGGCGCGGACCCCGAGGCCGACCTCTACCCGGCGATGTTCGCGGCCACGGTGCCGGCCACGCTCCGCGTCGTGATCACCTGGTGGCTGGACACCGACGACCGCCGCCCGCCGGCCTACCTGATCGGGACCGTGGTCGCCCGACTGGACGCCGGTTTCGCGCCCGGTGCCGCGCGTCGGGGATAGATACTCCAGCCACACTCGGTGATCTTCAGGATGTAGCGCGTCGATCTTGTGTCGACCGACGAGGACCCCGCCGCTGGGGTAGCCGGACTGGATGACCTATTCAGGCGGGTGGGGGTCCGATCTCACCGGGTAGATGTAGCGCCTGCCCAAAGCCGCGTCCTGGGACGCTGACGGAGTACGGGCCGACGTCCGTGCCTATGCCGTGGAACACCCGGGCGACCCGGCGGTGTGCTGGTGGTTGACGAGACTGTCCGGTGAGTACGTCCGGCTGATGGCGACGACGGCGGGGGTGGCGGAGCGGACGGCATGGCGGTGGGCGGTCCGCGCCCGTGCGCAGCCGAGCCCACCGCGCTTCAGTCGAGGTCGCCGGTCAGGTAGCGCTGGAGGTTGGGCGCGATGGTGGGGACCAAGGTGTCGGGGTCGGTGGAGGCCAGGGGTTGTAGGCGCAGGACGTATCTGGCGATGTCGATGCCGAACATCGGGGTGGTGAGGAGGGTGCTCCGTAGTCGGGGTGGTCGGCGTTCAGGTGGGTGGCGTGGTCTTGGGTGGTGATGCTGCGCAGCAACGCGGCGAACGCGCCGCCGTCGTCGGCGTCCCAGGTGGTCAGGAAGGTGCCGACCATGCGTTCGCCGGTCTGTTCCGGTGGCCCGTCCAGCAGTTGTTCGACGATACGGGCCGGCTCGACCGGGAGCGGGAGCACGGCGGTGTTCGGTGAACACCTCCCGGGCGGCGGTGAGCAGTGCGGCGGGGGTGTCCTCACTGCCGCTGCGTCGGCCGCGCCGCTTGGGGTGCTCGGCGGCATTCACCTGGTGTCCTCCGCAGGGGGCTGTGCGGGCGGTCGATCGCCGGGGTCACGGTGTGGCCAGTTCGGCGCGGAGTCGGGGCAGAACTTCGGTGCCGAGCAGTTCGATGGCGTGGAGGAAGTCGCGGTGGGGCCGGCCTGCTCGACGGGGTGACCGGTGTGGGCCCAGGCTTCGCGGTAGACGCGTCCGTACTGCGTCCAGTGGTCGGCCCGGGGTGTTGCTCCCGCGACTGCAAGTCGAGAAGGGACAGCAGTCGGATGCTCCCTTCTGGGGCGTGCGCGGTCAGTTTGCCGAGCGTAGGTGGGGGTCGTCGGAGGGCACGTTGCCGCTGTGGGTGAGGTAGGCGATCAGGACGGCTCGGACGGTGTCGAGCGGAACGAGGTGCTTGGCTGGGATGTCCTCGCCGTGGCCGACGTAGTCGTAGAGCACGGTGCCCGTGTCGTCGGGCGAGCCGATGGTCCACCGGTCGGGTTCACCCGGTTCGCGGACCCAGCCGACGTCGATGCCGACTCCGACGTAGAGGTAGGGCGGCCCGTAGGGGTCTTCGGCTACCACGACCTCGGCCAGCGGTGGCACCGGTCCGGTTGCGGCGAGTGCTCCCAGGCGTGTCAGGAACGTGTCGATGTCGTCGTGTGTGGCGATGGGCATCGGGTTGTCGCCGGTTGCCCGGTCGTAGGTCGCGCTCAGCGTTGCCACGGCGGTCGTCGTCCTCCCTGGATCGTCTTGTGGTCGCCTGCATGGAACGGGCTGGCGTGGTGCCGTGGATCGCCATCGCCTGTACGGCGGCCTGTGTCGCGACTGCGGGTCTGGCCTGCACCGTCGCTATTGCGGGTGCCCTGTGCGGCGCGGTGGCCGCGTGCATTGAGGAGACGAGCGGAGGTAGTTGGCGGTTGTGCGGACAGACGGCCGGGTGCGACCGCACGTCCCGCTTCCAAGGATCAGTTCCGTGTTTCCGTTGCGGTGTCGCGGAGTCCTGCTGCCAGTCGTTCCAGCGTGCTGACGTGGGCGGCGAACCGGGAGCGTCCCAGTGGCGTCAGCCGCAGCCAGGTTCGGGGACGGCGGCCCACGGCTCCCTTGCGGATCTCGACATAGCCGACTCCCTCCAGGGTCCGGGCGTGCTTGGACAGGGCGGAGTCGCTCAACCCCGTGGTGTCCCGGGCGACGTGGAACTCTGTCCACTCCGGACCGGCTGCCAGCGTCGCGCACAAGGTCAGTCTCGGCAGGGGGTGGATCGTCGGGTCGAGGTCGTGCACGGTCACCTCCCTTCCACGACGTCGAGCCGGATGGCCCTGTTGACCTGCCACACCTGCCGGGAGGCGAGGCCGCCCGCGAGCAACGCGCAACTGCCCGCCATGTAGGGCAGGCCGAGCAGGGTCAGTCCCCACACCACGACCACGCTGCCCAGGACCACCGCCGACGTGGGCACCACCTGCTCGCGCAGCGCCGGGTACGTCCGGCTGCGAACCAGTGTGTGGAGTCCGGACCGACGTCTGTAGTCCAGCAGCAGCACTAGGAGCAGCGCCGTGGTGACCATCCAGTACGGAAACGCCGGCAGCCCGAACCGGTCGTGGTCGCGTGCCAGCAGCGGCCCGGCCAGGACACCGGCCCAGGTTGCGGCGAACAGCGCCCGGTACCACAACGGCAGGTGGATGCGCGCCGCCATCGCCTCGTGCTGGCGGCGTACTGCGGCGAGACCTTCCTCCGGGTCGTCCAACACGATCGCCTCCCTCCAATCTACTTTCTATATCGAAAGTACTTTCTCCACTCGCCTGGCACAAGAGACTGATCAAGCACACTCGGGTTCGACGCTCGGCGACGAGACCGCCACACGGTCGAGTGCCGAGTGGTTCGCGCGACGCTGGGGCGACACGGCCGCAGTGACCGCGAACATCCGGTTGAACAGCCTTCGCTCTGCCATCGGCTGGTGGCGCGAGCAGGGCTGGAACGCCGGTCCGTCCCGCGCGCCGACCCCGGACGTCGGTGCGCGCACGGATGTCGTCCGGCACCGACTTGGAGGTGCTGCTTGGCCACGACCAACTACCCTTGCGGGAGAAGAGCCTGTGGCGGCTCGTCAACGACACCAGCGTCCGCGCGAAGGACCTCCTGGCGCTCGACGTCCCCGATGTCGACCTGCCTCGCCGCATCGCCGCAGTAGGACACCGCAACGGCTCAACGCAGCTCGTCCGGTGGGGTGAGCAGACTGGACAACGCCCGCACCAGCCTCCCGGCGACTTGGACCCCGTTGCCGGAGAGCAGCGGTGTGTCTCGTCGTAGCGACTCGGCCGTTGCCCAACGGACCATGGACCCTGAATCAGCTACGGCAGCTCGATGCCGGCCCGCTCCGAGGCTGACGCGGATCGACGACTCCGGCAGGCCGGTCCTCGGATGCCGAATACCCGATCCGATGGACCTCCTGTCGGAACCACGACAACTCCCCACCCGCGCCCGGCACCCCGATGTGGTTCACGCTGATCATGGCGAAGCCCCTGGCCCGATCTTCTTCCCCAGACGGGAAGGTTGATCAACCAAGGGCTTCGCTCATGAGCAACGGGGTGGACGCGCCGGACCCAAGACGTTCAAACCCCAAGCTAGATCGCGTCGTCCCAGGCCACCGGCAGGCTGTGCACGCCGTACACGAGCATGTCGCTGCGCAGCGGCACGTCGCCGGCGGGCAGGGCTAGGCGCAGGCCGGGCAGCCGGCGCAGCAGCTCGGTGAACGCCACCGCCATCTCCACCCGGGCGAGCTGCTGGCCCAGGCACTGGTGGATGCCGTGCCCGAACGCCAGGTGCGACACCCTCGGCCGGGTCACGGCCAGGGCGTCGGGGTCCTGGTAGGTGCGCGGGTCGCGGTTCGCCATCGGCAAGGAGATGACCACCGTGGCGTCGGCCGGGATGGTGACGCCGGCGACCTCCACCTCCTCCAGGGTGAGCCGGATCGGGCCCAGGTGCACGATCGACAGGTACCGGAGCAGCTCTTCGACCGCGCCGTCCGCCAGCGACGGGTCAGCTTGGAGCCGGGCCAGTTCCGCCGGGTGCTCCAGCAGCGCGAACGTGCCCAGCGCGAGCATGTTGGCGGTCGTCTCGTGGCCCGCGATGAGCAGCAGGTTGGCGATGTTCGCCAGCTCGTCGTCGGTCAGCGCGGCCTCGGCCTCGATCAGGCCGGACAGCAGGTCGTCGGCGGGCTCGACGCGCTTGCGCCGCACCAGTTCGAGCAGGAACGCGCGCTGCTCGTCGGCCGCCCGCACGATGTCCTCGACCGGGGCGTCGAGCCGCAGCAGCGTGGACGTGCGCGCCTCGAAACCGGCGCGGTCCTCGTAGTGCACGCCGAGCAGTTCGCAGATCACCAGGGACGGCACCGGCAGCGCGAACGCCGGCACCAGGTCGGCGGGCGATCCGGCCGCGATCATGGCGTCCAGGTGGGACGTCACGATCGCGTGGATGCGCGGCTCCAGCCCGCGCATCCGCCGCACGGTGAACTGGCCGGTCAGCAGCCGCCGGTAGCGGGTGTGGTCGGGCGGGTCCATGGCGAGGAAGTTGCCCGCGCGAACGGAGGGCGCGATCAGGCGCTTGCGCAGCTCCACCGGCATCTTCTGGACCAATCGGGTGCTGCGGAACCGGTCGGAGCTCAGCCTCGGGTCGGCGAGCAGGGCGCGGACCTGCTCGTGCCCGGTGATCAGCCAGGCCCGGTCGCCGTCGTTCATCGCGACCTCGTGCACCGGCCCTTCCCGACCGAGGTCGCGCTGGTGCGCCACCGGGTCGAACGGGCGGCCCGGCGTGCGCTCGGTGTACTCGGGCGGTAGCCGCAGGGCCGGCCGGCCCTGGTTGGGCCCGCGCTCCGGGGAAACGGTGGGGTTGGTCATCCGCGAGTCCTGTCCCGACCCGGTGCGTGACCGGGTCATCGCTCAGGGTGGTGGAGTAACTCACGGTATCGAATGTGCACGACGTTCAGCTTTTTACGTCAGGGCTTCGGCCACCCACTCGGCGAGGCTGCGGTCCGGGTGCTCCAGCCAGTGCTGGGTGGCGGCGCGCAAGGTCGCGAGGAACGTCGCGGCGAGCACCCGGGCCCGCAGGTCGTCCAGCCCGCGCGCGCCGATCTCGGCGGTCAGGTCGCGCTCGACCACCGCGTACGCGGCCACCTGGTGGGCCACCAGGCTCGGGTGCCCGCGCAGCAGGCGGCGCTGCGCCACCCACAGCGGGTCCGGGCGGTCGCTCCCGGCCAGCAGGAGCCGCGCGGCCTCGGCGAGCGCGGCGCGCGGCGGCTCGTCGGCCGGGCGGGCGCGGACCAGGGCGAGCAGGCGGCGCAGGCGCAGCAGGTCGCCGTGGAAGATCGCCTCCTCCTTGCCCGCGAAGTAGTTCGAGAACGTGCGGCGGGAGACGTCGGCGGCGTCCGCGATGGACTCGACGGTGACCCGGTCGGGGCCGTGTTCGAGCGCGAGTCGCACGGCGGCTTCGTGCAGGGCTTGGCGGGTGGCCGCCTTCTTGCGCTCGCGCAGTCCGTCGTTCATCGAGACCCAGGTTACAGCTTTGCCCACTGGGCAAACTTGCGCAGCGGGCAAGTTTGATAGATGCTTGTAGTAAGCAAGCATTCCGGGGAAGGGGTCGACGTGGACACCAGCCCGCAGCACGAGGAGCTCGTGGAGCGGCTGCGCGACCTGATGAAGATCGTGCGGATGGTGCGCCACCAGCGCACCGACCACTACCCGCCCGTGCCGACCGGCCTGGTCGGCACGCTGACCCTGATCGACCGGTCGAGCGGGTGCCACGCCAAGGAACTGGCGTCGCGCACCGGCCTCGACCCGTCCACGGTCAGCCGGGCGGTGGCCGCGCTCGTCGCGCACGGCCTCGTCGAGCGGCGTGCCGACCCGGCCGACGGGCGGGCCAGCGTGCTGGTCGTCACCGACGCCGGGCACGCCGCCCTCGCCGAGGCGCGGGGCTGGTACGACGACCTGATGACCCGGGCGCTCGCGGACTGGTCGCCGGACGAGGTCGAGGCGCTCACCTCGGCCCTGCACCGGCTCACCACCGACGTCGAAGGAGCCCTGGGCTCCACCTTGGAGGCAGCTCGATGAGTGCTCCGCCTGTCGAAGGCACCGCACCGATGAGCCACCGGCAGATCCTCGAAGCGCTCAGCGGGCTCCTGCTCGTGCTGTTCGTGGCCATGCTCAGCAGCACGGTCGTGTCCACCGCGCTGCCGCAGATCATCGGTGCGCTCGACGGGTCGCAGACCCAGTACACGTGGGTCGTCACCGCGACCCTGCTCACCGCCACGGCCACCACGCCCATCTGGGGCAAGCTGGCCGACCTGTTCGACAAGAAGACCATGGTGCAGGTCGCCATCGTGATCTTCGCGGCCGGGTCGATCATCAGCGGCTTCGCCCAGAACGCCGAGCAGCTCATCGCCGCCCGCGCGTTCCAGGGCATCGGCGTCGGCGGCCTCCAGGCGCTGGTGCAGGTGGTCATCGCGGCGATGATCCCGCCCCGCGAACGCGGCCGGTACAACGGTTACCTGGGCGCGGTCATGGCGGTCGCCACGGTCGGCGGCCCGCTGCTCGGCGGCCTGATCGTGGACACCGCATGGCTCGGCTGGCGGTGGTGCTTCTTCATCGGCGTGCCGGTCGCGCTGCTGGCGCTGTTCGTGTTGCAGGCGACGCTGCGCGTGCCGTCCGCGCGCCGGTCCGGCGTGAAGATCGACTACCTGGGCGCGACGCTGATCGCGGCGGGCGTGTCGGTGCTGCTCATCTGGATCTCGTTCGTCGACGGCTCGTTCGCCTGGGTGTCGTGGCAGAGCGGCGCGATGGTGGGCGGCGCGGTGCTGCTGCTCGCGCTGGCCGTGTTCGTCGAGTCGCGGGCGGCCGAACCCGTGGTACCGCTGGAGATCGTGAAGAAGCGCACCACGGCGCTGGCGATCCTGGCGAGCGTCGCGGTGGGCATGGCGATGTTCGGCGGCGCGGTGTTCCTCGGCCAGTACTTCCAGATCGGGCGCGGCTACACCCCCACCGAAGCGGGCCTGCTGACCATCCCGATGATGGCCGGGGTCTTGGGCGCGTCGGTGATCAGCGGCCGGATGATCACCCGGACCGGGCGGGTCAAGCCCTACATCGTGGCGGGCGCGATCACCCTGGTGGCGGGTTTCGCGGTGCTCGGCACGATCGACCACGAGACGTCGCTGGTCCTGGTCGGCGGCGCGATGCTGCTGGTCGGCACCGGAGTCGGCATGAGCATGCAGAACCTGGTGCTGGCGGTCCAGAACACGGTTCCCCTGCGCGACATCGGCTCGGCCAGCGCGACCATCGCGTTCTTCCGCTCGCTGGGCGGCACGATCGGCGTGTCGGTGCTCGGCGCGGTGCTCGCCCGCGACGTCCAGGAGCGGATCACCACCGGCCTGACCGCCGCCGGCATCCCGGCGACGGGAGGGGGCGGCGGGAGCCTGAACCTCAGCGCCCTGCCGGAGGGGGTGCGGCACATCGTGCGCGCCGCGTACGGCGACTCGACCGGGCACGTCTTCCTGATCTCGGCGTGCATCGCGGTGGTGGGCGTGGTCGCGGCCCTGCTGCTCAAGCCGGTGACGCTGCGGTCCAGCCTGGACCTGCCCGAACCGAAGGTCGAAGCCGAGGTCAAAGCCGAGGTCTAGGTCGAGGTCCGGGTCTTCGAGAGGGCGGCCCGCCGGGTCTGGACGGCCCGGCGGGCCGCCCTCTCGTCGTCCGGTGGGAGGCGACGACTGGTCATGGTGCGGTCGTGACGTCGGCTGGGACCGGTCGCCAAGGTCGCTTCAATGAAAATTGAGGCGAAAGTGGTCCGGTGGGCGGCGGTGCACCACGCGCTGTCCGACCTGGTGGTCGTGGTGTGCGACAACACCTTCGCGGATGGGTCGGGCACGCGACCATCGCCCGCGAGTGGGGACGGATGTGCGCGTGCGGCTGCGCGGCGCGGTGGGGGTGCTGGTCGCGGTGCTGTGACGGCGGTGCCACTACGGCAACCCGATCTCAAGATAGACCTTCGGAGTGGGCCGTTCGCGCCCCCGTTCCGGCATGAGGTGGCTGGTGGGACACCCGTTCGGCGGTCGGGTGGTTCCGCATCGGGGCGGACGGAGAGGTAACTATGCACCGTTAACATCGCCCACACCCTGGGGCCGCCGGCACCGGGCGAAGGGGGATGTGATGACGACCGGGGACATCCCGGCCGCGGAACTCGGGGACGGTGACGTCGACCTCTTCGATGCCCACGTCACCGGAGTGCTCGAAGCGCACGACGCGCCGCTGCGCGCGCTGCGGTTCACGCGCTGCCGGTTCGACGTGCCGCCGGCGCTGAGCGAGGGCCACGTGCGCCGCCTGGAGTTCGACGACTGCGTGCTGCCCGGCCTGGACGCGCGCCGCCTGCGGTGCCGGGGGGACCTGGTGCTGTCCGGCACGTCCGTGCACGGCCCGGTCGAGCTCGGCGACGCGACCGTCGGCGGCGAGATCTCGTTGCGGGACAGCGGGATCGCCGCCGTGCGGGCGCGACGGCTGTCGGTGGGCGGGGACCTGGTGCTGGCGGGCGCGGTGCTGGACGGCGCGGACGGCGTCGCGTTCGACGGGCGCGGGATGCGGGTCGGCGGCGGCGTGCTCGGCGAGGACGACGTGCGCATCGGAGTGACCGCGACCGGGGCCGTGGTGCTGGCCGACGCGCGGGTCGGCGGCGCGGTGACGCTGCGCCAGGCGCGGCTGGCCGATGTCGTCGCCGACCGGGCCCGGCTGACCGGTGACGTCGACCTGACCGAGGCGCGGCTGAGGTCGCTGTCGCTGGTCGGCGCGACCGTCGGCGGGTCGCTGGTGCTGGGCGCGGTCCAGGTGGACGAGGAGCCGCTCTCGCTGGACCGGGCGCGGGTGGCCGGGGACGTGCACCTGGCGTTCGCCCTGGTGCACACCGGGTTGCGACTGGTGGACACGTGGATCGGCGGCGACCTGCGCGCCTCGAACGCGGAGTTGCGCGGGGTGTCGGCGGCCCGCGCGCACGTGGCCGGGGACGTCGACCTGGCGCACACCCGCAGCGACGACGGCTTCCGGCTGTCCGACATGGACGTCGGCGGCCGGGTCGACCTGTCCGGCGCGTCCCTGCACGACCCGGGCGGGCTCGCGCTGGACCTGCGGGACACCCGGATCGGCGACGGGCTGCGGCTGGCCGACCTGGCCGCCGAGGGGACCGTGGTGCTGTCCGGGGCGGCCGTGCGCGGTCGGGTCGACCTGCGCGGCGCGCACCTGGCGGCGCGGGCGGTGGCGCTGGACGCGTGCCGGCTGGTCACCGGGGAGCTCGGGCTGGCCGTGGAGGACGCGCCCCGGGGGCGGGTCGACCTGCGGTACGCGCGGTGCTCGCTGCTCAACGACAACCGGTTTTTGTGGGGCGCGGGCGGCGGTGTCGAACTCGCCGGGTTCGACTACCTGCGGTTGGAACCCCGGCTGGAGGACGGCCCCGCCGTGCGCCGCCGGCTGGTGCAGCTACGCCGCGCGTCCCGGCGGTTCACGCCCGACGCCTACGACCGGCTGGCCGCCGTGCTGCGGTCGGACGGGCAGGAGGTGGACGCGGCCACCGTGCTGGTGGAGAAGCAGCGGTTGCGGTACGCGGAACGGGCGCGGGCGGTCGGGTGGGCGGGCCCGGCGGTCACCGCGTGGAGCCTGGTGATGCGCTCGCTCACCGGCTACGGCTACCGGATGGGACGGGGGTTCGCGGTGCTGCTGCTGATGGCGCTGGCGGCGGTGCTGCTGGGACCGTGGTGACCTTGGTGACGGGGGAGTCGGAGGATGTCTCGACGTGGAAGGGGTTGTCCACCACTGTATGTCCACAGTGGACTTGGGAGCGAAGTCGCTCCGGGTGGTCTGCCACTCGCCGGGGTTGTGCTGTCGCGGTGCCTGAAATCCGGTTGACGGTGGAACTCGTGGTCGGTGACCATGGGTGCGTTGAACGAGCAGAGGAGGAAGTCGTGACGGGCAGGTGGGAGTGGCGTCGCCGCGCTGCGGTACCCGCTGTGCGCCGGCGGCTTCTCCCTTGGCAGCGCCCGGGAATTCCGGTGCGCGCGGGCTCCTCGCCGTGACGTAAGACCCGTCAGGCACCGGGAGCCGCCCATCGGGGAACCGAGCCGGGCGGCTCCTGCTTTTCCTCGCGTGCCGAGGTTTCCGGCCGGTCACCCCCGGCACGGGTTCTCGGGACGCGCCCAGACCACTTTCCCCCGCCCCCGCCGCCGATCCGTGCGACCAGGGCGATGCCGGCGGTCCGGCCACACCGTGGCCGGACCGCCACGCCCCCGTAGCTCAGGTGGACAGAGCGCGACGCTACGAACGTCGAGGTCCCAGGTTCGAGTTCTGGCAGGGGCACCACGTCCACCGCGTGGCGGTCACCCGGACGGCAGCGGGGCCGCGTTCGTGGGGAGGCGGACGGTGCGCAAGAACGCCGGCAGCAGCCACGGGCGGCGGCCGGTGACGCGGAGTCTGCCGGTCAGCACGGCGCGGGCCCGGCTCACGCGGCCGAACAGCACGAGGTTCAGGGTGGACGGGTCGAACGAGACCCGGGCGTCGGCGGGGTCGTCGGCTTCCTGGACGCGGACGCGCCCGTGGTGCAGCACGAGCGTCACGGGTGCGGTGTGGCGGGACCGGAAGGCGACGGCGATGCGCCGGTCGTCGGGCGGGGGACCGTCGAGCAGGCGGCCGACGTCGTTGCGGATCATGCCGACGACGAACAGGTCGAAGAACGGCGCGGCCTCGCGCGGTGCGATCGGCCACGGGGTCCGGGTCGCGCGGGCGATGTCCCAGCCGTGCACGAGCATCTCGTTGACCAGGTGGGCGAGGACACCCCCGAGGGGCACCCGCGAGTTGCCCAGCCACGGCACGGGCTGCCGCAGGTCGGCGTTCGCGGCCAGGTCGACGACGGTGCCGGCGGCCGACCGCAGGGTGGCGGCCAGGACGGCGGGATCGCGTTCGGTGAACTGCCCCAGCGTCCTGTTGTTCATCTCGGCCACGGTGTCCACCGTCACCTCGGCCACCTGGTCGGCCACCGCGCGGCGCACCTCGCCACCGTCGGGGGCGAGCATCTCCGCGTAGCGGACGGCGATGGCCGTCACGTGCGCGGCGGTGTCGGCCACGGTCCAGTCGGCGGTGGCCGGCGCACCCGGTGCGGGGGCCCGGGTGATGAGGTCGGCGAACCTCGCGGCGACTTCGGGCAGCACTTCCCGCACGACCGCTTCCTGCCCGGACACGTCGGTCATGGCACCTCCAGCCGTTTTCGGCGGCCTTCGGAAGGTAGCAGCGCGCCAAGTCCTTCGGTGGCACGGGATTGCGGCGCATCGGGGACCGGTGGCGGGAGCCGGGCAGAGCGGTTCCGGCCAGGCCACGGCACACGAAGGCATCCGATCGCCGTGGGGTCCGCGTCAGACCTCGACCTGCTCCGTGAACCACTCGTACCCGGTACGGCCGAACGCGCGCAGCGGTTTCCCGCCGACGCCCGCATCGTGGGCGGTGGGGACCGACAGTCGGGTTCGGGCACCTCGGGGACACCGAACCGCGACCGCCCGGGACTTCGGCTCAGCGACTCAGGGGGAGACGACCGCAGCGGGCGGGGTCAGGCCACGCCGGACACGGACGCACGGCCTACGACGCCATTCACGGTTTCCCACCGGTTCTCCTCGTCGTGCCGCTGCGGGCGGACGCGCATGGCGATCGGGTACGCCTTGTTCCGGCCGGAGGCCACGGCGTTGTCGGCCATGATCTGCTCGACGGTCGTGGTCCGGTTCGAGGTCGACGCGGCGCGCAGCACGGCGTGGGCGACCTCGACCGACGTCCTCGGCGGGATCACCAGCAGCCGGATCCGGGAGTGGTCGGCCCGGATCAGGTTCACCGTGTCGGGGTGGGTGGAGGGGAAGCCCTCCAGGCGCACCGCGAAGTCGCCGACCGTGATCCGGCGGGCGGCCCGCTGCCAGGTGCGCAGGTGGTAGGCGACCCGCAGCACGGGGTCGGCCACGCCCATCGCGGCGATCAGCGGGGGGAACTCGGCCGCCGGGTCGGTGGACCACGGCCACCAGGCACCGTCGACCTTTCCGCCGCGATCGGATTCGAGCTTCACGGCCAGGCGCGGCTCGTGTGACCGGGCTGCGTCCGTCGTGTCGAGGGGGTCCGGGGTCATCCAGTCGCTTCCCGCCTCCGGTCGGGCCAGCCGACCGGACATCGTGGTGCGCCCAAGGCGGCACCGGCTCGATCGCCGACGCACGACATACCCTCGGTACCCGCAGCTTACGCCCTGACCCGCGTCGGGGGAGGTACCGGAGTAAGGTGGAGGCGACGGGAGCATGTCGCGCGCCGCATTTCGACGCCGTCGCACCGGGCCGCCGCAGAGGGTCAGCACAGAGGGTCAGCACCCGGGCGTGCACCGCCGACAACCCCGTGGGATCCGCCGGGACCTCCGGCCTCCCGCCTTCCACACCGCTCATCGGAGCACCGCATGACCGCGATCATCCCGAACGACGTCAAAATCGACACCGAGGCCGGTGGCGAGGACCGCTGCACCGCCTGCCCCCACCCCCTGAGCTCCCACGACGCGCTCGGCGAGCGCTTCTGCGCGGCGACCGTCTCCTCCGCGCTGGACCGGGCCTGCATCTGCCGGTGACGGCGGGGTCCCGGGGTGTAACGTCACACCTCATCGGGAGACTCACCTGAAGTCCGCCCGCACCTTCCCCGTTCGCGCGGCGACCCCGGCAGTGGTCGGGTGCGCGCCCGCGAGACGGGGAGAAAGTCGGAAATCATGTCAAGCCAGTACGTTTCCCGGTACGAAGCGCGAGTCGAGCTCGTGCGCGCCACCGTGCGCGAGATGTCCGACCTGGACGACAAGGCGGCCTTCGCGGTCGCGGTGCGCGTCGTGCACGAACTGGACCACTCACCGGAGAGCGTCCGATGACCGAACGCTCCACCGACGCCGTCTTCAGTCACCCGGACGTGCACCGGCCCGCGACGCAGGCCGAGCCGCCCGCCGGCGGGGAGCGGCTGCCGGACCCGGTCTTCCAGGAACCGGACCACGCCCCGGCCGGGGACGACTCGTCCCGGCGGGGCGCTCGCACGTCGGAGTAGCCCGACCGGCCGGCGTGGTCCGGCCGGTCCCGGTAATCCGGCCGCCGGTGCTCACCTGCGCAGCGCGGCCAGTCGCCGGGGGCGCGGCCAGCGCACCTGCCAGGCCCAGCCGAGCTGCTCGAACACCCGGATCACCCGGGCGGAGATGTCGATCTGCCCGCGACCCACGCCGTGCCGGGCGCACGTCGGGTCGGCGTGGTGGGAGTTGTGCCACGACTCGCCCATCGACAGGACGGCCAGCGGCCAGAAGTTGGCCGACCGGTCGCGGGAGGCGAACGGGCGGTCGCCGATCATGTGGCAGACCGAGTTCACCGACCAGGTCACGTGGTGCTGGAACGAGATCCGGGCCAGACCGGCCCACAGGAACGCGGTCAGCGCACCCCACCACGACCAGGTGATCAGGCCGCCGAGCAGCGCCGGCAGGCCCGCGCTCAGCGCCACCCACAGCGGGAAGAGCCGGTCCACGGCGCGGATGTCGTCGTCGGCTTCGAGGTCGGGCGCGAACCGCGCGACGTTCGTGGTGTCGCGGCCGAACAGCCACCCCATGTGCGCGTGCCAGAAACCCCGCGCGAGCGCGACCGGGCCGGTGCCGAACAGCCACGGCGAGTGCGGGTCGCCCTCGCGGTCGGAGAACGCGTGGTGCCGCCGGTGGTCGGCCACCCACCCGATCACCGGGCCCTGCGCGGCCAGGCCGCCGGCGATCGCGAGCGCGATCCGCAACGGGCGCTTGGCCTTGAACGCGCTGTGCGTGAAGTAGCGGTGGTAGCCGACCGTGACCCCCAGCGTGGACACCGTGAAGAACACCGCCGCCAGCGCGAGGTCGACCCAGCTCAGGCCCCAGCCCCAGGTCAGCGGGACGGCGGCGACCAGCGCCGCGAACGGGATCAGCAGGAACGCCCGGATGGTCACGAGTTCGCCCCGGGTCCGGGGTTCGGCGAGCACCGGTTTCGGTGCGCCGGATATGACGGTGGTCATCGGCACGTCCTTCTCTGACGGCGTGGCACGGCCGGTGCGCGAGTGCGCCGGTCATGGGGAACGGGGGTCGCAACGCGGACGGGGTCCGGAATCCGCGACACCTCGACGAGTAGCTCCCGGCCGCTGAAGGGCGGGCGACTGCCTGCGAAGGGCTCAACTTCACGCTACACCTGTGTGGAGCACCCGGCAGATTGCCGAAAATACGGCCATGTGCGCCGTGGACGACCCTCACGGCGGCGGGTGTTCGAGGGACGCGGCGGTGGCGTTCCTGTCGGCAGCCCGGCGGTGATCGGGTTCGCCGGTCGCGGAACGGCCGGGCGGCCTGCTCCGCTCTGTCCACTGTGGACCAAGATTGGTCGGTGCCGCAGGCACCTGGTGCGCCGCAACCGCGTGTTCCGGCCGTGGATCGTGGCAGCTTCGTGATCGTGCGGTGCGGCGCGCACGCAACGGCGGAGTCGACGCGGCCGTTACGTTGGTCCCAGTCGACTTCGGCGGCTGAACTGCCCGCCGACCGGCTCACCTGTTCGGGCCACCGGACCGGGCAGCGGTGAGAGGCGGCATGACCGGGGTGAACCACGACCGCCCTCCCGACGGTGTCGGCGCGAGCCGTCGCCGGGGTGACGCGCCGGCCGCCGGCGTGTGGGCCCGGCTGCGGGAGCTGGCCGAGCGGGACGGCGAACCGGTGTCCGTGCGGCACGCCGTGCTCGTCTGCGTGGAGGTGCTGGCCGCCACCGGCGGGTGCCTCTCGCTATCCCGGAACGGCAACCTGCACGAACCCGTCCACGCCACCGACGAGCGCAGCCACGAGGTCGAGGAGTTGCAGACCACCTTCGGCGAGGGGCCCGGCGTCGACTCGGTGGCGTGGGGCTCGCCGGTGCTCGTCGACGACCTGCGCACCGCCGAGTCCGCCGCGCGGTGGCCGCTGTTCGCGGTGCGGGCGGCGGAGCTCGGCGTGCGGTCGGTGGTCGCCCTCCCGGTGCGGGCGGGCGAGGCCCGGCTGGGCGCGCTGGTCTGCCACCGGGACGAGCCGGGGGTGCCCGGCACCGCCGCCCTGGGCCGGGCGCTCGCCTGCGCGGACGCCGTGCCGGCGCTGGTGCTGGACGAGCGCGGCGGCGTCGGCCCGGTCCTGGACGACTTGCTCGACGGCAGCTTCACCATCCACCGCGCCCGCGTGCACCAGGCCGCCGGCATGGTCGCGATCCAGCTCGGGGTGGACCTCGTCCACGCCCTGGCCCGGTTGCGCGCCCACGCCGTGGCCGACGGGCGACCGATCTCCGACACCGCCGACGACGTGATCGCCCGGCGGCTCCGCCTCACCCACCACGACCACGGTCTTCCCCTTGCCGAGGGCGGCGACGGCGACGGCGCGAAGGGCACCGAGGAGGGCAACGACCGGTGAAAACCCGAGACCAGCGCATCCGGGACACCTTCATCCTGCTCGCCGACACCCTGGTGGACCGGTTCGACGTGATCGACTTCCTCGACCTGCCGGCGCGCCGCTGCGCCGAGCTGACGGAGGTCGACGCGTGCGGCCTGCTCCTGGCCGACCACCACGACACGCTGACCACCACGACACGCTGACCACCGTGGCCGCCTCCACCGAGCGCGCCCGGCTGCTGGAGCTGTTCCAGTCGCAGAACTCGGAGGGGCCCTGCCCGGACTCCTACCGCACCGGCGAGCGGGTGACCTGCCCCGACCTCGCCCGCGCGCGGGAGCGGTGGCCGAGGTTCACCGCCGCCGCGCTCGACAGCGGGTTCCACGGCGTGCACGTCCTGCCGCTGCGGCTGCGGGACCAGGTCATCGGCACGATGAACCTGTTCACCACCGCACCCGGGGAGCTCGACCCGGCGGTGCTGCAACTCGCCCAGGCCCGCGCCGGTCAGGTGAACAGGGCGGCCAGCTCGTTGCGCTGCGCCGCCTGGAACACCCGGCCGGCCGTCGTGCCGGGACCGGCGGGCACCACGACCCGCACCACGCCCGGCCGGTCGGCGGGCACCTCGGCCTCCGCGTCGCGCAGCACCGTCGACCACACCGGGCCCCGGGCGGGCGTCACGTCGTCCAGCCTGGCCTGCACCCGGTCGCGCAGGTCGGCGGGCGCGGATGATGGCGCGCACGCCACCTCGTCGACCCGGTCGTCCTCCGCGCGGACCCCGACCGCGACCGGCGACGGACCGGTGACGATCAGCGCCACCACGACCTCGCCCAGGCACGACGCGAGCGCGGCGACGGACCCGTCGTCCGCCAGCGTCGACCCGCCCGGCTCGACCACCCAGGCCAGCGACCCGCCGGACGTCCCGAACGAGATCGAGTCGGGCGCTACCCGGACCTTGTTGAACCCGGCCACGATCCCCATCTGGGCGAACGGGCTCCTCAGGTCCACCTCGCCGTCGTTCGCGGTGATCCACGTGGTCGCGCCGGCCTCGTCGGCGCGCTTGGCCCCGCTGCGCTCGAACTTGCTGTTGACCAGCGTGACGTCCACCCGCGTCCACAGCACGCCCGCCCAGTTCGGCGGCTTCCCGACCCGGATCGCCTCGGCGGCGTCGCGCGGGTCGAACCCGATCGCGTCGCCCAGCAGGGACGACCTCGGCGCGAGGTCGGAGTAGCCGTAGCCCTCCAGACCGCGGAAGCGCTGCGCGTCGGACGTCGTCAGCTCGCGCACCGCGTTCACGTCGCCGTACTCGATCATGAGGGCCGAGTCGGCCGTGGCCCGGACCTTGCGCAGCGCGCCGACCAACCCGGTGGGGCTCGGTTGTTCCACCACCGAGGTGCCGCCGACCGGCGACCCGACCGGTGTCCCGGCCGTCGTCGCGCACCCGACCAGCGCCGCCAGGGCGACGCCCGCCGCCGCGCCGCGCACCCCGCGTGAAAGAGCCCTCATCGGCCCGATCGTATGGTCCGGTCCTGAGCCGCACGTCCGTTTCGGCGAATCACCGCCGCCCGGTGACGGTGCGGGGCCGGGCAGTGGTGCGGCGAGCTGCGGATCTTCCTCGGTCTCCCGGGGGCTGCGCCTGGCGAAGCACGTCGGCCACTGCGGCGCGGGGACGTCCGACACCCCGGCCGTGGAGTTCGCCTAGCTCTGTCGCAGGTCCAGCCACATGATGCGGAGACCGACGTGGCCGTCGGCGGGGTGGCGGAACGCCCCGGGGGCGACGCCCAGGGTGATGAATCCGAGGCTCTCGTACAGGCGGATCGCGGCTGTGTTGGTGTCGACGACGGCGTTGAACTGGATCGCCGCGAAGCCGTTCCGCCGTGCCCACGCGACCATGTCCGTGACGAGGGCCCGTCCCACGCCCGCGCCCCGTGCTCGCCTGGCGACCATCAGGCTCCCCGAGGCGATGTGGTTTCCGGGGCCGGGCCGGTTGGCGTACATGTTCGCGGTACCCAGCACCCGGTGGCCGTCGGCGGCGACGACCACCCTGGCCGGTGCGGGCACCAGCCAGCCGCGCTCGGCTTCCCGCTCGCTCATCGCGGGGTCGTAGGGGAAGGTCCGCTGCTCGGTGATGACGTCGTGGACGATGGGCCAGATCCGCGACCAGTCGTCTTCGTGAGCCTCGCGGATCGTGAACGCCGACGCGGCGGGACGTAGTCGGTCAGCCGTGGCGTCCACCGCTGACGTTCCGGGACCACCGCCGGTAGCGGGCTCGACACGTGATCGCACGTCCCCACCCTGCTGGCGGCCGGTCGACGTGCGCAACCCGATTACCTCGCACGTCCTCCGCCGGCCGCTGCGGCTCGGCCTGGACCTGGCCGCCGCGCGGGCCGCCGACCTGGGGGTGCGTGAGATCGCGTGCTGAGCACGCGCCGGTGCCGGAGCGTGACGCCGGGCCGGTGAGCCACGTCGAATGGCGGACCGGCCCGGCGTGGGCACCCGGGGTGGCATCAAGGGGGACGCTCCCCATCTCCCTGGTGGTCGCGCGCGCGACCCGTTCGGTTCCGCGATGCTCTGGTGTTCACCCGACCGGTGGACGGTGACGTGCACTTACGGCACGTGCGTGGACGTGGCCGAGGGTGGTCGACGTGCTGGTGGTGCCGGGCGGGTACATCGACAGGAACGGGCCGGGCGTGCACCGGCTGAACGCCGACCAGGGCTTCCCGCGCCGGCTCGCCGGGATGTCGGCGCTGCCGGGGGCCGCCGGACGGCTTCGTCGGCGGGACAGGTCCGACGCGGCCGGGGCGCAACGGCCGCCCGGCCCGTCGCCGCACGCGGTGCGACCGGCCGCCCGCCGGGTTGGTGAAGCGCCCGGGAAACCCCCTCCGACCTGCGGATTGCAGCGGCGTGCAAGCCGTGTGCACGACCGCTCCGGCACACTGGGGGCAGAGGCGGTCTGCCAAGCCCGGGGGGGCTCAGGGGGGAGGGCCGCTTCCTCTCCACCACCACGGCCGCGCGGGGCGGAACACGGTCCGCGCGTTCCATCAGCCTCCCCGACCACCACCGGGAGGACTCGTGACAACGGGTCGTCTGCTGCCGGGCGTCTTCGCCGAGCAGCGCCACCTCGTGCCGGCCGGCGAGCCGGCCCACCACTCGGCCCACGTGGGCGACCGCTACCGGGCGGTCTGCCGGGCGCTGTGCCTGCCCATGCCGGACCGCGGGCGTCACCTGTGGCTCGACTGGCCCATCTGCCCGAACTGCGCCCGCCACCTGTCCGCCGGTCCGGTCGGCTCCGCCGTCGCCTGACCGGGCCGGCACCACCCGGCCGCCGGCGGAACCCGACGCCGGGCGCGGCGCGGTGCGGTCGGTACGCGGGGATGTTTGAGCGCGGGTACCCGGAGGGTGCGCGGCGCGCTCGGGGGCCGCTGCCGGTGGGGACGAGGCTCAGTAGCCCCGGTAGCCGGTGCCGTTGCTGATGCCCACCAGGCCGGGGTGGTTGCCGAAGCCGCCGTAGCGGGCGTAGGTGTAGCGGACGCCGGCGATGATGTTGTCCACCGGGTTGTAGATGTCGTCGTGGCCGGCGATCTTGTAGGACTGGAACGTGGGGTCGATGCACTGCATCAGGCCCTTGGACGGGGTGCCGCGCATGGCGTTGGAGTCCCACGTGTTGACCGCGACGGGGTTGCCGTTGGACTCCTTCTGGATGATCGTCCAGATCTCGTCCACGCTGCTCTCGTCGATCGGGGTGCCGTTGGCGGCGAGGATCGCGATGGCCTCGCGGATCCAGCCCTCGACCTGGCGCTGCTTGGCCGGCTTGCGCGCTTCCTCGGCGTCCTTCGCGTCCTTGGCGGCCTTCTCCTCGGCGGCCTTCTGGCGGACCGCGTAGCCGTCCGTCGCGACGCCGCTGGCCTGGCTGAACGCCTGGAGCGCGGTGAGCTGCTCGTGGCGGATCATCCGGGCGGTCTCCGAGCCGAGGTCGATCGAGTGGACCGTCTCGACGTTGCCGGTGCGGATGTGGTCGTCCGGCACGCCGCCGAACTCCGCGCCGCCCGCGAGCGGGTTGAGCGCGCCGCTGGTCATCGCGTGGGCGGCGGCTCCGGCTCCGGTGACGATGCCGACCGCGACGGCGACCGCGGAGAGCCTCCTGGGCAGCGTGCGGTCCGGTTCGGCGCGGTGAGCACCGGTGTACCCGGGAGCCTGGGCGCTGACCGTGTAGACGATCTGCTCCTGCCCGCGGGGCTTCCTGTGGCGAGCCAAGGGTAGGGCCTCCTGCGTCGGGGAGCCCGATCACCGACAACCTGGCGGGGGATCCAGGCCGGGCCGCGTCCGGGGGAAAACGGGCCCGTGTCTCTCCAGTGATCGAACCGTTATCTGCGGCCGGGAACGTAACCGCTGGTGACTGCCAGGGGCAAGCGATGACCCATTAGGGGTGATCTTAGTCACGTTTGTTGACAGAAGTACTACACAGGGTTAACCGCTGGGGAGGCAATGTCGACTGGGCCGTTCGGCCGTCCACCGGTTGCGCCGCGCCGGTCGACTGGAGGCGATGCCCGCGCGGAACGCCGGCCGCGCGAGCGCGAGCGGCGAGGGTCGACCCGGTCCAGGCTTTCGGCCGGCGGTTCCGCCCACCCGTGGGCGTGGTCGAAACGCCGAGGACCCCGGGCAAGGGCGGGCGGGACCGGTTCCGCTCCGGTCCCGCCCGGTAAAAGGCATTCGGAACGGGGTCCGATCCGGTTCACGCTTTTTTGCCCACCTCCTGAACCGGGTTCCGGTGGCCGCGCTCAGCACGCCCGACCGGGGTGTCCCGGCGACCCGCCGTTCACCCGAAAGAGCGGGAATTATGCTGTTCGAGGCACCGGGGTCCGAAAACCCGGCGATTCGGACACGAGTGACGAGGACAGGCGGACTGATGGCGGGGCAGTACGGTCGATCCACGGGGCAGCGCCAACCGGCTTTCGGGCGGGTCGACCCGTTCTGCCTGTTCGCCGTCGTGCCGATGCTGCTGTTGGCGGGCCTGATGTTCTGGGGTGGTCTGGCGCTGGTCGCGGTGCTCGTCATCGTGTTCGCGGCGCTGGTGGTCCTGTTCGACTCGTGGTCCAACCGGCCGCTCAAGCCCGGCCGACCCGACCACGACGACCAGGACGACTACGAGCCGGGCGAGCGCCGCTGACCCCGACTAGGGTCGACCCCGTGCGATTACCGCAACCCGCCGCCGCCCTCGCGCAGCGGGTCGAGGCGTTCCAGCGGACCGGCGACGCGTCGGCGCTGTTCGCCGGCGACGTCGAAGCCGAGACCTGGGCCCTGCTCGACGGGCTCGACGAGAACGCCCCCGACGACGTGCGCCGCCTGCTCGCCGCCCTGTTCCACCTGAGGTTCGAGCACCGCCTCGCGATCACCGACCTGGCGCACGCCGTGGCCTGGCACTGGTCCGGCCCGGCCGAGGACCGGCCGCCGCTGCTGCGCCGCCTGCTGCCCGGTCCGGACGCGCACCCCGCGAGCCAGTTCGGCGCGGCCGTCGCGTTCGCCGGGGTGGGCGACCACCCCATCGCCCCGCGCATGGCGATCGTCCTGCTGGAACACCTGGTCGAGGACACCTCGCACCGCGACCACGCCCGCCACGCGAGCCTGCTGGTGCTGCTGAACCTGGAGATCTTCCGCCAGGGCCACGACCCCCGGGCGGCCGACGAGCTGCTGGACCGCGCCCGCGCGTGCCTGGCGGTCCTGCCGCGCCGGCACCCCGACCGGGGCTGGTTCCTGGGCGCGGTGGCGGTCGGGCTGGGCATCCGGGTCGAGGCGGGCAGCCTCGGCGACATCCGGGAGGCCGTCGAGATCGGCGAACTGGCCCTGGCCACGCCGGTCCGCCGGGCCCGGGTCGGGCTGCGGCTGCGGCGCTACCGCCACCCGTTCGAACGGGTCCTGGACGACCACGCCGCCGGCTACGAGCCACCGGACAACCGGGAGGCGGTGGCCGACCACCTGGCCCGCACCTACCTGGTCCGGTTCCGGTTCGGCTCCGGCGGCCCGGACCTGGACCGGGCGCTGGCCCTGTTCACCGCGATCGGCTCGGCCGGCGGGGTGGCACGGGCGGCGCTCGCCCGGTTCGACCTCGCCGGCGACCCCGCCGACCTGCGGCTGGCCGCCGACGCGGGCCGGGACGACCCGGCGCTCGCCGGGCTGGCCGGGTTCGCCGCCTCGCCCCGCCGGGCCGACCCGACCCTGCCCGCGCACAGCCGGGGCGGGCGGCTGCGCCGGCTGTGGCTGGCCCACTACGAAGCCACCCTCGACCCGGCCGACCTGGGCGCGGCGAGCGTCGACCCGGCCGACACCGCGAACCTCGGCGCGGCGAGCGCGGACCCGGCCGACACCGCCGACCTGGACCTGCTGATCGCCGTCGGCGAGCTCGCGCTGGAGGTCAACGGCGTGACCTTCGTCCTGGACGAGACACCGCTCGCGGCCAACGCCGACGACCCGGTGCGGGACCGGTTCCTGGTCCGGCTGGCCGACGCCCACCGCCGCCGGTTCGAGGCGGTGGGCGCGGCGGCCGACATCCGGCGCGCCGCCGACCTGGCCGACCAGATCGGCGAGGTGGCCGACGCCGCGGACGTGAGCGCGATGGCCGAGGTCTACCGCCTGCGGTTCGCCGAGTCCGGCGCGGCGGACGACCTGGAGACGGCGCTCGCCCTGCACGAACGGGCCTTCGACCTGGCCGGCGGACCCCTGATCACCGCCCGGCTGGCCCGCGCGCACCTCGCCGCGTTCGAGGCGACCGGCGTCGACGCCCACCTGGACCGGGCCGCCGGGCTCGCCCCGGACGCACCCGGCCTGCTCCGCCTGCGCTACGCCCGGCACGGCCGGGCCGAGGACCTGGACCGGGTCGTGGCCCGCGCCGAGGCCGCCGCGACGATCCCGTCCGCCGCGTCCCTGGTCGCGCTGGCCCGAGCGCGCACCGCGCGGTTCGACGCGCTGGGCGACCCGGCCGACGCCCGCCGCGCGGTGGCGGCGGCGACCGAGGCCCTGGCGCACGACCCGGACCCGCGCCTGCGGGTCGCCCGGCTGACCGCGCTCGCCGCCGCGTGCCTGCGGCTGCACGCCGTCGCCCCCGACGAGGTCCCGCCGCTCGATCCGCTGATCGCCGGCTACGCCGAACCGGCCCCGGACCTGCCCGCGTTGCGCGCCGAGGCCGGTCGCGAGATCGGCGTGCTGGCCCTCGCGCTGGGACGTCCCGAGCAGGCCGCGCGGGTGCTGCGGGACGCCGTCGGGCTGCTGCGCGCCGTGGTGTGGCGGGACAGCGCCTGGTCCGAGCAGGAGCAGGCGCTGGTCGCGCACCGCCTGCTACCCGGCGACGCGGTGGCCGCGCACCTGGCCGCCGGCGACCCGGAGGGCGCGGTGGAGATCGCCGAGCGGGGGCGCGCGATCGTCCTCGACGCCGAACTGGGCACCCGCGCCGACCTCGCGGACCTGGCCCGGGTGCACCCGCGCGCCGCGCGCAGGCTGGCCGAGGTGCACGCGCGGCTCACCGAGCCGATGCTCGCCGACCTGACCGGGTCGACCAGGGACACCGTGGGCTCGGCGAACCGCACCCGCCTGTGGGCCGAGCGCGACCGCCTGGTGGACGCGGCCCGCGAGCTGCCCGGCCTGGCCGGGTTCCTGCGCCCCGCACCGGTGCGGGAGACCGCGTCGGAGGGCCCGATCGTGCTGCTCAACGCCGCCGCCGGCCGGGCCGACGCGGTCGTGGTGACCGGCGACGGTGTCGTGCACCTCGACCTGCCGCTGCTCGCCGCCGGGCTGGCGGAGCACCGGGCGGCCCTGCACGACGCGGTGCCCGCGACCCGGCCGGGCGGGAGGGCGCACGCCCGCCGGGTGCTCACCGACCTGCTGGACTGGCTGTGGACGGCCGCCGTCTCCCCGGTGGTCGACGTGGTGGGCGGCGGGCGGGTGTGGTGGCTGCCGCTCGGGCCGTTGGGCGACCTGCCGTTCCACGCGGCGGGCGACGCGTTGGACCTGCTGGTGTCGTCCTACCTGCCGACCGTCCGCACCCTGGACCACGCCCGCCGCCGGCCCCGGCCGGCGGTGCGCCGGCAGCTCACCGTCGCCGTGGAGCACACGGCCGGACTGCCCCGGCTGCCCGGCACGGTGGCCGAGGCGGCGGTGCTGCACGCCCGGCACCCCGACGACCCGCTCCTGGTGGACCCGACCACCCGGCAGGTGCTCGACGCGGTCGGCGACTGCACGTGGGTGCACTTCGCGTGCCACGCGACCGTGGACCCGGGCACCAGCTCCCGCGCCGTGCTGCACCTGACCGACGAGGTGCTCACGGTCGAGGCGATCGGCAGGCTGCACCCCGAGCACGCCGAGCTCGCGTACCTGTCCGCGTGCTCGACGGCCGCGCGCGGCCGGTACGTCGACGAGCCGCTCAACCTGGCCGCCGCCTTCCACCTGGCGGGCTTCCGGCACGTGGTGGCCGGCCTGTGGCCGGTCGACGACGCGCTGGCCGCCCGCACGGCCACGGCGTTCTACGACCTGCTGCCCGACACCCCGTCCGCCGACACCGCCGCGCACGCCGTCCGCGAGGTCGCGCGCGGCCTGCGCGCCCGGTTCCCGGGCCGCCCGGACGTGTGGGCGGGCCTCGTGCACAGCGGGCCGTGACGCGGACGGTACGTGCCGAGCCGTCCACCACCTGCCGGCGGGACGACCGGGGACGCGGTCATTCGCCCTGGCCCTCCGGCGCGCGCCACGGGCTCAGCCCGATCCGGCCGGTGCTGCCGAGGTCGATGGTGGTGGCCTCGGAGTCCGTCGACGGCGGGCCGCCGTCGACGCCCAGCCGGGGGGTGAACGTCCGGCGGGGGAGTCCCGCGAGCGGCGCGATGTCGATCCGCACGCCGACCTGCGGCGGCTTGGTGGTGTCGTCGTAGGTGTTGCGCCACACGATGCCCGCCGTGGCCCGGTCGCCGGGCCCCAGGGCGAATTCGGCCGGGGGCGCTTCGAACGACTCGATCAGCGAGATCCCCGCCGACCCGTGCTCGACCCGCACCTCCAGCGGCTGCCCGTCCTCGTCCAGCAGGCGCACGTCCGGGTAGCCCGCGATCCGGTGCGTTCCGGTGCCGCAGTTGCGCATCTCCAGCGTGAGCACCCGCAGGCCCGTCGCGGCCTCACCGCCGATCGCGGCGATCTCCACCCCGCCCTCCGGGCACGCCGGCGCGGTCGGGCTCGGACTGGGCGCGGGAGGGGGCGGCGGACCGCCGCACGCCGTCACGGCCAGCAGGAGCACGAGGGGAACGAGTCGACCGGGCACCCCGTGACTATTCCACGGCCGCGCCGCACGTCGCTGCCCGCCGGGTGGACCGGGCGGCCCGCCGGACCCGTGCCGGTGTCCTCAACGGACCGACGCGCTGGGAGCGGCAGCGCGGACCTCGCCCACGCGGCAACCGGTTCCGCGTCGCCGATAATCCACAGTGGACGGTCAGCGCCGATGCCGTGGCACGGCACCGGCCTCGGCGATTACCGTGGCGTCACGGGGAAATTCTCCCCGGTCCTCGCACGAAGGTCCGAGGTGTGAACGCACCGGGCTACCGCACCCTGTCCCGCCTGCTGGGCGATCCGGCCACCGACGGCGCGGAGTTGTTCGCTGCGGCCGGTGTGGTGGACGCGTGGCTGGAACTCGGGAGGTTGCGGGCCCACGGTGCCGCGCCGTGGGCACCGCACCCGCGCCGGGACGTGCCCGCCGCCGTCGAGGCGTACCGCGCGGCCGACCGGGCCGGGTCGCGGGCCGGGGCGCTGGGCTGGACCCGGGTCGCCTACTTCGCCCGCAGCGCCGAGCACGCCACCGACGCCGCGCGCCGGGTGGACGAGCTGCTCACGGCGGACCCGGACGACCCGGAGGTGTTGTGCCTGGCGGGATACCTGGCGCAGCGGGGCTTCGGCCGCGCCCCCGACCTGGGTGCGGCGATGCGGTTCCACCGGGCGGCGGCGGACCGGGGCAGCGCCGAATCGGCGTTCGAGCTCAGCGTCCTGCACGCCACGGGCGTCGGCGTGCCCGCCGACCAGGACGAGGCGACGCGGTGGACGTTCCGCGCGGCCGAGCTGGGCAGCGCGCGGGCCATGGCGAACGTCGCCGGCATGTACGCGACCGGTCGCGGCGTCGAGCACGACCCCCGGGCCGCCCTCGCCTGGTACGGGCGGGCGGCCGACGCCGGGCACGCCGAGGCCGCCTGCACCGCCGGCGTGATGTGCCTGATCGGCGATGGTGGCCTGCCGGTCGACAGTGCGGCGGCGGACCGGTTCCTGACCCTCGCCGACGAACTCGGGTTCGACGTGGACCGCGCCCTCGGCTCGATGGACCTGACCCGCCCCGACCCGACCGGCTGACCTGGCTGACCCGACTGACCCGACCCGCCGGTGGCCGGCCACCCGAGGAGCGCCGGCCCCGTGGTGGACGGCCCGGTCACGGGGCGATGCCGAGGTCGTCGGACAGGGCGCGGAAGCGGGCTTCGGCGAGCGGGGCGGTGTCCTCGCCCAGCCAGGCCAGGTGGCCGAAGGTCTCCAGGACCACCAGGCCGTGGATCGCGGTCCACGCGGCGAACGCCACCGCCGCCGCGTCCGGCGGCAGGTCCACCGCCGAGGCGAAGACGTCCAGCGCGGTGGGGGGCGGTGCGACCGCCCGCTGCTTCAGCGCGCCGCGCCGCCACGCGTCGATGATCGGCGGCACGAAGGCGGTGCCCACCTGCCGGCTCGCGTGCGACGTCGGGCCGGACCTCGGGGCCTGGTAGTCCGGGACCGGCGTCCCGTACAGGAGCGCGAACTCGTGCGGGTGCGCCAGCGCCCACCGCCGGTAGGCCAGTGCCGCCGCCACGAAGGCGTCGCCCTCCGCCGCGTCCCGCGCCCGCGCCACCTCCTCCGCCAGCGCCGCGAAGCCGTCGGTGATCAGGTCGGTCAGCAGCGCGTCCCGGCTGGGGTAGTAGCGGTACAGGCCCGCCGGGCTCATCCCGATCGACACCGCCACCGCGCGCAACGACAGCACCGCGCCGCCGCCCTCCCGCAGGTGGGCCAGCGCCGCCGCCTTGATCTCGGCCGACGTCTGCTCCCTGAGCCGTTCCCGCCTGGTCGCCATGGTGCGTCAGGCTAGCGCGTTGCGATCGGTGTTCGCAGTGCGCTACCGTCGAAGTGTGAACACTGATCGCAGTGCAACTATTGATCGCAGTGCAGTCGGCGGACGCGTCGACGTCCCGAGGCGGGCGACCGCGCTGCTGCTGCTGGTGGAGGGGCTGTTGCTGTTCGCCCCGGCGGTGGTGCTCGGGGCCGCCGTGGGCTGGCCGGCCAGCCTGGGCGAACCCGCCGCCACCGTGCTGCCGCAGGTGGCCGAGAACGAGGTGGCGCTGCGGTTCGGGTACGTCCTGTACCTCGCCTACTCGGCGCTGTTCCTGCCGGTGGCGCTGTGGGCCACGGCGACCTTCGCGCCCGGCCGGCAGGACTCGCGGGTGGTCCGCCTCGGCCTGGCGTTCGCCGCCCTGTCCACGGCGGCGCGGTGCATCGGCATCGTCCGGTGGCTCACCACCATGCCCGACCTCGCGCACGACTGGCAGGCGGGCGTGCACCGGGACGCGATCGAGGTGCAGTACGACGCGCTGAACTCGTTCGCGGGCGGTGTCGGCGAACTGCTCGGGGTGTCGCTGTTCGCGGCCGGCTGGCTGCTCTGCCTGGCCAAGGTCGCGGACATCCCGGTGTGGCTCAAGGGTTTCACCGTCCTCACCGCCGCCGCCCTGGCCCTGCCGCTGGTCGAGCTGCTCGGCGTGGACGCGGGCGCGCTGATCAGCGTGGGCAGCGGGACGGTCCAGCTCTGGTTCCTGGTCGCCGCCGTGCACGTCGTCCGGAGCGGCCGGCGGTCCCGGCACCCGGCCGCCTGATCCGCGCCCGTGCCCCCGGTGCGCCAGGCCGGGCCCCGGCCGCCGGACCCCGCCACACTTCGGACCACGACCGCGACAGCCCCGGTCCCCGCGCGGGGACCGGGGCTGTCGCGCGCGGGACGCCGGTGAACCCGGCCCCGTTCACGACTTGGCGCAGTGCTCCTGGTCGGGGCAACTGCGCAGCAGCTCCACCTTCGGCGGCTTGGTGATCACCGGCGGGCGTCCGGTGCCGCCCGGCCACTGCACCGAGATGGCGATGGACGACGCGTTGTTCCCGTAGCTCTTCTCCAGGAAGCTCCGGTCGACGTTGACCAGGTTCACCACGTCGTACACGCCCGAGGGCACGTCGGTCAGGTCCAGCCACTGGTAGTCGACGTCGTACTTGTAGTCGTCGCCCGCCCCGACCGAGATGCCCTCCACGACGTCGAGCGCGCGCGGCTCGTGGTGGCGGCAGCGGTTCAACCGCAGGAACTCCGCGAGCAGACCCTCGGAGCTGTCCGGGTCGCGCGGCCGGTTCGCCAGGTCGCGGGCGTCGCGCGTGGTGTAGCGGTCGCCGAGGCAGAACCCGTTCTTCCGGTCCTGCACCAGGGTCGTGCCGTCCGGCTTGCGCAACTGGAAGCGCTCGAAGTCCATCAGGTGCCAGTGCGTGTGCGCGGGGGCGGGCTCGTAGTACATCGTCGCCGGGATCGGGTTGTCGGCCTCGTCGTAGGAACCCGGGATCGACCCGTCGCGCGAGGACTGGAACGCCTGCCGCGCGGTCATCGTCGGCGAGTCCACCGAATCGCGCCTGCCGTAGATGAGCAACGGCCCGTCACCGACGTTGTCCACCGCCGTGGTGAACCGGATGCGCACCCCGCCGGCCCGGCCCGAGTCCAGGCAGGCCCCGTTCGGCGCGTACCGGTCGGCCACCATGCACACGTCCCAGGCATCGCACCGGTCCGGTGCTCCGGTGGTGCCGCCGCGACAGCCGACCGGTGCCTGTCTCAGGTCCGGCAGGAGCGGCCCCCCGGACGCGGGGGCACCCAGCACCGCCGCGGTCAGCGCGGCGGCTGCCGCGGCCTTGAATGTCCGAATCACCACCGCAACGTACTGGCAGCACAGCCGATTCGACACATCCGTTCACTCGATCGGTTGAGGTGCAACGGAAATCCGCACGTCGGGACCTAACGTGTCGCGCGGTCCGGCACCGGACACCCCGGTCGAACAAGGAGAACCCCCACGGTGGACACCGTCACGCTGGTGTGCGGCACGCGTCCCGAGTTGATCAAACTCGCCCCGCTCGTCCGGCTCCTCGGCTCACGCGCGGTCGTCGTCTACACCGGGCAGCACTACGACCGCACGATGTACGAGCTGATCCGCCGCGACCTCGCGGAACCGGGCCGCTTCCACGAGTTCGCGCTCGGCGGCGCGCGGCGCGGCGCGCAACTCGGCCGCGCGGTCAAGGCGGTCGACGACGTGCTCGCCGCGCACCGCACCGCCGCCGTCGTGGTGCAGGGCGACACGACCTCGGCGCTCGCGGGAGCGTTGGCGGCCAACGCGAACGACGTCCCGCTGGTGCACGTGGAAGCCGGTCTGCGCAGCTTCGACCGGGCGATGCCGGAGGAGCACAACCGGGTCGCCATCGACCACCTCGCCGACCTGTGCTGCGCGCCGACCCCGCTCAACCGGGCCAACCTGCTGGCCGAGAACATCCCGGCCGACCGGGTCCGGGTCACCGGCAACACCGTCGTGGAGGCGCTGGCCGCCGCGCGGCCCGGCCCCGAGGCGGAAGCCGCCGTGCTCGCCGCCCACGGCCTGCGCCGCGACCACTACGCCGTCGCCACCATCCACCGCCCGGAGAACGTGGACGACCCGGTGAACCTGGAAACCGTGCTGCGCGAGCTGGCCGCGCTGCCGCTGACCGTCGTGCTGCCGCTGCACCCGCGCACCGCCAAGCGGGTCCACGACTTCGGCCTCGGCGCGCTGCTGGGCGACCTGCACGTGGTGGAACCCAGGGCCTACCCCGAGTTCCTCGCCCTCGCCGCCGGCGCGGCCGTGGTGGTGTCGGACTCCGGCGGCATCCAGGAGGAGGCCAGCGTCCTCAAGCGACCGGTCGTCGTGGTCCGGCGCAGCACCGAGCGCCCGGAGATCGAGGGGACCTTCGGCACGCTCGTCCCGCCGGGCCCGCGGATCGGCGCGGAGGTCGGCCGGTGGCTCGACGACGTGGCGGGCCACCGGGCCCGCCTCGCCACCGTCCCGTCGCCCTACGGCACGGGCTCACCCGCGCTGCGGATCGCCACCGCCCTGGAGGAGCTGGTCGACCAGCGCCCCGGGGCGCTCCTGCCGGTCGGGTGAGCCGGGTCGGACCGCGGGGGGGGGGGGCCCGCCCCCCCCCCGCGGGGGCCCGGCCCCCCCCGGGGTGGCGCCCCGCGCCCCCCCGGGGGAAGGGGGCCGGGGGGGGGCCCCCCCCCCGCGGGGGCCCTCCCGGGGGGGCGGTGGCGCGGGGCCGCCGCGGCGGCGCCCCCCCCCCGCCCCCCCCCGCGGTTCGCCAGGCCCACGCTGGAGTTCCAGCTCGTCACCGACGGGTAGACGTGCGCCGTGGTGGCCAGCAGCAGCGGCGTGCCCCCGACCACGACCGGCGGCTGCCGCGCCAGGTAGCCCAACGGGTACACCGGTTCCACGAACGGCGCTTTGAACACCCGCACCTCCTCCACGTCCCCGGCCACGAGGTCCGGGTACAGGCCGACGAGCTGCGCGGCCCACCGCGCCGCGATCCGCTCGTCGTCCTCGCGGTAGAGCGCGGATTCCCGGTCGGTGTAGCGCATCGCGTACACCAGGTGCCGCCCGTCGAACTCGCCGGCGAGCGCGGACATCTCGACGACGCCGTCGAACTCGGTGCCGGACCGCACCACGGGGGCCCAGTAGTGGCCCGTCAGCGGGCGCTTGAGGAAGAACAGCGCGTTCACCACGCCCTGGTACGGCAACCGCACGTCGGGCAGCGCCCGCGCCAGCTCCTCGTCGGCGATCGACCGCAGCGCGGGCAGCGGCAGCGTGGAGACGACCCGGTCGGCGGTGCGCACCTCGCCGGAGGCCAGCGTGACCGCGCCGCCGGCGGACACCCGCGTGACGGGGCAGGAGGTGCGCACCGCGCCGCCGGAGTCCTCGACGGAAGCCCGCAACGCGTCGACGAGGGCGCGGTAGCCGCCTTCCGGGTAGCCGCGCACGGAGACGTTGCTCTCGCGCCCCAGGCGCTGCCACAGGTACAGCGCGGGCACGTCCCCGAACGACGCGCCGAACTTCGACCCGAACATCGGCGCGAGCAGCAGCTCCCAGATCCGGTCGCCGTAGACGCCGCGCAACCAGTCCTCGGTGCGCAGCCGGTCGAGGTCCTTGCCCCGGCCCAACCGCCGGAGCAGCAACGAGACGACCCCGAACCGGACCCGCTCGGGCAGCCGCAGCGGCGTGAACCGCAGCAGGTCGCGCGGGGTGTTGAACGGGAAGTGCCGCCCGTCCACGACCATGCCCATCCGGGTCGGCCGCCACCGGATGCGCTCGCGCGCCCCCACCTCGTCGAGCAGCTCCAGCAGGTCGTCGTCGGTGGGCATCACGCAGTGGTAGAAGCGCTCGACCCACCGCTCCCGCCACGGGAAGAACGTGCCCAGCCCGCCGAGCTGGTCACTCCCCTCGACCAGCTCGACGACCGCGCCGGCCCGACCCAGCCGGTGGGCCAGCGCCAACCCGCAGATCCCACCGCCCAGCACGACCACCCGCATCCCGCGCAACCCCGTGCCCACTCCCGCCACCTTCTCCTCGCCCACCCGGTCCCGCCTCCGCTCCGCTCGCCGCCGGTCCCACCCGTGCCCGTCCTCCGGCCGTCCTCGCGGTTCCCGGCCCGCCCGGACGGCCGTCCCGGGTCAGAGCGGCCGGTAGGGCGCGGGGGCGAGCCGGTCGCGCACCAGCAGCTTCAGGTACTGCGCCACGGTCTTCCACAGCCGCAGCTTGCTCGGGCCCTGCTTGCGGTCGTAGTGCAGGTGCAACGGCACCTCGGTGATCACCGGCCGGCAGTGGCGCAGCTTGAGCAGCAGCTCGACCATGCACGCGAAACCGCGCTCCTCCACCAGCCGCTCGCCCCAGTGGCTCGTGGCCCGGTCCAGCAGGCTCACCCGGTAGGCGCGGAAGCCGCTGGTGAAGTCGCGCACGCCCGCCACCCGGAACACCCGGCGGAACAGCAGCGCCGCGCCCCGGGAGAGCAGCCGGCGGAACGCGGGCGCGGTGGCGTCGTCGCCGCCCGCGACGAACCGGGAGCAGATCACCACGTCCGCGCCCGCCGCGATCTCCCCGCGCAGGGCGGTGATCAGCGCCGGGTCGTGGGTGTCGTCGGCGTCCATCACGACCACCAGGTCGTCGCGGTCGGCCACCTCCAGCACGGCGCGCAGACCGGACCGCACGGCCTGGCCCAGCCCCAGGTTCTCCGGGTGCCGCACGACGCGGACGTCCAGGCCCGCGACCTGGCCGGCGGCCTCGGCGGTGCCGTCGGAGGAGCCGTCGTCCACCACCCAGGCCGTGACCTCCTCGGTCCGGGCCACCTCGGCGAGCCGGCGCAGCAGCGGCGGCAGGGAGGCGGCCTCGTTGTACGCGGGGAGCACGACGTGCGCCCGTCCGCGGGTGAGGATCGAGCCCGGCGCGCGGCGCGCCTCACGTTCGTCGACGGTCACTGGTCGACCCCATTTCCATCGTTGCGGGTGAGCGGGCCAGAATTATTCGCCTGGGAACTCCGCGCGGGTTCCGCCCACCCCGTGTTCCGCACACCCGTGTTGGTGACGAGAACGCGCACGAGACGCTGCCTTTATCGCCGGATTGGAGGACATTCGCTCCCGAAAGAGTGATGCAACTACGTGTCTCGTTCTGTTCTGTGCGGTAAGTAATCAAAATGCTCGTTCGAGTGAACTCGGGCGGTTTACGTTTGTGGCGGTTCGGCCAGGGGGTGGGAGACCGCCCCCTCGTGGCCGACCGAGGGAAAGGACGTCGTCGCAATGTGCAGTGGCCAGGAACCGGAGCCGAGGAGCTCGGGTAGACGTGCGCCGGTCCTCGTCCGGAAGGGCGGCCGGAGGTGAGCCGGGCGAGCGCGACGACCACCGCGGCGCGGTCGCCGGGTGCACCGGTCGAGGTCCGGCGGGACGTGTTCGGGCGGGTCAACGCGGTCGCGGTGCTGCTGGTCGTGGTCGACGTGGCCGCGATCGCCGTCGTGGTGAGGGCGCTGCCGCCGGTCTGGGCGGGCGCGGTCGCCGTCGTGCTGCTGGGCGTGCGGGCCTCCTGCCGGCTCTACCGGCGGCGGCTGTGGCTGTCCTGGCTGCACGACCTGCCGCGCTCGGTGATCGCGACAGCGGCGGCGTTCGCGCTGGTCACAGTCGTGTCCCTGGTGTGGGGCGGCGCGCCGGACGCGACCGCCGACGCGCAGTGGGCCATGGTGAAGTTCACTGCATGGAGTGAACCTGGCCGCCTGTTCGTGTTCGCTTTCGGGCGCTGGGCCCGCCGCCGCTTCCACCGCTGCGACCGCACCATCGTGGTCGGCGCGGGCAAGGTCGGGGCCACGCTGGCCGCGTCGATGCTCCAGCACCCCGAGTACGGGTTGCGCCCGATCGGGTTCGTCGACCCCGCTCCCGCACTCGACCCCAGGGTGCTGCCGGTACCGCTGCTCGGGGACAACCTGGGCGACGCCATCACCCGGCTCGGCGCGGGCAGCGTCGTCCTGGCGTTCTCCCGCGCGGCCGACTCGCCGCTGGTCAACGCCGCCATCACGGCCCACCGGCTGGGCTGCGCGATCTTCGTCGTGCCCCGGATGTACGAGCTCTACCAGGACGGCCCGGACGTGGAGCGGCTGCGCAGCTACCCGCTGACGCGGCTGAGCACCGCGCCGACCAGCCGGCCGAGCTGGTGGGTCAAGCGCGCGGTGGACGTGGTGCTCGCCGGGCTCGCCCTGGTGGTGCTGGCACCGGTGATCGCGCTGGGCGCGCTGGCCGTCGTGCTGGAGAGCGGCCGGCCGGTGATCTTCCGCCAGGTCCGGGTCGGCATGGACGACCGCACATTCGTCCTCTACAAGCTGCGCAGCGTCCGGATGACCGACCACCAGGACGATTCCCAGAGCCGGTGGTCGGTGGTCGGGGACCGGCGCGTCGGACCGGTCGGGCGATTCCTCCGGCGCACCTCGCTCGACGAGCTCCCGCAGTTGTGGAACATCCTCAAGGGTGACATGTCCATTGTCGGCCCGCGACCCGAGCGCCCCGGTTTCGTGCGCGAGTTCTCGGCGGTGCACGACCTATACTGGGCGCGGCACCGGGTGCCGACCGGTTTGACCGGGCTCGCCCAGGTCCACGGGTTGAGGGGGGACACCTCGATAGTCGACAGGTCCCGCTACGACAACTACTACATCGCCAATTGGTCGTTGTGGCTGGACGCGAGAATCCTCCTCCTGACGGTGGGTGAGCTGTTGTGCCGAAGGAACCGCTGATTCGGGACCGCACCCGGCGGGCGCTGGCCGGCGCCAGCGCGGCGGTGCTCCTGCTGGTGGGACTGGCCGTGGTGCCGAGCTCGGCCGTGGAGCACGGGACCACCACGGCCGCACCGCTCGCGGCCGACCCGCCGGCGCAGCGGCGCGGCGAAGAGCCGTCCGGCGTCGCGCCGCTCGGTGCGCCGCCGAAGCCGACCGCGCCGTGCGCGTGGTGGTACGGCATCGGCGAGCCGCCGACCTACGCCGACCTCGACCTCGCCGCCCGCCGCTACGACCTGGTGGTGCTCAACGCGACCGAGACCGCCGCCATGCGCCGGCTGCGCCGGCTCAACCCGAAGATCAAGGTGCTGGTGTACAAGGACTTCTCCAGCACCCGCGACTACCACGGCGCGGTGGTCGGCGGCCACGACGCGCCGCTGCTGCCCAGCGGCATCGGGTACGTCGACGCGGAGCGCCGGCACCCGGAGTGGTTCGCGCTGGACACCGCCGACCGGCGGATCGAGTGGGCCGGGTACCCGAGGCACTGGCAGATGGCGGTGTGGGACGCGGGGTACCAGCGGGCCTGGGCCGAGGCGGTGACCGCCGAGGTGGTCCGCGAGGGCTGGGACGGGGTGTTGGCGGACAACGACTTCAGCTCGCTGAAGTACTACTCGAAGGCCGTGCTGAAGGGCACCGCCGACACCGCCGCCACCGACCGGTCGATCCGGGACGGCATGGACCGGTTCCTGGAAGTGGCCGGTTCCGCGCTGCACAAAGCGGGCAAGATGCTGATCCCCAACGTCTCGGAGTCCCAGCTCACGCCGGGCCGCTGGTCGGCGCACTCGCGCTTCGACGGCGCGATGGAGGAGAACTTCGGCCTGCGCGGCACCGGCGGTGACGGCGAGCTGGTCACCTTCCAGGGCAACGAGTTCAAGGAGCTGCGCGCCCAGGCCGCGCTCGGCGAGTCGTGGCTGTTGCTGGTCACCAAGACCCACGGCCACCGGGAGGAGCGCGTCGGCTACGCGACGGCGGCGCTGCTGGCCGGGCCGTACACGTGCTGGCACGGGGCGAGGACGAACGACTACCAGGACCCGGACTGGTCGGTGTACCAGGACACCGACCTGGGGGAGGCGGTCGAGACCGCGAACCGGCTGCCCGGCGGCACGTGGACGCGCCGCTTCACCCACGGCTGGGTGGCGGTGAACCCGACCGGCAAACCCGTCCGGGTCGACCTCCCGGCGGGCCTGGTCGGCGTCGACGGCACCCCCGCGCCGCCGTCGACCGAACTGGCCGCCACGGACGCCTTGGTGCTGCTGAAGCCGGGCCCGCCGGTCACCACCCCGGCCGCCACGCCGCCGACCACGGCCCCGACGACCACGGCGGAGCCGATCACGACGTCCCCGGGGCCCACCGCCCCGAAGCCGACGACCACGCTCCCCGCCCCGGTGACGACCACGCCGGTGACGACCACCCCGCCCGCCACCACCGACCCGACGACCCCGCCGGTCACCACCCCGCCCCCGGTCGGCCCGGCGCGGATCGCCCGCGCCCGCTGACCGGGGGACCCGGCCACCGGCCCGGACCGCCGTCCCCGCACCGGTGTCACTCGTCGGCGAGCAGTTCCCGGTAGAGGGCCAGGTGGCGTTGCGCGCAGACCTCGGGGGAGAACCGGGTCCGGGCGCGCAGCGCCGCCAGCCGTCCCCACCGGCCGGGAACGGGATCGGTGAACAGGCCCTTCAGGCAGACCGCCAGCCCCTCCACGTCCCCCGGCGCGGCGAGCCCCGCGCCGTCCACGAGCATCTCCGCGACCCCGCCGGTGTCCGTGGCCACCACCGGCTTGCCCGCCGCCATCGCCTCGGCCACCACGAGCGGCTGCTGTTCCAGCAGCGACGGCAGCACCAGCGCGTCGTGCCGCCGCAACTGGTCGGCCACGTCCGGCCGGAACCCGAGGAACTCCACCCGGCCCGGCAGCAGCCGCCGCGCCTGCTCCTCGGCCGCCAGGCGCAGCGGCCCGTCCCCGATCACGGTCAGCGTCGCGTCGTCCGGCATCACCCCGGCCAGCGCCGCGAGCAGCACCGGCAAACCCTTGCGCTCCACCAGGAGCCCGACGAACACCAGCCGCCGCACCGGCCCGCGCGGCGGTGCCGCCTCGGGGATCTCCACGCAGTTGTCGATGTGCGCCACGCGGTGCGCCGGCACCCGTAGCCGTCGTTGCAGGAACTCGCCCATCGACGTGGCCGGCACGACCGTCCGGTGCACGAACCGCGCGACGCCGGCGTCCGCCGCGAGCACGGTCCGGGTGTAGCTCGACGGCCCCACCGCGCCCGGCACACCCCGGAACCACGCCTCGCTCACGTCGTCGGGCAGCCCGTGGTAGGTCTGCACCACCTTGTGCCGCAACCGCAACCCCGCGCTCACCAGCCCGGCCCGCCGGTCCTGGGCGTGCACGACGTCGGGCCGCCACGCCCGCACCGCGTCGCGGGCGAGCCGGCCGCCCGGCAAGTCCCCCTTGCCGAGCACCGAAACCGGTTCGTGGCACCCCGCGATCAGCTCCCCGCCGCGCGCCGGGCGCGGCCCGAACACCCGGACCTCGGCCTCCCCGGACGCGGCGAGCGTCGCCGCCAGCCGCACGGTCACGTCCACCGGACCACCGCGGTCCTGCGTCAACACGTAGGCGACCTTCACCGATTACCTCCCACGAGCTTCTCCACCAGGGTCGCGACCTGGTCGCCCACCCGCACCGAGTCGAACAGCACCTCGGCCCGCCGCCGCCCGGTCAGACCCTCTTCGGCGGCCAGCACCGGGTCGGCCAGGCGCACCGCGACGGCCTCGGCGAGCGCGGGCACGTCACCGGCCGGCACGACCGCGCCCGCGCCGCCGACGCTCTGCCGCACGCCGCCGACGTCGAAGGCGACCACGGTCCGCCCGCTGGCCATCGCCTCCAGGGGCACCAGGGCCATCCCCTCGGCCCGCGACGGCAGCACGACCACGTCCGAGGCGGTGTAGAAGTCGGCCACCGCCGTGTCGTGCCCCCACCACCGCACCGACCCGAGGTCGCCCGCCGCCTCCCACCTGGCCCGCATCGGGCCGTCGCCGACCAGCACGAGCTGGGCGTCGGGCACCCGCTCCAGCACCGCCGGCCACGCCCGGAGGAGCTGGTCCTGGCCCTTGAGCGGGGCGAGCCGGCCCACGCACACGGCGGTCGGCACGTCCGGCAGGCCCAGCCGGACCCGGGCGGCGACCCGGCTGCGCGGCCGGAACGCGGTCGTGTCGACGCCGTTGCACACCACTTCCGCCGCCGTGCCGATGCCCCGGGCGCGCCCGGCGGCGAGCTCGTCGTCACTGACGCACACGAGCTGGTGAGTCCACCGGGCCGCGTACCGCTCCCACGCCGCCGACGCGTGCCGCAGCACGCCGCGCGCGGTCTGGAACGACCACAGGTGCGGCTGGAAGATCGTCGGCCGGGTGCCGCGCACCGCGAGCCGCCCGGCCAACCCCGCCTTGGAGCTGTGCAGGTGCACCGCGTCCGGGTCCAGCACGGCCAGCACCCGGCGCAGCCGCGCGGCCTCGGCGAGCGTGCCGGGACCGGGGGAGCGGCCGGCGGGCCAGTCGTGCACGTCGATCCGCACGTCGGCCAGGCGGTCCGCCAGCCACCCCGGCGGGCACACCACGTCGACCGACCACCCCCTCTCCCGCTGGGCGACGGCGAGTTCCAACACCACTGCCGCGACCCCCGCCGCCACCGGCTGGGTCACGTGGACGATCCTCATCGGCGCACCTCACGCAGTTCGCGAACCGTGCGGCGGTTGGCGGGCAACGCCGCCGCCGTGTAGCCGAGCACCAGCGCCGCCGCCTCGCCGAGCGCGCCCGGCAGCGTCGGTCCGAACAGATCGCCGAACAGCCGTCCCACGGCCAGGCAGCACGCCACCCCGACCGCGACGGAGGCCGCCATCCGCGCGAGTCCGGGCGGCGCGATCCCGTTGCGCGCCAACACCAGCCACGCCAGCGGCACCATCGCCCACACCACGGCCAGTTGGGTGATCGCGACCGCGACCACGCCGTACCGGGTGCACAGCGCGAGCCCGACGACCAGCGCCACCAGGTGCGCCAGCTCCAGCGCCAGGTACCGGCGGGCGTGCCCGGCGGCGCGGATGACCTGGTACCACAGGTGCAGCAGGCCGAACCCGAACCCGTAGCCGCACAACAGGACCAGCGGCAGCGCGGCCGGTGCCCAGCGGTCCCCGAAGAGCACCACCCGGTCGGCCAGCGCCGCCGTCACCGCGTACAACCCGCCGGTCACCACCAGCACGGCGTGCGTGAACCGACCGGCCGCCTGGGGCAGCTCACCGCGCCGGCCGGTGCGGATCAGCCTGGCGCACAACGGGAACACCACGCCACCGAGCACGACCGCGACCATGATGCAGGGCACCCAGGCGATCCGGTACGCCAGCGAGTACACGCCGACCGCCTCGGTGCCCAGCTCGTGGCCGACCGCCAGGTAGTCGACGTTGACCAGCAGCACGGCCACCAGCGCGCCCGGCCCGACCACCGAGATCCACCGCACCGCCTCGGCGGCGGCGTCCGCGTCCCACCGGGGCCGCACCCGCACCCCGACGGCCACGCCCAGCACGGGCTGCGCGACGGCCGTGCACAGCAGCCCGTACACCAGCGCGTGCGGCCCGAACCCCTGGGCGGCCAGCACGATCGTCAGGGCCGCGCCCAGCACGGCACCGCCCGCGTCGGGCAGCAGCCGCCGCCGGAAGTCCAGGTCGCGGTGCAGCAGCCCCATCTGCACGCCGGCCGCCGCGGTGAACGGCAGGCTCGCGGCGGCCAGCCGGATCAGCGGCGCGACGCCGGGTGCGCCCAGCGCCGCCGCGATCCCGTCCGCCGCCAGCACCAGCAGCAGCGCCAGCGCGACGCCCGTGCCGACGCTCAGCGTCAGCAGGGTCCCCGCCATCCGGCGCGGGTCCAGACCCGTCCGGCTGATCACGTCGTAGACGCCGGCGGACTGCACGACCTGGCCGATGTTGACCAGCGCGACGGTCAGCGCGACCAGGCCGAGGCCCTCCTCGGTCAGGAACGCCGCCAGCACCAGCGTCACGGCCACCTGGCCGCCCTTGCCGACCAGGTTGACCAGGAACAGCCACAGCGAGCCGCGCACCGCGCCCGTCACGTCCGCACGGCGGGCGCGTGCCGTCGTGCGACCACGACCAGCACCACCCAGGCGACCACGATCGCCGCCCCGTCCAGCGTCACGCTCGCCCGCTCGCCCAGCGACGACCGCACGGCGTCGTCCACGAAGTGCAGGTGCGCGAACGGGATCAGCGCCGCGACCAGCGCCACGCCGAGCGACGGGGTCCGGTCCCGCCACCACCGCACCGCGACCATCGCCAGCGCCGGCACGGCGATCAGCACGTCGCCGGGCTGGTGCACCACCGCGACCACCACGGCCAGGCACGTCACCAGGTCGGCCACCGCGAGGCCGGTGGGGTCACCGGCCCGGTCCAGCCGGCGCACCACCAGGACCGTCGCGGCCAGCACCCCGACCAGCACGAGCGGTTCCGCGCCCGGCGGCAGCCACCCGGTGATCCGGAAGAGCACCGCCGCCACGTCGACCCGCTGCGCGGTGAGGGAGTCCACCGCGCCGTACGCGGTCGCGCCCGCGTGCTCCAGGTTCCGCCCGACCACGTCCAGGAACGCGCCCACCCCGCCACCGCCGAGCACCAGCGGCACCACCACGAGCAGACTGGCCAGCGCCGCGACCCCGGTGCCGCCCAGGGCGACCTTCCGCGACCCGCGCGCGAACAGCAGCACCGCCAGCGGCAACCCGAACTGGGGCTTCAACCACGCCAGCGCCAACGCGACCACCGCCAGGCGCGGGTAGCGGTCCCGCGCCAGCAGCGCGCCCGCCGCGCCGACCGCGATCAGCGGGTTGACCTGCCCCACGTACAACTGGGCCTTGCCGACCTGGCTGACCACCAGCAGCGTGCCGACGACCGCCGTGCCCAGGAACAGCGGCGCGCGCACGTGCCCGGCCGTGAGCACCGCGAGGAAGACCAGCAGCAGCAGCAGGAACGCCGCGAACGCCACCGCACCCACCCGGTAGTCGGGCAGCGCGAACGGCAGGTGCAGCACGAGGTGGTAGGGCTGGTACAGGTTGAAGTTCTGCCGCACCGGCCAGTGCGCGAACATCACCGCCGGGTCGTACGGGTTGCCGCCCGCCAGGAATTCGCGGATCGGGTAGTGCAGCGCGTCGCGGAAGTCCTGCATCCGCTCCTCGGCCCGGTTCGCCCAGGTGGGGGCCGGCACCTCCCACGCGGGCCGCAGCGCCCGCCACGCGGCGAGCGCCCCGACCGCCGCGACCAGGACCGGGACCAGAACAGCGACCAGCCCCCGCCGGTCCAGACCGCGTTCCAGCTCCCGTTTCACACCACCACCACCGCGATCACCGACGTGTCCGCCGACAGCGAGCCGACCACGCCGGCCAACGCGTCGTGCCGCGCGCCACGTGGCACGACGGCCACCAGCGCCGTCCCCTCGGCCGGCTCGAAGACCTTGTCCGGCAGGTCGTCCGAGAGGTCCTCGGCCCGTTCGACCAGATCGGGGTCGACCGACACCACGCGCACCGGCCGGGCGGCTGCGGTCAGCATGGCGGTCAGCTTTTCCAGCAGGTCCGGGTCGTCGTCGGGCAGCACCGGCACCGCGTGCCGCACGCCGGCCGACGCCAACGCCGCCCGCACGCCGTCGGTCGCGCGGGTCCGGCGCAGGTGCCGCACCACCACGGAGGCGATGCCGGCCACCAGGCCCGCCGCGCCGGCCAGCCCCGTCGTCAGCGGCCAGTCCGGGGAGACCCGCACGACCTCGGGCTGGTCGAGCAGCCGCAGCTTCCCGGCCGGGGCCAGCAGGTCCGCCTGCACCAGGACGTTGGCCAGCGCGGTGGCCTCGCGCTTGGCCTGGAGGGCGGTGGCCGCCCGCACCGACACCCGGGCCAGCCCGGACGCGGGGACCAGCTCCACCGACACCCGCTCGGCGTTCGTGCCGACCGCGCCCACCACGGACGGGCTGCGCGCGAGTTCCACCAGGGCGGGCAGCGCCAGGGCGGTGACCTCGCCGTACTGCGGCGAATCCGCGCTCGCCGGGCCGGCCAGCAGGCCCACCCGCGCCACGTGCTCCTCGCTCCGGAACAGGGTGGCCAGCACCACCAGCGAGGCCACCGCCAGCGCCACCAGGACGCCCTGCCCGATCAGCCGCGTCTTCGTCATCGACTTCCCCACTTCCGCAACAGCTCGTCGTAGGACTTCATCAGCGCGCGCGGGTCGTGCGCCTTGGTCACGGCGGCCCGCCCCGCCGCGCCCACCGCCGCGCGCCGCGCGTCGTCGAACAGCAGGCTCCGCAACGCCTCAGCGGTCGCCTCCGGGTCGCGCGGCGGCACGACCAGCCCGCCGCCGCCGGCGAGCGCCTGGCCCACGCCGTCCACGTCCGTCGCCACCACCGGCCGCCCGGCCGCCAGCGACTCCAGCACCGCGATCGGCATCCCCTCCCAGTCGCTGGTCAACACCGTGACGTCGGCCGCCGCCAGCAGGTCCGGCACGTCCGGTCGGTTGCCCAGGAACCGGACCCCGGCCATGCCGGCGGCGGTGCGCTCCAGCGCGGGCCGCAGCGAGCCGTCGCCGGCCAGCCACAGCTCCGCGCCGCCGCCGATCCGCGCCCACGCGGCCAGCAGCACGTCGTGCCGCTTCTGCGGGGCCATCCGGGCCAGGCACAGCGCCACCGGCACGTCCTGCGGCACGCCCATCGCGGCCCGCACCGTCGCCCGGTCCACCCGGGGTTCCTGCGGGAACACCGCGTTCGGGATCACCAGCGGGTCCGGGCGCAGCCCGGCGGCGCGCAACCGGGTCGCGGTGGCCTCGGCCACCGTCACCACCGCGCCGGAGGTGCGCCGCAGAATCCGCGCCGCACCGTCGTAGTCGGTGTCCGCGACGCCGTGGAACACCGTCAGCAGCGGAACCCGGCCGGGCAGCAGCGCCAACCGGGCGACCATGCTCGCGGACACGTTGTGCGCCAGGACGACCTCGGGCTTGAAGTCCTTGATGGCGGCGCGGGTCGCGGTGGTCGCGCGCAGCACCCCGGCGGCCTTGCGGCGCGGGACCGGCACGGTGAACGTCGGCACGCCGTGCCCGCGCAGCGCCTCGGCCCGGTGCCCGCCGCCGCTGGCCACGGCGGTCTGCCAGCCGAACTCCCGACCGCTCCGGGCCATCCCGGCGACCAGGGCCTCCGCCCCGCCGGTGCCCATCTCACTGATCACGTGGAGCACGCGCACTCGGTTCCCCTTCGACGCAGATCGGCCGCGGCGACGACCGCGACCAGGGACCACAACGGCAGGTAGTACTGCTGGGACAAGAAGGTCGACGCCACGACCACGGCGATCAGCGACGCCTGCGCGGCGGCCATCGGGCGGCGCGACCCGGCCCGCAGCACCCGTTCCGAGGACACCGCCGCGATCGCCAGCAGCCCCGCGAAGAGCCCGAAGCCCGGCACCCCCAGCTCGGCGGCGACCTCCAGGTACATGTTGTGCGCCACCGGGTTCTGCTCGTCCACCTCGGCGTTGTGCGACGCGGCGGCGTACCCGCCGCGAAACCCGCCCGGCCCGACCCCGAGCACCGGGCGGTCGGTCAGCATCCGCGCCGCCGCCTGCCAGCGCAGCTCGCGGGTGTCCACGTTGGACCCCGCGATGTGGCTCTTCTCCTGCAAGGCCCGGTCCAGCGTCGGACCCGCGAGCACCAGCGCGGCGACGCCCACCGCCGCCAGGGCGGCCGCCCCGCCGACGACCGCGCGCACCGGCAGCGCCCGCCGGGCCACCAGCCACGCCAGCGCGGCGGTGAGCGCGAGCCCGCCGCCGCGCGAGAACGTCGCCGCCGCGCCCGCCGCCAGCACCAGGGCGGTGGCCGCCAACCCGGCCGCGCGGGCCGCCGACCGCCGCCCGTCGATCAGCGCGACCAGCAGCGGCAGCGCGGCCACCAGGAAGTACGCCAGGTCGTTCGGGTCCTCCAGCGGTCCGGTGGCGCGCGTCTGCCCGTCCGCGACGAGGCTGTGCAGCGCGCCCACGGCGGCCACCGCCGCGCCGCCGGCGATCGAGGCGAGCAGCGCCCGGATCGGCACCTCGCGGGACGCGACGTCCACCAGCACCACGGTGACGACCAGGAACGGCAGCCACCGCAACAGGTATTCCACGGCGTACGGGCCGCCCGCGTTGAGCGCCGTGGACGCCAGCAGCACCACCGCGAACAGCGCCAGCACCCCGTGCACCGGGTGGGGTCGCGGCACCCGCCGCTCCCACACCCGTCGGGCCAGCCACGCCACCACGAGCAGGCCGGGCGCGACCTTCGCCGCCTGGCCGTGCAGTTCCAGCAGGTAGCCTTCGAGCGGGGCCAGGGCCACGGTCGCGCACGCGAGCACGCGCACCAGCCAGGTCATCCCGACCGCGCCAGTCGCCGCGCGGCCCGCACCGGCAGGTCCGCGCCCAGCCGGGCGACGTGCTCCCCGGTGCCCACGACCTCGAAGTGCCGCCGCAGCGCGCCCAGCGCCCAGCCGAGCAGCGCGACCTTCCGGGCGGCGGGCACCGCCATGCCGGGGAAGAACTCCATCCCGGGTGCCTCGGCCGCGCCCAGCACGTCCGTGGGGTGCAGCAGCAGCGACGGCGAGACCCCGCGCAGCCGGCACAGCCGCAGCGCGGTGCGGAAGTAGCCCCGGGCCAGGGCGGGGGAGAACTGGTGCAGTCGCAGCAGGTACGACCCGTGCACCGGGACCCTCAGCAGCGGCATGGTGGTCACCGGCAGCTCGACCGGGCCGCTGTCCCAGCGGTAGGCGCGGTTGGGCGCGAACACCTCGGCGAAGCCGCCGAACAGCTCCGAACTGTCCTCTGTGGAGGGTGCGGAGCGGTTGTGGTAGAAGCGCGCCAGCGGTCCGATCCAGGTCGGCAGCGTGCTCGCGTCGTACCGGTAGCCGCGCTCGGCGAGCACGTCCAGCAGGTCCGGCGTGACGCTGTAGCCGGGCCCGCGGAAGCCGACCGGGCGCGGCGCGCCGGCGGCGACCAGGGCGTCCTCCGCGCGCACCACCTCGGCTTCGAGCTCGGCGCGCGAGTACCGGTGCAACCACGGCTCGTGGCCGAACGAGTGGTTCGCGACCTCGTGCCCGGCGGCGCTGATCGCGGCCACCGCGGCGGCCCCGTCGTCGCGCACCGCGTCCGCGCCGACCACGAACACCGTGGTGGTCAGGCCGTGCTCGGCGAAGACCTCCAGCAGGCGTGGCGTCGCGGTGGGCAGGAAGCTCGGCCGCCGCTCCCACGCCGGGTCGCCGTGGGTCTTGAGGTAGGCCCAGAGGTTGTCCAGGTCGAGCGAGACGCTGGCGACGGTCACACCGCCTCCCGCGCGGGAGCGGGCGGCGCGGCCACCGGGCGCGCCGCGCGGCCCAGGGCGAGCACGCCCAGCACGACGAGGGCGACGCCCGCCGCCACCCACCACTCGCGGCCGGGGGTGATCCGGTCCCCCAGGGCCAGGACGCCCACGGCCGAGGTGACCACGACGGTCACCGAGTCCATGGTGGCGACCGTCGAGGTGGCCCCGCCGCGCTGCAACGCGACCGCCATGCCCGCCTGCCCCACCAGCGCCGCCGCGACCATCAGCCACAGCAGCGGGAAGAAGGGCAGGTCGAGCAGCGGTTCGTCGGCCAGCGACCGGCCGGCGATCGCGACCACGGCGTAGGCGAGTCCCGCCGCCGCCGCCACCGGCACCACGCCGGACGTCTTGCGCACCACCAGGAACACCGCCACCAGCGGCGGCCCGAGCACCAGGAGCCCGGTGCCGGTGGGGATCTCCTCGGCCACCGACGGCGCGGACGCCCCGGCGAGCAGCAGCAGCCCGATCGCCATGGTCACCAGCACGGCGACCTCGACCGCGCGCACCCGCCACCCGAGCACGAGGACGCCGAACACGGTGGCCACGCCGACCGCGCACGACGAGCCGGCCTGCACCAGGTACAGCGGGAGCTCGGCGCGGGCGGCGAAGGCCAGGGCGAACCCGCCGACCTGGCCGGCGAACCCGAGCAGGTAGAGCCGGTCGGCGACCAGCCGGGCGAGCAGTCCGAAGCCGTCGCCCGGTGCGGCGCGGCGGGCGGCGGTGGTCTGCGCGACGATCCCCAGCGCGTACATCGCCGTGGCGGCCACGAGAGCGGCATATCCGGGCACGCGACAACTCCACGGGGAAAAGGAATTCGACGGGTGGCAGCGTACGACCCGGAAATTCCCGTCCCGATCGGGCGATATTCGAATTACTCGAAAGAGTGATGCAGAACGGCATAAATCAGCGCGCTGTCACCAGGCAGGGTGGTGTCGTTCGCACGCCCGGTGACGGGCCCAGCGGACGGGTGAGTTCCGGTCGCGGCGAGCGGGCACCGGCGGCTACGGCAGCGGGAGGTCCGGCGGGATCTGGAGCGCGATGGTGATCAGCGCGTGCACCCGGGTCGCGATGGCACCGAGGATGCCCTGGAGCTCGGGCGAGGCGGTCTCGGCCGCCGCGTGCAGCACCCGGAGGTCGTCGTCGATGAGGGTCAGGATCGCGCCCACGTCGGTCTGGCCGCCGGTCAGCGCCACCGCGATCTCGTCCAGCGGCAACCCGTGCACTTCGAGCCGCTGCACCAGGTGGATGCGCTCCACGTCGGCCAGCCGGTACAACCGGTAGTTGCCCGCGGTGCGCTGAGCGGGCGCGATCAATCCCAACTGGGTGTAATAGTCCACCGTGCGGATGCTGACGCCCGCTCGGGCCGCCAACTCACCGATCCTGATCAGGGCCTCGCTCACAAACCATACAGTGCCACGTGCTAGTGTCGATGTCATGCCTGATCCGACGGATTCCGACGGTTGCAGTAGCGAGCCGGGCGAGCCCCGGCCACCTCGCGGCGGTGCGCCGTGCTGATCCTCGGCGGCCTGCTGGCCATCGTCGCGCTCACCGCCGCGACCGGGTACTTCGTCGCGCAGGAGTTCGCCTACATGGCGGTCGACCGCGGTCGCCTCCGGCAGATGGCGGAGAACGGCGACAAGGCCGCCGACCGCGCGTACGCCGTCACCACCCAGCTCTCGTTCATGCTCTCCGGAGCCCAGTTCGGCATCACGGTCACCGCGCTGCTGGTCGGCTACATCGCCGAACCGCTGCTCGGCACCGGCCTGGCCGACCTGCTCGGCTTCACCGGCCTCCCCGAGGCGGCGCGGATGTCGCTGTCGCTGGTCCTGGCGCTGGTGTTCGCCACCGTCGTGCAGATGGTGCTCGGCGAGCTGTTCCCCAAGAACCTGGCCATCGCCAAGCCGGAAGCGCTGGCGAAGTTCCTGGCCCCCTCCACCGCGGTCTACCTGAAGGTGACCGGTCCGGTGATCCGCCTGTTCGACGCCTCGGCCAACCGGCTGCTGCGCGCGGTCGGCATCGAACCCGTCGAGGAGCTCCCGCAGGGCGCGACCTCCGAGGACCTGGCGCAGATCATCGGCGCGGCCGGCGCGGAGGGCCACCTCGACCCCGAGCTCACCCGCCTGCTCGACCGGGGCCTGGACTTCCGGGGGCTCACCGCCGACCAGGCGATGACGCCGCGCGTCGCGGTCCGCACGGTCGGCGCGGACGAGCCCACCTCGCACGTCGTGGAACTGCTCGACACCGGGCACTCCCGGTTCCCCGTGGTCGGCCACGACCTGGACGACCTGATCGGCGTCGTTGGCCTGGCCGAGGTGCTGACCGTGCCGCCGGAGCACCGGCGCGGCACCCCCGTGCGGTCGATCGCCGTGCCCGCGCTCGTGGTGCCCGCCTCGCTCGGCCTGCCCGCCGTGCTGGAACGGCTGCGCACCGAGCGCCGCCAGCTCGCGTGCGTGGTCGACGAGTTCGGCGGCTTCGCGGGCGTGGTCTCGCTGGAGGACCTCGCCGAGGAGCTCGTGGGCGAGATCCACGACGAGGACGACATCGTCGCCGAGGGGGTGCGCCGCCGCCCGGACGGCTGGTGGTCGGTGCCCGGTCGGTCGCGGATCGACGAGATCGCCGACGCCACCGGTATCGAACTGCCCTCCGACGACAGCTACGACACCGTGTCCGGCCTGGTGCTGCACCGGCTGGGCCGCACCGCGCGCGCCGGTGACGAACTCGCCCTCGACGGCGTGGTGGTGCGGGTGGCCGAGGTGTCCCGGCACGTGCCCAGCGCCGTCCTGCTGCACGCGGAGGGTGGCCGATGAACACCGGTGGGGCGCTGTTCGCGTCACTGGTCCTGCTGGTGGCCAACGCCTTCTTCGTGGCCGGCGAGTTCGCCCTGATCGCCGCCAAGCGGCACCGCCTGGAACAGGCCGCCGAGGACGGCAGCCGGGCCGCGCGCGCGGCCGTGGCCGGGGTGCGCGAGCTGTCCCTCATGCTCGCCGGCGCGCAGCTCGGCATCACGCTGTGCACCCTGGGGTTGGGCGCGCTGGCCAAGCCCGCCGTCGCCGACCTGCTCGACCCGCTGTTCCTGGCGCTGGGCCTGCCGACCCGGCTCTCCTACGCGGTCGCGTTCACGATCAGCCTGGTGCTGGTGGTCTTCCTGCACATGGTGGTCGGCGAGATGGCACCCAAGTCGTGGGCCATCGCGCACCCGGAGCGCTCGGCGCTGCTGCTGGCGATCCCGTTCCGGGCGTTCGCCAGGTCCGTGCGGTGGGTGCTGACCTCGCTCAACCACACCACGAACGCGTTGCTGCGGCTGCTGAAGGTGCAGCCGCAGGACGAGCTGTCGCGGGCGGACCAGCCGGACGACATCCGGATGCTGGTGCGCCAGTCCGCCGAGCACGGCCTCATCCCGGAGGGCCAGCGGCGGCTGCTGACCCGGATGCTCCAGTTGCGCGGCACGTCCCTGGCGCAGGTGATGGTCCCGGTGTCCGAAGTGGACAGCGTGCGCGAGGACACCGACGCGTACGACGTGGAGCACCACAGCCGCGCGACGGGCCACTCCCGCTTCCCGGTGCGCGCCGAGGACGGCCGCTTCGTCGGCCTGGTGCACATCCGCGAGGTGGTCCGGGCGACCGCGGTGGGACAGGCCCGCCCGGCGCGCGAGCTGATGACCGCTCCGCTCACCCTGCCGTCGTCGCTGTCGGTGACGGACGCGGTGAGCGAGATGCGCGCGCACCGCTCGCAGCTCGCGCTGGTCGCGGACGGCGACGACGTGGTGGGCATCGCGGCGCTGGAGGACCTGCTGGAAGAGCTGATCGGCGAGTTCGAGGACGAGACCGACTAACCGGCGGTGGTCCGGGCGTCCCCGCCCGGTCCCGTCCCGCCCGAGGGGCTCCGCACGTGGCCCCGCAGCCCGGGGCTTGCGCGGTCCGGGTCCGGTGCGGTTCACGTCCTCCTGTGCCCGATGCGCGGCCGGACAACGGCCGTGCGCTCCGGTTCAAGGAAGACAGCCGCCCGTTTGCTGGACTGGGGCAATGGTCGACGCGGACTTCGTGGTGGTGGGTGGGGGCACGGCCGGCTGTGTGCTGGCCCGGCGGCTGCTGGACCGGACAGAGGGCACGGTGCTGCTCCTGGAGGCCGGCGACCGGGACCTGAACCCCGCCATCCACGACCCGCTGCGGATGCACGAGCTCTGGGACAGCGCGCAGGACTGGGGCTTGCGGTCGGTGCCCCAGCGCGACGCCGGAGGCCGGTCGTTGCACCTGCCCAGGGGGCGGGTGCTGGGCGGTTCGCACGCGCTCAACGCGATGATCCACGTTCGCGGCAACCCCGCCGACTACGACGACTGGGCCGCGCGCGGCAACGCCGGCTGGTCGTGGGCGGACGTCGAGCCGGTGTTCCGGCGGATCGAGGACGGGCCGCTGACCATCCTGCGCGACTACGCCGCCGACGCCGTCCAGGACTCGATCGTGGCCGCCGCGCAGCAGGCCGGGGTGCCGTACAACGCGGACTACAACGACGGCGACCAGACCGGCGTCAGCCGGATGCAGTTCACCATCGCGGCGGGGGAGCGGCACACCACCGCGCGCGCCTACCTCACCCCCGTGCTCGACCACCCGAGGTTCACCCTCGTCACGAACGCGCACGTGCGGAAGCTGCTGATGTCCGGCGACCGGTGCGTGGGCGTGGAGTGGACCGAGTACGACCGGGTGCGCCGGGCCCGCGCCGGCGAGGTGGTGCTCAGCGCGGGCGCGCTGGGGTCGCCGCTGGTGCTGCTGCGCTCGGGCATCGGGCCCGCCGACGACCTGCGGGCGTCGGGCGTCGACGTGGTCGCGGACCTGCCGGGCGTCGGCGACAACCTCCAGGACCACTGGCTGGTCCCGACGATCTTCAGCGCCGCCAAGCCGATCGGGCACACGCCGGGCATCCCGCCCGCGCAGACGCACCTGTTCTGGCGCAGCCGCCCCGGCCTGGCGGGCCCCGACCTCCAGCCGCTGCACTTCAGCGCCCCGCTGTACGAGAAGTGGATGTCCGGCCCCGACAACGGGTTCTCGCTGATGGCGGGGCTGATCCGCCCGGAGAGCTCCGGCCGCGTGACGCTGTCCGCCCCGGACGGCCCGCCGGTGATCGACCCGCGCGCGCTGTCCGCCGGGTCCGATGTGGACGCCCTGGTCGAAGCGGTCCTGCTGTGCCAGGAGATCGGGCACGAGCGGGCGCTCAAGGAGTGGGGCGCGGACGAGATCTACCCGGGCAGGCTGGAACTGCGCGACTACGTGCGGCGCTCCGTGACCACCTACCACCACCAGTCCGGCACCTGCGCCATGGGCAGCGTGGTGGACGCCGAACTCCGGGTGCGCGGGATCGGGGGACTGCGGGTGGCCGACGCCTCGGTCATGCCCTCGATCGTCTCCGGCAACACCAACAGCCCGACCGCGATGATCGCGGAGAAGGCGGCCGAACTGATCTCCGGGTGACAAACGGCCCGCGTCCCCCGGCGCGGCCCTGAAGTCCGACCGGCACCAGTGCGGATAAACGTGCGCGGGGCGGGTCCTCGCCGTGCGGAATATCGCGCGGAATCGGCGAGGTCCGCTTTTCGGCGCAACGGTGGGTGCGAATATTCTGGGCGACGGTGCTTCGGAGGGCGTGCGACTCGCCGATCGTTACAAGATATGTGCAACTGGTGACCCTCGGTCGTCCCTACGTTGGCCATGACGGCTCGACCCGAGCCGCTGTCGTGGAACGGATGGGACGGTGCGTGGTGCGGTGACCAAGGACGAATTGCTGTTCAACACCTGGCTCACCAGCGTCAACACCCGGTTGGGGCGCTACATAGTCCGGCTCATGGATGAAAGTGCCCACGGCGCTCAGGCGGCCGGTCGGACCAGGTACAGCGTCGAACTGGCCGATGTGGAGGTGGAGTTGGCCGACGACCTCGGACGACTGGCAGAGGCCATCGCGTCGAAGGCGGCCGGGCGTCCGTACCCCGTGGACGAATGGTGAGCTGACGACGTGGAAGTCCGGCCGGGGGCGGGGACGTGGTGTGGCCCGGTGCGGGTCGCCGCGCCTGAGGACGGAGTCCGCCGTGCCCCGGGGACGCGGGCCGCCGGTCGGTGGGAGCCGGGCGGGACGACGGAGGACGGCCGTCTCGATCCGGTGTCCTCCGGATTCGGGTACGGCCGTCCTGGGAGTGGTCACCGCGGTGAGCGGCGTGAGCGGTGGGGTCAGGCGCGGTAGCGCGGGTTCGTGTTGTGCCACTCGAAGCCGCCGCCCATCCACGCCCGCAGGCCGCGCAGGAAGCGGTGCAGCTCGGGGGACGGGACGGCCAGCAGTTCCCGGTGGCCGGCCTCGAAATCGCGCACGAAGCGGTTGTGCAGGTCCACGGTCACCTCGGTCGCCTCGGCGATCGGGCACTCCCGGTCGGCCGCGATCTGGAGCACCATGTTGACCACCGGGTTCTCGTCGGCCGCGTCCTTGGCCACCGAGAGCAGATCGTTGACCAGGACGGCCGCCGTGCCCGCCTGGAACGCGGCGCGCCGCACGCGCGGGTCGTAGTACAGCTCGGCCGGCACCTCGTAGCCGCCGACCGCGTCGACCAGCGTCATGGACGTGTAGAACGTGTCGTGCTGGCGGGTGGCCAGGTACTTCCACGCGGGCGGGTAGTCGCCGGTGTGCCGCCACGCCGCGTAGGTGTTCCAGGCGACGAACATCGCGAACGTCGAGTAGTTCACCCGCTGCACCAGGGCCGGCGAGCCGAACCGGGACAGGTGGTCGATCCCGGAGCGCAGCGCCACCAGCACCGGCTCGGCGGCCAGGGCCTCCTCCAGCGGGGCGGTGAACTCGCCGGCGGCGGGCAGCGGGTCCATGGCGGCCATCGCGAGCGCCAGCCGGGGCGGCAGCTCCGTGGGTGTCGCGCCCCGCTCGCTGTCGTCGGCGTACAGGTCGTCGGCGGCCCACCAGGCGGCGTTCAGCTTGGCCGCGATCAGCAGGTGCTCGGGGTCGTCGCTGTCGGTGTGGGCGAGCACGGCCAGCCGGCCGAACCCCGCGCCGCGCAGGTGGTCCAGCTCCTCGCCGACGAAACCGCACCGCTCGGCCCACTCGACCAGCCGGTCCTCGACCGCGCCGGTGAGCACGTCGTCGACGCGCTCGACGACCGGGACGTAGAGCGGCGAGCGGGTGCCGTCGCCCCACTCGCGCAGGGCGTACCCCGGGCCGGGGGCGGCCCCGGCGGTCCGCGCCGCCTCGCCCACCAGCGCCACTTCGCCCAGCAGCGCGGCCAGGTCCGGCACACCGGGCAGACCGGGGTGCGGCGAGCCGGGCGGGACGGGGAGACCGGGGTACGACGTGCTCAGGCCGGGGACCGGTGGCGCGGTGCTCGGTGGTGCGGCGGGTGGGGGCACGGGGGTCGGTGCGGGTGGTTCGGGCCGCAGTCGGGCGAACCGGGCCGCCAGACGGGCCGCGGACGTCCCCAGCCCGGTCGGCGTGGTCCAGTCGGAGGTCGCGGTCGCCTGTTCGGCGGGGGCGGTGTCCGTCACAACGGTCGAGAGTGGCACTCGCGGCCCCGGTCGGCCATCCGCCAGCCGGGGACACCACCCTCACGAACGAGTGGTTTCCGTTCACGTGGGCCCGTGCCGACCGCCAGGCCGCACCGGAGGAGAAGCCCCCGGCGCGGCCGTCGGTCCGGCTCAGACCTCGCCGGTGTTCATCGTGCGCAGGATGGTGTGCTGGTCGATCCGGTCACCGGTCAGCTCCGCGCACACCTCGCCCTTGTGGAAGACCACGACCCGGTCGCACGCCACGACCAGCTCGTCCAGGTCGGTGGAGCACAGCACGACGATCTTGCCCGCGTCCGCCACGGCCCGCAGCAGCGCGTGGATCTCGGCGCGCGCACCCAGGTCCACGCCCCGCGTCGGGTCGTCCAGCAGCAGCACGGACGGGTCCGCCGCCAGCCACTTCGCCAGCACCACCTTCTGCTGGTTGCCGCCGGACAGCAGCCCGGCGCGGATGTCCACGTTCGGCGGCTGCACCCGCACCCGCTCGGCCAGCGCCCGCGCCGACTCGCGCAGCGCGCCGGTGCGCAGCAGCCCGCCGGCCGCCGCCAGCGCCACCGGCCGGACCTGGGCGATGTTCTCCCACACCGGCTTGTCGAGCATCAGCCCGACCCGCCGCCGGTCGCCCGACACCAGCGCCACCCCGGCCGCGATGGCGGACCGGAAGTCCCGGGGGGTCCGCCCGCCGGGCAGCGTGATCGAGCCCCGCACCGGCCGCCGGATGCCCGCGACGACCTCCAGCGCCGTGGTGTGCCCGGACCCGGCGAGCCCGGCCAGGCCGACGATCTCGCCGCCCGAGCACACCAGGTCCACGTCGGTGAGCCGGTCCTTCACCGTCACACCGCGCAGTTCCAGCTTCGCCGCGCCCGGCGTGCCGGTCGTGCGCACCGGCACCGGCAGGTCCTTGCCCAGCATGGCGTGCACGACGTCGCCGATGTCGAGCTCGGCGCGCGGCCGGGCGTCGAGCACCGTGCGGCCCTCGCGCAGCACGGTGATCTCGTCGCACAGGTTCATCACCTCTTCGAGGATGTGCGACACGAACACCACCGCCACCTCGCGGTCGCGCAGCACCCGCAGGACGTCGAGCAGGAGCGCCGAGCTGTCCTTGTCCAGCGCCGACGTGGGCTCGTCCAGGATCAGCACCCTGGGCCGCACGATCAGCGCCTTCGCGATCTCCACGAGCTGCCGCTGCGCGAGCGAGAGCGAGCCGAGCCTGGCCTTCGGGTCCACGTCCAGGCCGAGCTGCTCCAGCACCGGCACCGCCTTGGCCAGCATCTCCGCCCGGTTGAGCAACGGACCCCGGGTCGGCTCGCGCATCGGGTAGAGGTTGGCCAGCACGTCCAGGTCGGGGAACAGGTTGAGCTCCTGCGACACCACGGCGACGCCGTTGGCCGCCGCCTCGGCCGTGCTGGCGAAGGCGACGTCCGCGCCCGCCAGCCGCAGCGTGCCGGCGTCCGGCGACACCGCCCCGGTGATCACCTTGATCAGCGTGGACTTGCCCGCGCCGTTCTCGCCCAGCAGGGCGTGCACCGAACCGGGGCGCAGCGTGAGGTCCGCTCCGGCCAGCGCGGTGACCCCGCCGTAGGTCTTGGTGATCCCGTGCGCGGTGAAGGCGTGCATCAGTTGGCCTCCCCGATGGGCTTGAGGTGCTTCGCCGGGTCGGCGAGCTGCTTGTCGGTCTCCGCCTTGAACGCCGCCTTGCGGGAGTCCTCGTCCTTCTGGCGCGCCATGATCTGGTCGATGTTGGCCGCGTTCACCACCAGCGAGCCGGTGTCCCACCAGCCCTTGGGCATCTCCTTCTTGGTGCGCGCGTGGTCGGCCAGGATGCGCAGCGCGACGTAGCCCTTCATCCAGTGCTCGGGCGAGGCGAGCGCGAACACGTAGCCGTCCTTGACGGCCTGGAGCGCGGCGACGTCCGGGTCGCACGAGCCGGCCAGGAACTTGCGGCCGGTGTTCTTCTGGATCAGCGCCAGCGACACCGCGTCCTGCGCGCCGACGCCCAGGTAGCCGATGGCGTCCGGGTGCGCCTTGACGATGTCGTTCCACTTGTTGAAGTTCGACGTCGGCTCGGAGCCGGAGTCGAACGGGCCGGTGATCGTCAGGCCGGGGCGCTTGGCCTCGATGACCGACTTCATGCCGTCCAGCCGCTGCTGCAACAGGGTCAGGCCGGGGATCGCGTTGCCCAGCACGACCTCGCCGGTGGTGCCCTCCGGCACCTGCTTGACGAACTCCTCGCCGAGCAGCTTGCCCAGCTCGGTGTTGCTGTTGCCGATGAACAGGTCGACCTTGGTGCCCGCCGGGGGAGCGGTGTCCACGGCGACGATCGGCACGCCCAGGTCGGTGGCCTGGTTGAGCGGGCGCACGAACAGGTCGGGGGTCAGCGTCTCCAGGGCGACGCCGTCCTTGGAGTTGCGGATCGCCGACTGGAAGAGCTGGACCTCCTGCGGACCGTCCACCTGGGACGGTGCGCTCAGCGTCAGGTCGATGTTCCCGGCGTCGGCCGCGGCGGCCTTCGCGCCGAAGGCCATCTCCTGGAACGGGTTCTGCGTCGACGTGGCGTAGACGAACGCCATCTTGAGCGGCGTGTCGGCGGACGGTTCCGCCGCGCCACAGCCGGCCAGCAGACCGGCGACGGCGAACGCCGCCACGTACCGATGGGGACGCATCAGGGACCTCTTTCCTACGCGGGGTTTCACAGGCCGAGCATTGATTCGCGGGCTCGCCGCCGACTGCGCAGCGCGCTGTCCACCCCGACCGCCAGCAGGACGACCAGACCGGTGGCGAACGAGCTCCAGTTCGCGGGGATGTTGAAGTAGACGAGACCGCTGGACACCACGCCCAGCAGGATCGCGCCGAACACCGCGCCCACGACGGTCGCGACGCCACCGCGCAGCGGCGTGCCGCCGATCACCGCCGCCGCGATCGCCTGGAGCTCGAAGCCGGTGCCGATGTTCGGGTCACCGGAGGTGAAGAAGGCCAGGCCGAGCACGCCGGCCAGGCCGCCGATCGCCCCGACCAGGATCAGCACGTACATCCGCGTGCGCGGGATGGAGATGCCGGAGAACGCGGCGGCGTCCGGGTTGGACCCGATGGACCGCACCCGGTAGCCGAACGGCGTCCACCGGAGCACCACGGTCAGCCCCGCCGTGACCGCGATCAGGATCCACACGCTCACCGGGAGCCCGAGCCAGTCGCCGCCGAGCACGGAGAAGAAGGAGTGCTCCAGCGGCAGCCCGGTCACCTGCTGCCCCTCGCCGAGCGCGACCGCGAGTCCCCGGTAGAGCTGCATCGTCGCCAGGGTGGCGACGAACGCCGGGATCGCGACGTGCTGCACCACCAACGCGTTCGCCAGGCCGAGGACCGCGCCGAGCGCGATGCCCGCCGCGCACGCCAGCCACGGGTTGAAACCGTCCCTCATCAGCAGCGCCGAGGTGATCAGCGAGAGGCCGAACATCGCACCCACGGAGAGGTCGATCTCCCGCATCGCCAACAGGAACGCCATGCCCGCGGCGAGCAGCGCCACGTACACGGAGTTGTTGAGCACGTCCCGCAACTGCCCGATGGTGAGGAAGTTGGGGCGCAGCACGCCGATCACGAGCACCAGCAGGATCGTCGCGATCAGCACGCTGCTGGATTCCGCCCGCAGCACCTGCCTGCCGAACCCGACGATCGAGTTGCCCTTCCGGGTTGTCGGGACACGTCGGTCTACCTCGGTCATGCCGCCTCCGTCCGCCCTGTACGGCCCCAGGGTGCGGCGGCGGCCTGGGGAACGCTTGCCCGATGGCGAACAGCCGTTGACCACCAGCGCACCGACTGTGGCCGGGGCCACAGCGAGTCGGCAGGCGCTGACTAGCGTCTGCGGCCATGGGCAGCATCGAGGGCAAGGTGGCGCTGGTAACCGGTGCCGGTTCGGGGATCGGCGAAGCGGTCGCCCGCAGGCTCGACGCCGAGGGCGCGCGGGTCGCCGCGCTGGACGTCGACTCGACCGGGGCGGAGCTGACCGCGGGCCTGCTCCGGCAGGGCATGGCGGTGGTGGCCGACGTGTCGGTCTCGGCTCAGGTGGACGAGGCCGTGCAGGCCGTCGTGGACACCTACGGCCGGCTCGACATCCTGGTCAACAACGCCGGCATCCGGGGCGGGCAGGAGGCGGACGAGGCCTTCGGCCGGTTGGCGTCGCGGCTGGCCGAGGGGAAGTCGGGCGAGCCGACGACGATGCTGGACGCCACCGTGGCCATCAGCGACGAGGCGTGGCACCGGATGCTCGGCGTCCACCTGGACGGCACCTTCTACGGCACCCGCGCGGCGCTGCGGCACATGACGAGCGGCGCGGTGATCGTGAACGTGTCCTCGGTCTGCGGGATGACGGGCTGCGCCCACATCCCGCACTACTCGGCCGCGAAGGCCGGTATCGAGGGCCTCACCAAGGCGGTGGCCCGCGACGTCGCGCCGCGCGGTATCCGGGTGAACTGCATCGCCCCCGGATACATCGACACGCCGCTGGGCGACGTGATGGCCCCCGTGGTGCGCGAGGACCTGGAGCGCCAGACCCCGTTGGGCCGGTTCGGGCTGCCCGCCGAGATCTCCTCGGCGGTCGCCTTCCTGGTCGGCCCGGACGGCACCTACGTGACCGGCCAGACCATCGGCGTCAACGGGGGTTTCGTGATCCGCTAGGGAGCGCCGTCGAGGCGTGACCCGCTCGAACGCGATGCGGTCGTGACCGACCGTCCTCACCGGACTCCGGCGGCGCTCCCCGGGCGAGGCGGCCCGGCGTGGTCCGGGGGCGGTCACCCCGCCCACCCGGTCCGCCGCAGGACCGGAATCGGCGTGCGGTGCGCGCATATGATCCTGGCACGGTCGTTCGACCGCACGACCAGCCAGGAGGCGCGCATGGACGCGAGCCGGAGACACCACGCGATCCTGATGGCCGTGCGCGCGGCCGGGAGCGTCCGCGCCGCCGAGCTCGCGACCAGGCTCGGCGTCTCCGCGATCACCGTCCGCCGCGATCTCGCGGAGCTGGAGGAGCGCGGGGACGTGACCCGGGTGCACGGCGGCGCGGTGCTGCCCGGCGCGGTCCAGGACGCGGTGGTCGCCCCGGCGCTGCGCCGGCCGACCGGTCACCGGGCCGCCATCGGCATGGTGGTCCCGGCCGCGAGCCAGTACTTCCGCGAGGTGGTGGAGGGCGCGCGCCGCGCCGCCCAGGCCCGGGACACCAAGCTCGTGCTCGCCGTGTCGGACGGCCACCTCGACGACGACCGGTCCCCGGTCCGACGGCTCCTGGAAGCCCGGGTCGACGGCCTCCTGCTCACGCCCGGCGAGCCGGGGTCCCGACCGGTCCCGGCGCTGGAGTGGCTCGCCGAGCTGCCCGTTCCGGTGCTGTTCGTCGAGCGGTCCTGCGCACCGACCGCGCACCTGCCCCCGGTGGAGTACGTGGCCTCGGACCACCGGCACGGCGCGATCCAGGCCGTGCGCCACCTGGCCGAGCTGGGTCACCGCGACGTCGCGCTGATCACCGGCCGCTCGCCGGCCAGCGGGTGGATCACCCGGGGCTACGACGCGGCGGTGGCGGCGTTGGGGCTCTCGCCCGCCATGCCCCGCCACGAGGACCACGCCCACGAGGAGATCGCGCGGCGGTTGGACGACTTCCTGGACGGGTTCGCCCGCCACGGGGTCACCGCGGTCCTCGCGCACCCGGACAGCATCGCGATCCAGGTCCTGCGACGGGCGCGGCAGCGCGGCCTGGTCGTGCCCGACGACCTGTCGGTCATCGCCTACGACGACGAGTTCGCGGGCCTGGCCGACATCCCGCTGACGGCGGTCGCGCCACCGCGCGAGAACGTGGGCCGGCTGGCCGTCGAGTTCCTGCTCCGCAAGCTGCACAGCGGTCGCAAGGACCGCGCGGAGCTCCACATCCACCTCCTGCCGCACGTGGTCGTCCGCGCCTCGACCGCCGCACCGCGTGCCGCCGTCCGGGTGGTCTGACCGGGGCGGCGGCACGCGGTTTCCCACTTCCGGGGCGCGGGTAGCCGAGGATCGACCGACGGAGGACAGCGATGGTGACAGGAGTGGCGATGTCGCGGGTTGGCGCACTCAGACGGGCACCGGTGCGGACCGCGGCTTACGTCGTCGGCGTGGTGTTCCTGGCGCTCGGCGTCGCGGGCTTCGTGCCGGGGTTGACCACGAACCACGACGCGCTGAGGTTCGCGGGCGACTCGGAGGCGCTGCTGTTCGGGGTGTTCGCCGTGTCGGTGCTGCACAACATCATCCACCTGCTGATCGGCGTCTGGGGTGTCGTGACGGCCCGGTCGGTGCGCGGTGCCAGCCTGTTCCTGGTCAGCGGTGGCGTGTTCTACATGGTGCTGTGGTTCTACGGCCTGGTGGTCGGCACCGCCCCCGGCCCCGCGAACTTCCTGCCGATCAACACCGCCGACGGGTGGCTGCACCTGTGCTCGGCGCTGGTCATGACCGGTCTCGGGTTCGCCCTGACCCGGAAGGCGTCGCAGACCCGGCCCCCGTCGGGTTCCTGAGCGCGGACCGCGCGGGACCGGGCTCCAGGCACCACGTCCCAGGAACCACGTCCCGGTGTGATCCGGTCGATCGAGCATTCTTCATGATTGAGGGGAGTCGCCTTCGGTGACGCCGGCTGATCTCGTCTTCACCGCTGTGCGCAGGAAGTGGTGGCCGGAACCGTCTTCTGGTCACCGCTGGTGAAGTAGGCTTCCACGAAGACGCAGCCCCGGAGCGTGGTGAGCATCGGGCCGAGACCGTAGGGGATGGGAGTCGCCCGCGACGGCTCGGTGAAGTCGAATCGGGTTCCCGTTTCCGGGCGGTGGCCGATGACGTGGAGCGTCCACCCGGCCGGTATGACGTACGTGCCCTCGTTGAGGCCACCCCAGAGCACACGCGCCCAGATCACCGGACAGGCAGGCGAGGTGCGTAGTTCGATAATGCCGATTCGCTTACCTTCGGGACCGAAAACCGCTGGCCTGCTCGACTCCACCGGCTCGCTCGCGGGCGGATCGGCACATTTGCTGTCCGTCCCGTCGAGCCCGCGCGGGTCTTTGCCGTCGTAGCGGGCTTCGACCTGCAAGGCGTCGGGCGGGGTTGTCGGATCGTCCGCCGTGTCGCTCGGCCCGTCGGTCACCCTGTGGACAATCAGCGCTCCCAGGCCGATGAGGCCCACCAGAGCCACGATCAGCACACCACGTCGGGGTGATCTTGTGCGTCCTGCGGTATCCACCGGCCGGTCAGGGGTGGTCGACGTTGGAGGGGTTGAAGCCTTCCTGCCGACCTGGTCTGCCGGGAGTAGCGCTGGATTCTTGTTCCGGTACCGCTCCAGGAGCAGTTCGGCCAGATCCTGGGCACCCGCCTCTTCCCGGCGGTTGAGCGTGCTTCTGCTCGGCCGGTCCAACCCCTCTCTCGACTTGATCCCTTGGATAGCTAATCGGCGTCGTTCGCTGAGATTCCTTTCCACGGAGAAGCCGACGGCAAGCGCGTTGCGGATGGCGAGACCGGTCATCGTGTCGGCGAGGGCATGGGCGGTGTCCCGCAACCGCTTCTCGCCTTCCTCGATGTCCGAGGTGCCGAGCACTTCGAGGAGGAGGGGGTGCTCCCGGAGCTTCAGGGCGGTCAGGCCCTCCTTCTCGCGCAACCGCTTGATGATGTCGGTCAGCGTCCCGGCACTGATCACTGGCGATCTCCTCTGGGCTGGGGATTCCGCCGTCCGGCGATGGCTTCCCAAAAGTATCCCATGTCGACCTCGAATCGACCTTGGAGCGGGATTGACACCCTTTTGGGATGACGGCTGTCCCATGGTGTGAGCATCGACCCGAGGGGTTGAGTGGCACTCGTGAGCGGTGCGGGTGGAAGCTTTAATGGAGAAGGGGATATGAGGAAAAGGCTGACCAAAGCTTTACTTGCCGTGGGTCTCACGCTGGTGGCGACCTTTGCGCTGGCGCAGCCCGCGTTGGCGGTGGGCAAGACGGTGACGATTTCGATCGGCGACTGGAACTGCCGACTGAACAACGAGTACAAAGGATCGGTGTCCCGTTCGCTGATCGATGTCGTGCCGGGCACCAATCCGCCCGCTTCGTGGCAGAACGGCAGGAGCCGCACTGTCAACGTGACCTACAATTCCGGTGGTTCGGCGGTCACCATCGCTGCGGTGGTGTATTGCAGCACTGGTTGGTTCAGCGGCTACTACCGCGAGATCGCGGCGGGGATGTGGGTGAACAACCAGACCGGCTCCGACTGGCAGATCTGATGGTGCGGCCGCGTGGTCGGCCGATGTGACGAAGTCGGCCGGCCGTGATCAGCGCGATGGCCCTGGGTGTCGGTAGCACCCAGGGCCATCGCGCTGATCTGCTGCCGACGCCTCGACTCATTCCGACAGGGTTTCCCAAGCGCGAGGACGTTCGGCAAAACGGTCTTCGATCAGTCGCCGAGTTCGCGGCGGGGCAGGGGATCGGTGGCCGGGCCTTCCAGGACTTCGCCGTCCACGCCGAACCGCGAACCGTGGCACGGGCAGTCCCAGCTCCGTTCGGCGTCGTTGAAGCGCACCAGGCACCCCAGGTGCGTGCAGCGCGCCGACACCACGTGCAGCTCGCCGTCGTCGTCGCGGAACGCGGCGACCTTGCCCAGGCCGTGCCGCACCAACCGGCCGTGCCCGCGCGGCACCTCGTCGACCGAGGCGACGTTGCCGGGCCGGAGCCGGTCGCCCACCAGGTCCACGACCACCTCGGCGTTCTTGCGCAGCAGCGTCGGCACCGAGCGCGGGGACATCCGGTGCGGGGTGAACCGGGCGGCCCACGGCAGCGGGTCGCCGGTCAGCTCGGCGGCGAGCGCGAGCCCGGCGAACGTGCCGCCGGACAGGCCCCACTTGCGGAACCCGGTCGCCACGAACACCCGGTCGGAGCCGGGCGTGTACGACCCGACCATCGGCATCCGGTCGAACGCGACGACGTCCTGCGCCGACCACCGGTGGGTGAACTCGGCGACGTCCCAGCGCTTGTGGGCGTAGTCCTCCAACGCCCGGTACGGCTCGTCCTCCGGTGACCCGGTCGGGTGACTCCCGCCGCACACCACCAGGAGGTCGCCGTGCACGGCGAGCGACCACGAGGGCTCGCCCGCGCTGATCCCCAGGCCGGTCGGGGGAGCGCCCGAGCGCAGCCGCGCGGCCACGCAGTACGCCCGCACGGTCTCCAACCGGGCGAAGTACGCGCCCCGGTCCAGCAGCGGGAAGTGCGTCGCCACGACCACGCGCTCGGCGACGACCTCGCCCGACGCGGTGTGCACGACGCACGGCGTGCCCGAGTCGATCCCGGTCACGCGGCTGCCCTCGAACACGTACGAGCCGTCGCCGTCGACCTGCGCGGCGAGCGCGTGCAGGTACTTCACCGGGTGCAGCGTGAGCTGGTCGTCCAGCCGGACGGCGTCGTACACCTCGAACGGCACCCCGAGCTGTTCGCCCCGGTCGCGGGCCACCGGCAGCCCCGCGTCGAGCGCGGCGGCGGCTTCCTGGTCGACGGCCGCGATCTCCTCGCGGGTGGCCGCGTAGGTGTAGGCGGGCATCCGGCGCAGGTCGCAGTCCGCGTCCGCCGCCCACTGCGCCACCTGGGCGACGCCCGCCAGGCTCGCCGCCGCGTAGTCGGCCGCCGCGTCGGCCCCGTGGGCGCGGGTGAGCTCGGAGTAGACCGTGGCCTGCAACGCGGTGACCTTGGCCGTGTTGTTCCCGCTGGTCCCGCTGCCCACCCGGTCGGCCTCGACCAGCGCGACGCGCAGCCCGGCGCGCTTGAGCAGCAGGGCGGTCGTCACACCGGCGAAACCGGCCCCCACCACGGCGACGTCCACCGCCGTGTTCGAGACGAGCGGGTAGTGGCGTGCGGCGTCGGTCAGCCACAACGAGTGCTGTGCGGTTGTCGTGTCCACACCAGCCGCATACCCGCCGGCGGGCCGTTTGAACGTGGCCCGGGGCGCACGATCGCGTCGGCCGGTCACCGCGCGGGTATGCGCAGGGTGAAGTGGTCGAGGGTGGCGGGCAGGGGTGCCCGCAGCACGGGCCCGGCGAGGTGCTCGCGCAGCGCGTCGAGCATCGTGCCGGCGGTCAGCAGCACGAGGTCGCGCCCCGGGCACACCCCGGGACCGCCGCTGAACGGCACGATCGCCGGGTCGTCGGTCGGCCACAGGCCGGGCGCGTACTCGTCGGCGTGCGGCCCCCGCCGGTGGAAGTACGGGGTGAACACGACGAACGTCGTGCCGGCGGGCAGCCACCCGCCGCGCCAGCGGGTCGGCCGGGTGCTCTCCCGGAGCAGGATCGGCGTGGTCGGCCACAGCCGCGCGGACTCCAGCACGCCCGCCGCGCCCGTGCCGCCGATGGCCAGCGCGCGCATGGTGACGATCCCGGCCGCGTCGAACGCGAACAGCCAGTGCGGGACCTGCCCGGCCAGGTCGTCGGCGGGGGCGGTGGCGGCGAGGCTGCCGGGCTCCGCGCGGTCCAGGTGCGCGCGCAGCCGGCGGTCGAACCGGTGGCGCAGGGCGTCGCGACGGGGTCGCAGGTACGCCCAGTTCCCGGCCCGCCGCAGCGCCGCCAGCTCCTCGGTGAGCTCGACGTCACCGCGCGCGCCGCCGCCGAGCACGATCCGCCGCACCACCCGCCACCACGTCTGGGTGAACGCGTCCCAGGTCAGCTCGCCCGCGCTGTGCACGTGCCGCGCCAGCAGGTCCGCTTCGTCCCGCACCACCGGCTCGACGTCGACGCCCTCGGGCCTGAGCACGCGCTCGGTGAACCGCCTGCGCCGTTCCCGGGCCGCGCCGCGCGACGCCAGCACGCCGTGCGGCTGGAAGTGCGCCAGCGCGGCGCGCTTCTCCCGCGTGGCGAGCGCGAACGGCTCGGGGGACTCGGCGAGCAGCCTGCCCACGTCCCCGGGGTCCAGCACCAGCGCGAAGCTGCGGCCGGTGACCCGCAGCCGCAGCGGCCCCGCCCCGTACCGGTCGCGCAACGACCGGAGCACGGCGATCGCGGACGCGTCGGTCTGCCACCGCCCGGCCAGTGCCATCGCGCCCGGCCGCCGGACGATCACGCCCTTGGCCAGCGTGGGCAGCAGCACCGCGCCGAACGCCCTGGCGGTGTCCCACCTGCTCGCTACGTCCACAACGCCTCCTCCACGCGTCCCCGCCCGGCCGGCGCGGGCCGGGACGGTCCTCACGGGAGTGTGGCCGCTCGGGCGGGTGCCGGCTCGTCAAGCGCGATCGGGGTGATTCGCCCGGTCAGGTGGTTTGGGCGACCGGCTGCCGGCCAAACCTCCCGGTGGCCGCCGCGCCGAGGCCGCGGGCCGCCTCCGCTGGTAGGTCCTCTGTGGACGGACCGGGTCCGGTCGGCGACCCGCTCCGCGTTCGCGCGTGATACCCACCACAGCAGGAGGTCGCGTGAAGATCGCCGTCGTCAGCGACGTCCACGACCCCGTGGACGCCGCGCTCGCCCGCTCGGGGCACGACATCACCGTCGACGAGGTGGGCGAGGACGTGGGGGAGTCCGTCGCCCGCTTCACCTGCCGGTGGCGCACCGACCCGCCGGACGTCGTGCACGCCCGCGGCACGGCGGCCGGGGTGGCCGCCCTGGTCGCCTCGCGCGAGTCGGGCCTGGTGGTGGTCCAGTCGTTCGGCGGCGTCGAGGTCGGCCGATCCGGCGACGCCGAGCGGACCCGGGCCGAACGCCTGGTCGGCCGCGAGGCCGCGCACGTGCTCGCGGTGAGCGTCGACCAGCGCCTGGCCCTGCTCGGGCTGGGGGTCCGGCGGTCGAACATCTCCGTGGTCCCGGCCGCCGTGGACACCGACGTCTTCCACCCCGACGGGCCGGCCGCGCCCCGGGGCGCGGGGTCCCGCCTGGTCGCGGTCGGCGAGCCGCTCCCCGAGCGGGGGTTCCAGGACGTGGTGGCCGTGCTGCGCTCGCTGCCGGACACCGAACTGGTCGTCGCCGCCGCGCCGGGCGGGCCGTGCGCGCGCCGGCTGGCCGCGCACGCCGACGTGTGCGGCGTCGCCGACCGCGTGCGGTTCGACGGGCGCACCGCGCTGCCCGCCCTGCTGCGGTCGGCCGACGTGGTGGTGTGCCCGGCGCGCGGCGAAGCCGACCCGACGGTGGCGCTGCGAGCGATGGCCTGCGGGGTGCCGGTCGTGGCCACCGCCGTGGGGGTGCTGCCCGAGACGGTCGTGGACGGGGTGACCGGACGCCTGGCCGCGCCGCGCGACACCGCCGCCCTGGCCCGCGCGCTGCGGGCCGTGCTCAGCGAACACGGCCTGCGGCAGGCGTTCGGCATGGCCGCCTTCGACCGGGTCCACGCCCGGTACGCGGTCGGCCAGATCGCGGTGGAGGTCGAGAAGCTGTTCGAGGGCCTGGTGCCGTCGCGGGCCGTCTGACCCCGCCCGCCCTACCAGTCCACGTCCCGGTCCTCGGTCACCGGCAGCAGCGGGGTCACGGTCGAGTGGCCCTCGGCGAGCAGGACCGCGTCGCTGCCCGGCGGCAGGTCGCCTTCCACGACGATCGAGGCCAGGGTGATCGACCCGTCGTCGGTCTCCTTGACGCGGCTGCGCACCATGCCGAACTCCGCCAGCGACGCGCGGCGCGGCACACCGGCTCGCGGCCGGTTGGGGACGTTGAGGTTGAGCGTCGTGCCGGGCGGCGCGGCGGCCAGCCGGTCGAACAGACCGGTGGCCACCTCGACCGCGGTGCTCCAGTGCTCCACGTCCCACTCCAGGCCGACGTCGAGCGAGACGGCCATCGAGCGCGCGCCGTTGATCGACGCGGTCAGCGCCGCGCCGACGGTGCCGGAGTGCAGCACGGCGCGACCGACGTTCGCACCCCGGTTGATCCCGGACAGCACGATGTCCGGGGGACCGCCGAACGAACCCTGGGACGCCACCAGCGCGATGAACGCGGGGTGGGCGGCGACCGCGTAGCCGGGCACGCCGGGCAGCCCGGCCAGCTCCCGGCGCTCCACCCGCACCCGCCGCTCGTCCTCGGCGGCGGTCAGGCCCGCGCCGGTGCCGCTGGACTCCCGCGCGGGCGCGGCCACGACCGTGGTCCAGCCGTGGTCCACCGCACCGCGGGCCAGGGCGAGCAACCCGGGCGAGTCGATGCCGTCGTCGTTGGTGATGAGCGCTTTCACCTGTCGTCCTCCCACTGCTTGAGCCGTACCCGCCCGACCATTTCGCGGACGACCTCCCCGCTGCCCGACCCGAGGCCGTGCCGCATGATGTTGACCGCGCCGGCCGCCGCGCCGAGCTTGAGCGAGTCCTCGACGGACAGGCCCTGCGCCAGGCCGGCGGCCAGTCCGGCGGTCATCGAGTCGCCACCGCCCCGGGTGTCCACGGGGGACATGTCGGGCGACTCGACCAGGACGAACCCGCCGTCGACCATCGCCAGCGTGTCGTCCGCCGCGCGGGACACCACGACCGTGCCGACCCCCGAGTCGGCGAGCTTGCGGCACGCCTTCGCCAGGTCGGGCAGCGAGTCGGACTCGGCGAGGCCGTCGGAGACCAGTTCCTCGTGGCTGACCTTGACCACCGCCGGGCCGCCGGCGAGCGCGGCGGCCAACCGTCCGCCGGAGAGGTCCACCACCACCTGGCAGCCGTTGCCGCCGAGGTCCGCGGCGAGCCTCTCGTAGACCGAGTCCGGCACCGGCTCGTCGTCCTCGGCGGGCCCGCTGAGCACGGCCACGCCCGCGCGCAGCGCTTCGACCAGGGTCATCTCGTACAGGTCGTCCAGTTCGTGCCGCGACAGCGCGTCCGCCGGCATCACCACGAGGGGGTCGCGCACGCCATCGCGGCGGTCGTGCACGTAGGCCCCGTTGCGGGCGGCGACGTCGCGCGCCTTCAACTCCACGCCGACCAGGTGCCGCAGCACCTGCCCGGTCTCACCGCCGAGCGCCGCGCACAGCACGACCTCGACGCCCAGGGACTGGATCATCCGGGACTGCCACACGCCCTGGCCGCCGGCGTGGACGTGGATGTCCGGCTCACCGTCCAGCACCTCGACCGTCACCGTGAGCTGGGGGGACGGGGCGAACACCGCTACTCGACCTGTAGTCATGAGACCCTTTACCCGTTTTGCCCGATTTACACCCCTGGTGTCGATCAGCCGGGATCACCGCGCCGCTTCCGGTGGACCACCCAGAGGAGATCCGCCACCAGCCCGAGGGCGAGCAGGCCGAGCACCACCGCGAGGAACGCGTACCCGGCGCGCGCCAGCAGCACCGCCGCCCCGCCGTTGAGCACGATGCCGAAACCCGCGAGCCACAGCCGCAGCGTCAACGCGCTGCGCGGCGGTGCGCGGGGAGGAAGTCCGTCTTCGTCCATGTGTCCCGGATTCCCGGATCGACCGGACCGCACACCGGTGGGCGGGTGGGGACTCCGCAGTCGGTGCGCCGCCCGCCGGTCGGGCCCGGTGGTCGGTAGGCTGGTCCGATGGCGGTCGACCGAAGCCGGCGGGGCCGTGCCGCCCGCAAGCGCAAACGCCGGATGGACAGCGTCGAGCACGACCTGACCGACGCGCAGTGGGCCGCGCTCCGGGACGCCTGGGGCGGGTGCGCCTACTGCGGCGCGACCGACCAGCCGTTGCAGCGGGACTGCGTGCAGGCGATCTCGCGCGGTGGCCGCTACACCGTGGACAACGTCGTGCCCGCCTGCCGCTCGTGCAACGCCGGCAAGTGCAACGCCGAGGTCACCGGCTGGCTGCGGCGCAAGCGCCTCGACGAGCGGGCCTTCCTGACCCGGCACATCGAGATCCGGACCGCCCTGGGCCTGATCGCCGTCGCGGAGCCGGACCCCGTCGACGGGCCGGTGCCGTCGACCGGATGACCACGGCCGCACCGCGCTCCGGTCAGGCGTTGGCGCGCCACAGCGCGAAGGTCAGCGCGGTCGCGAAGGCCACCCACACCCAGTAGGGCACGAGCAGCAGCGCCGCCGCCCCCGAGATCCGCCGGAACAGCCCGATGTTGACGGTGATCAGCACGAGCAGGGCGACGATGTCCGCGCCCGCCAGCTCGAAGCTGCCCGCGCCGAAGAACAACGGCGTCCACAACGCGTTCAGGACGAGCTGCGCCGCGTAGACCCACAGCGGCAGGCCGAACCCGATGCGCCGCCACACCAGCCAGCCGCTGACCGCGATCATCAGGTACAGCACCGACCACACCGGACCGAACAACCACCCGGGCGGGGCCCACGGGGGTTTCACCAGGGAGCCGTACCGGTCGGACGAGCCGGTCACCGCCAGCGACCCCACCAGGGCGATCGCGACCACGGCCGCGACGAACCCCGCCAACCCCCACCACTGCCTGCCCTGACGCCTGACCGTCGCCGAGACCACGTCGTCTCCCTCCGCGCTCCCGCAGGGTAGCCACCCGAGGCCCCGGCGAAACGATCGCCGCGCCGGTCAGTCCTTCCACGGCATCTCGTCGCGGATGCCCTCGTGGATCGCGAAGGCGTTCTTGACGGCGGCCTTGAGCGCGCCCTCCGCCCACCGGCGGTGCCGCCGGTCGCAGGCGTCGTTGGCGAACCACACCCGGCCCACCGGCCGGATCACGTCGTCGTAGAACGTCTCGCTCATCTCGAACGCCCGGAACAGCGGGCCGATCCCGCACGCGAACCAGTCCAGGGCCCAGTCCTTGTAGACGCCGAACTCGAAGGTGTCCCGCGCCTCGGGGTGGATCTTGACCAGGTCCTCCAGCGCCTGCGCGACGCTCTCCTCCCCGGCCAGCGGCGTGTACGGCATCGAGTCCTGCTCCCAGCAGTACGACGCGATCATCACGCCCCGCTTGTAGCGGGTGTCCTGCCCGGCCGGCGGGTAGACGATGTTGCGGATCGCCAGGTCGGTGACGGTCAGCCCGTGCGTGATCCCGTACGAGGTCTCCCACCACCGCTCGGAGAACTGCATGAACAGCTTGTGCGCGCGCCCGTAGTAGGTGTTGCGGATCGCGTACCACTTGTCCGGGTCCAGGCCGCTGATCTCCATGTGCCGCAGGCTCGCGAACGGGACCGTGACGACGCACTCGTCGGCGGTCACCACCTGCGAGCGGCGGCCCGCGCGGAAGTGCACCCGCACGCCGGTCTCGTCCTGGTCGATCGCGTGTACCTGCGCGCCCATCCGGATGTCGTCCATCAGGTAGGGCTCGAACGCGCGTGGCAGGCAGTCCGCGCCCTGCTCGATGTAGACCAGGTTCCCGAAGACGTCCTCGTAGTAGTGCGAGAACCACTCGACGAGCGAGAAGTGGTAGCGCCCTTCGAGGTTGAACAGCGGGCCGAGCATGGCGAGCGCACCGTCACCGAGCCCGCGCTCCTTGAGGTAGCCGAGCAGCGTGTACTTGTCGTAGTCGGTGAGCAGCCGGTGCCAGGCCTTGTCCGGCTCCTCGTTCTCCATGATGTCCACGAGCGGTTGCACGGTGTGCCGGAGCAGTTCGTGCGGCGGCCGGGCGGCTTCCTCGGCGGACAGGTCGAAGGAGAACGAGTCGGCGCGGAAGTCCTTGCGCCGCACGCCCTTGCCCTGCAAGTAGATGAACGTGTCCTCGTCGTACATCGGGAACGGCCGGGTGGCCAGCGCGAACCGCTCCTTGATGAGGTGCTGGACCAGCGGGTGCTGTTCCGGGAACCGCATCGCGCCGAACTCGCCGTACAGGTCCCCGGCGAACCCCCGGTGGGTCAGGATTCGCCCGCCCACCCGGTTCTGGCCCTCCAGCACGACCACCTCGTGGCCGGCTTCCTTGAGCAGCAGGGCGGTGGTCAGCCCGGCTATCCCCGCTCCGACCACGACGACCTTCCGCCGTGGTGCGGAACTGTCCGGCAATCCGTCGCGCAACAGGTCGAGCGCCGCCAATTCCATGGGCCACGATTGCGCCGCCCGGATCTGCGGGGCAAGAGCCGTTGCCCGAATGGCGCGGTGTATCCCCCGATCCGGTAACAGTGGCTCGCCGCAGGACTGCGGGGGGTGACCGATCGTGCCCCAACGAGGGATGTGCGGGATGCGAATTGTGCGGAAAGACCTACCGGGGCAGGAGGGGCCACACGTCGGCGGCCACGGCCTTGGCCGTGGTGCAGGCCAGGTCGACCGAACTGCCGGGAGCCAGGGTGACCGCCACGAGCGCGATCTCGCTCACCCCGTCCCCGACCGGCAGGTGGGCGGTCTCGGCCACGCACAGCACGAGCGAGGTCACCGCCGTCCTGCTGATCGCCGTCCGCCGCCCGGCGACGTCCTCGACGGTGGTGTTCCCGCCGTCCGCCTCGGCCGGCACCCCCACGGTGAACGTCAGCCGCATCCGGGGCGGGTTGACCGAGCCGTCCCGGCTCCAGCGGCACTGGTGGGCCGCCGGGTAGGGCCGGGCCTTCGCACCCAGGAGGCCGGGGACCTTGGCGACGGTGTCCCGGGCCGCGATCGAGCACGGGTCGACCTTGCCGATCGACCGCGCCTGGTACGCGCGGTGCCCGGCGTCCTCGGCCAGCACGCGGTCGGCGGCGGCGGTGGCCAGGGCGTCGGCCGGGTTGCACAGCTCCGACGACGTGGTCTTGGCGGTGTTGTAGTTGCTCACCGTGATGCTGAGCGTGACCAGGTCGGCGAACACCAGCCGGCGGGCGCACTGGTAGGTGTCGTCCGGCTGGTAGGCGATCCGCAGCCCGCCCCGGTAGTTCCGGTAGTCCGCCCGCACCTCGCTCTCCGAGGCGAGCTGGTCGAGGCTGCCGACCTGCACGTCGAGCTCCGTGCCGGCCGGCGTGGTCAGGGTGGCCGGGCAGTAGTCCAGCGATTCGGGCGGGGAGAGCGCGGCCGTGCCGTAGGCCTTGAGGTCGGCGGGGTCGAACAGGCTGCACGGGTCGAACGTGGGCAGGTCGCCCAGCAGGTTCACGGCGGTGGCCCGCGACTTGTCCTTCGCCGTGGTGGTGGTCGTCGGGATCGGGCCCGCGACGGGCGTTCCGCCCACCCGCACGCTGCACCCGCCCACCACGGCGACGAGTCCCACCACGAGGAGGACCCGCCTGCCTGTCCTGATCATGACCGCAGCCTAGGCGAAGCGCGCTCGGCGGCACATGCGTACGTATACTCGGGTTCGCGGAACTTTCCGGGGGAATCCAGTGGCGGTCGGCAGTGATGTGTTCTTCGGTCTGGTAGGCGCGCTCGCGGAGGTGCGGCGTGCCGAAGGCGGGCAGTACAGCTCCTTCGCCGTGCGCGGGAAGAGGTTCGGCTACCACTGGCCGCGCACGCGGACCGTGGGGCTCAAGCAGACGTTGTCCGAGCAGCGGGCCCTGGTGGCCGAACGCCCGGAGGTGTTCGAGGAGCAGTTCACCGCCGGCGGCTTCGGCTGGGTCGTGGTCCGGCTGGACGGGGTGGACGCCGGCGAACTGGCCGAGCTGGTGTTCGAGGCGTGGCGGTTGTCCGCGCCCGAGGACCTGATCGCCACCGCGTCGGACCCCGCCGCACGTCGCTGACCGCCCGGCCCGCCGTCACCTACCCGTCGGCCGACCGGATGATGTCGCGGTAGGCCGCGAAGGCGGGCTTGGGCTCGTAGGTGTCGGTGACCAGGCCGAGTGAGCCGAGCGGTGCCGACGTACCGCTGTCCGCGTCGCGCAGGGAGAACAGCTCGTACTGGGCGATGTTCAGCGGTGCGCGCAGGGCCAGCACCGCGCCGATCATGTCGGTCAGCGACTCGCGCTGCGCGTCCCCGTCGCGCGGCGCGCCGCTGGGGGAACCGTTCTCCACCACGTGGATCGGGGTTTCGGGCGGGATGTGGGCGCGGGGCAGCGAGTGCTCGCGCAGGTGGCGCAACGCGTGCGCGGTGAGCGACCCGACGTCGCCCGGTGTGCCGCGCGGCGCGACCGGGGAGAAGGCGTCGGGGTAGAGCCCGAGGCCGACGTAGTCCACGTGGGCCGCGAAGTCCTGGTGCGGCACGGAGTTCAGGTGCGCCCAGAACGCGTCGTCGCCGCCCAGCCATTCGGCCGGCTCGGCCACCGAGAACCCGACCGCCGGGGCCAGGCCGCGTGCGCGCAGCAGGGACTTGACGTGCGGGATGCCGTGGACCAGCGCGTCGAGCACGCCGGGCGAGCTGCCGTCGATCAGCGGGATCGGGAAGTTCGGCTCCAACGTGACCTGGAGGAAGCGCACCAGGTGCCCGTAGCGGTCGACCACGGCCTCCAGGAACCGCAGCCACCCCGGCAGGTCGGCCGTCGCGGGGAGGTAGCTGACCACGAGGTCCAGCTCCCGCCCGGACTCGGCGTACCACTCGTCGGGCAGCGTGAGGTGGTCGAGCCCGTGGTGCGCGCCCAGGCTCGCGGCCAGGTCCGGCCGGTGCGGTTCGCCGAGGTGGTGCACGTACTCGCGGACGACGAACGGCCGCCCGCCGGCGAGCCGGTCGACCAGCTCGCGGATCGCCGCCGGGTCCGCCGGGCGCGAGCAGGTCGTGCCCGCGCGGCCCCCGGGGTAGATGCCGAACTTCACGGGTCGGTCCTTTCCGGACGGTGGTCGGGGCATTCGGTGTTCTGCCGGCTGGTGTTCTGTTGGTTGGGGTGGGGCTGTCCGGCGTCGGGCCAGTCGAGCTCGCCGGCGCGGATTCGTTGGGCGGTGGCGCGGGTCCAGGTGATCTCGGCGGTGACGACCGAGCGCCAGTAGGCGACTTCGAGCATGTGCGCCTCGCGCACGTCCGGCGGCAGCCGCAGGGCGTCCAGCTCACCGTCGAGCCGGGTGGCGCGGTCCTCCAGGATGGTGGCGGCGCGGTCGGCGGGCAGGATCGCGACGTAGGCGACGGCCAGGGTGAAGTCGACCGACGCGGCGGGCGAGTCCACCAGCCCGGACTCGACCTTGGCGCGGAAGTCGGCGAGGCCGGCGGCGGTCGGCTCGTAGACCGTGCGCGGCGGCCGGTTGCCGACCTGCTCCGGGGCGCGGGCGGCGACGAGTCCGTTGCGTTCCAAGGTTTTCAGCAACGTGGTGACGGTGCTGCGGGTCGTGCCGCGCTGGTAGCGCTCGTGCAGGCGGGTGGTGAGGTCGTAGGCGTGCGCGGGGTGCTCGACCAGCAGGCCGAGCAACGGCAGGACCAGGCTGTTGCGGGTGGCGTCCAAGGGCACGGTCGCACTCTATAGACGTATACGACTAATTGGCAACCCGAGGTGTTCGGCTCGCCGCTTCGGGCTCCCGCCATGGGCCGGCAGCGCCGAGGACTCCCGGCGCTTGCCGGGCGCGACGGGTCGGCGGTGTGCGACACGCCGGTTCATTTCCACGCACGATCTACTGGTCGCGAGGTAGGTTGGACGTCATGACGGAACAGCGGGAAGTCCTCGCGGAGTTCGGCTCGGCCGGCGTGCTGGACGGCCTGCGCTGGGCGTACCAGTCGGCGATCACGCGGGCGCTGGAGGACTTCTCCGAGGCAGACGGCCACGACGCGGCCTGGTTGGGCAACACCCGCTTCACCCTGTTCCGCAACCGGCTGGACCGCGTCTTCCACTGCGAGCGCTACGCCGCGCCGGACGCCGACTCGGGTCTGGACGAGCTGTACGCCCGCCTGTCCGGCAAGGACATCGACTCGATGCCGCGCGTCGCGCCGGGCGTGGTGCAGCGCTCGAACCTGAACAACAGCCCCGGCTGGGCGGTCGGCCACCGGCGGTTCCTGCTCGCCGCGGGCGAGTACGGCAAGCTGGGCGCGCTGGCGTGGGCCCGCCGCAGCAGCACCAAGCAGCGCGTCGCCCTGCAACGCGAAGCGCACCCGGCGCAGGCGTCGCTGTTCGAGCACTCCGCCGAGGAAGGGGTCGGCGGCCTGTTCGCGCTCACCTCCCAGGTGCTCGACCTCGACACCTACGTCGTCGCGCACAGCCTCGACCCGGTCAGCCGGCGCGCCGAGCTCATCCTGGGCCGCGCCCGGCTCAACGCGGGCGGCGGTCCGGCGTGGGCGTGGCGGGTGGACGTGCTGGGCGCACCGGCGGCGGACCGGCGGGCCGCCGCGACCCCGCCACCCACTGCGGCCGACCCGGCGGCCGACCCGGCCCCGGACGCCCCCGTCCGCCTGCGTGGTCGGGGCGGTCTCGCCGCCGGTGAGCGGTGAACCCTCGCTCTCCGGTGCGGGCGGCCGACGTCGCCCCGCTGTTCGACGGCTCGCGGCTCACCCTCGCCCGCAGGCTGGCCGGCCTGCGCAAGAGCGACCTCGCGGGCCGGGTGGACAAGAGCCCGACCGCCGTGGCGGCCTGGGAGTCGGGCGCGAAGCGGCCCACCGCCGCGACCGTCGCGCAGTTGGCGCTGAGCCTGGCCGTGGAGCCCGGTTTCTTCGCCGTGCGCGCCGACGACGTGGCCGCCGTGAGCGCCACTCCGCACTTCCGGTCGCTGCGGTCGACCAGCCAGCTCGCCCGCGACCAGGCGTTCGCCTACGGGCAGGTGGCGGTGGACGTGGCGGCGAGCCTGGAGCGGCACGTCGAGTTCCCCGAGCCGGACGTGCCGTGCCTGCCGGTCGCGGCGGACGACCCGGACGACGGCCCGGAGCGGGCCGCGCGGCTGGTGCGCGAGCGGTGGGGGATCGGGCCGGGCCCGGCGGGTCACCTGGTGCGGCTGCTGGAGAACCACGGCGTGCTGGTCGTGTTCAGCCCGCCGGGGGCGGCCTCGGTGGACGCGTACTCGTTCGACAGCCGGTTGCGGCCGGTGGTCGTGCTCAACCCGGTCAAGCGCGACTACTACCGGCAGCGGTTCGACGTGGCGCACGAGCTCGGGCACCTGGTGATGCACGGCGACGCCGAGCCGGGCGTCCGGGGCGTGGAGGACCAGGCGCACCGGTTCGCCGCCGAGCTGCTGATGCCGGCCGACCAGGTCCGCGACCTGCTGCCCGCGAGCATGGGCGGCGCGGTGTGGCCGACGCTCGCCCGGCTCAAGGAGCAGTGGGGCGTGAGTATTCAGGCGCTGCTGTACCGGGCGCGGTGGCTGGGCCGGCTGGGCGACGTGTCGTACCGCAACGCCATGGCGACCGTCTCCGCGCGGGGGTGGCGGCGCGGCGAGCCCGGCCTGGTGACGGTGATGGAGCAACCGTCGCTGCTGCCGCGCGCGGTCGAGCTGCTGGCGTCGGAGGGGATCGGGGCCGGGGCGCTGGTCGAGCAGTGCCGCGTGCCGGCCGACCTGTTCCGCACGGTCACCGCCCGCACGCCGCACGCGGCGGACACCACCCGGGCCGGGACCCGGGTGGTGTCCATCCTGAACGGCGGCTGACCCCGCCGGGCCGCGCACCGCCCGGTCAGGGGATGAAGACCTGACCGGTCTGCGCGCCCTCCACGGACCGCACGTAGGCCTGGGCCACGTCGGCGGCGTCGACCGGCGGCATCCCGGGGAAGAACGGGCCGTAGTCGGGCAGGCTCTCGGTGACCACGGTGGGGCTCACGGCGTTGACCCGCTGCGGTGCGATCTCGATCGCGGCGGCCCGGACGAACGCCTCCACGGCACCGTTGACCAGGGACGCCGCGCTGCCGGTGACGATGGGCTCGCGCGCCAGCACGCCCGTGATCAGGGTGAACGACCCGCGCTCGGCGATCCGGGAGACACCCTGGCGGACGAGTTCCACCTGGCTGAGCACCTTGCCCTCGAACCCGGCGCGGTAGTCGTCGGCGGTCAGGTCGGCGAAGGGCTTGAACGGCACCGAGCCGGCCGCGCTGACCACCGCGTCCACCCGCCCGGCCCGGTCGTAGAGCTCGGCGATCCGGTCCGGGTCGGTGATGTCGACGCGCAGGTCGCCCGACCCCCGGCCGGCGGTGACGACCTCGTGACCGCGTCCGGCGAGCGTCCGGTGGACGGCCGCGCCGAGCGTGCCGGAGGCCCCGATGAGCAGAATCTTCATGCCGTCGACGTTAGGCGTGGTCCCGGGGTGGGGGAAATGTCTCTCGCGCCTCACTCGTGCTCGCCGGTGGTGGACGCGGACCTGCGGCACCTGGAGCAGGTGGGCTCAGCCCTTGCGCCCGACGGCCGCGAACGTCGACGTGCGGCGCGGGTCGGCGTCCTCCTCGCCCGGGTCGGGCCGCCACTCGGTCAGGTAGACCACGCCGGGGTCGACCAGCGTCAGATCGCCGAACAGGCCCGCCACCTCGGCGCGGGTGCGCACGGCGAACTCGCCGACGCAGCGCCGGAAGTGGTCGGTCGCCTCCGCGTAGTGCTCCTCCGACCCCTCCTGGGTGGCGTGCGACACGACCAGCCGGCTGCCCGGCGCGGCCGGCCCCAGGTACCGCCGGATGAGCCCGGCCGGGTCGTCCTCGTCGGGCACGAAGGGCAGCACCGCGACCATCAGCACCGCGACCGGCCGGGTGAAGTCCAGCAGCCGCACCGTTTCCGGCGCGTTCAGCACGTCGTCGGGCCGGCGCAGGTCGGCGTGCACGGCGGCGGCCCGGTCCGCGCCGGCCACCAGCGCCCGGCTGTGCGCGACGGCCACCGCGTCGGTGTCGACGTAGACCACCCGGCACGCCGGGTCCGCCCGCCACGCGACCTCGTGCACGGTGCCGGCGGTGGGGATGCCGGACCCGAGGTCGAGGAACTGGGTGACCCCGTCCGCGACCAGGTGCCGCACCGCCCGGCGCAGGAAGTTCCGGTTGGCCCGCAGGATCGCGGGCAGCTCGGGCATCGCGTCGGTGATCCGCCGGGCGACGTCCCGGTCGGCCTGGAAGTTGTGCGAGCCGCCCAGGTGCACGTCGTACACCCGCGCCGCGCTCGGCCGCTGGAGGTCGATCTCGGTACCCGCCCACGTCGGACGTTCCATCGTCGGACCTCCCTCGACAGCGAGGGGTGCGACCTTATCGGCGCGGATCGCGCGTTGTCCTCGGGACGGCGCATTCCCACCTGTTCGGAATCCGACCGCGTTCGGGGTCGCCGGGGGATTCCGGGGCGGCGTCCTGTGTGGACGCCGTGCCCCGGGTCCGCGCGACCGCCCGGGTGCGCGGACCCGGGCGGCCCGGCCGGGGGTGGGACCGGCCTCCCCGGCGGCGGGGGAGCGGGTCAGTCCTCGGCTTCGGGGCCCCGCAGCTCCCACGCGCCGCGCCGGCGCAGCACCAGCAGGTAGTACAGCGCGGACACCACCGCGATGCCCGCCGTGATGAGCAGGCTCGGCCGGCCGATCGCCGGGTCCATCGCGTTCTGCCACACCACGAACGCCAGCGCCGCCAGCGCCAGCACGGGTGCCACCGGGAACAGCGGCATCCGGTACGCGGCGTGCGCGGTGCTCCCGTTGCGCCGCCCGTTGAGGGCCGCCAGGCACAGGGCCGCGTACACCGCCACGATCGACGTCGCGGTGACGACGAGCAGGAAGTCCTTGTCCGCGAAGCACAACACCGTGGCGAACGCGCCGGTGGTCAGGGTCGCGATCCACGGCGTGCCGGTGCGCGGGTGGATGGCGGCCAGGTTGCGGCTGATGTTGCCCGGCCAGGCCGCGTCGCGGCCGGTGCTGAACACCATCCGGGAGGTGATCAGGATGATCGCCAGCACGGCGTTGAGGATGGCCAGCGCGACCGCGAGGCTGATGACGGTGTTCACCGTCGACCCGGCCTGGGCGGTGACGAAGTAGCTCATCATGTTCTCGGCGGCGAAGAGCTCCTCCAGCGACGGCGCGCCCATCAGCACGGCGGTGACCGGGATCAGCTCGGAGGCCACGGTGATCGCCAGCGCCCACAGGATGGCGCGGGCGATGCCGCGACTCGCGTTCGAGGTCTCCTCGCCGAAGTACACCGCCGAGCCGTACCCGTTGTAGGAGAAGATCGCCACGGCGGCGGCGGCGGTGATCAGGCCGATGGCCGCCGGCCCGACCACGCCGTCGGACGCGGCGACGGGGTTGGTCAGCAGCTCGCCCAGCGGGCGGGCCGGGTCGAACAGGCCCAGCGCGCTCACCACGGCCAGCGCGACCATCTCGATCACCAGGAACACGCCGGTGATCCAGGCGTTGAGCTTCACGTCGAACACGGCCAGCACGGTCGCGCCCGCCGTGGTCACGGCGGCCACCAGCGGTCCGGGCAGGCCGGGGATCAGCACCTCCAGGTAGGTGCCGACGCCCAGCGCGATGACCGCGATGATCAGCAACTGGGTGACCATGAGCAGGCCGAGCGTGACGAAACCGGGCAGTTTGCCCAGCGTGCGGCCGACGATCGCGTACTCGCCGCCGCTGAGCGGGTAGGCGGACGCGAGCTCGGCGTAGACGAACGCCATGAACACGCCCACCACGGCGGCGATCGCGAAGCTCCAGAACGCGCCGCTGCCGGCCTGCGCCACGACACCCGGCGCGATGATGAAGACCGAGGAGGCGGGGGAGATCGCGGACAGCGTGATCAGCAGGGTGCCGAGCACCTTCAAGCCCCGGCGCAGGGCCGGTGTCGGGCGGTGGTCCGACGGTGGTGCGGGTGACGACGATGGATCCGGCATGGCGGTCTCCTCGGTCCCAGTTCTTTGACTGGTCATCAAAGAACTCGAACCGGGCCGAGTCAATAGCAAGCCAGGATTCGAGGACACTTCCGTGCGCCGGGCTTGCGTTCTTCGAAGATCACCCGAAGAATCGGGTCATGCCGAGACCCAGCCGGGCCCACGAGAAGCGCGGCGAGCTGGTCGCCGCCGCGCGCCAGGCCCTCCTTGACCGCGGCCTGCTCGACCTGAGGTTGCGCGACGTCGCCGACCAGGCCGCCATGTCGACCGGGTCGGTGCTGTACTACTTCCCGACCCTGGGCGACCTGCTCTACGAGGTGCAGCGCGAGGCGATCGAGCGGTTCTGCGTGGACCGGGAGAACGCCGCCCGCCGCGAGGTCGACCCGCGCCGCCGGCTCACCGTGACGATCCGCGCGGGCCTGCCCACCGGGCAGGACGACGAGCTGTGCGCGCTGATCTACGAGCTCGGCGCGTACGCCCGGCGCGACCCGGCCTACGCCGCGCAGCACATCCGGCTGTGCGAACGCCAGGTCGCGCTGTACACCTCCGTCCTGGAGGCCGGCGCGGCCATCGGGGTGTTCGACCTGACCCGGGACGCGACGACCATCGCGCGCGCCCTGGTGTCGCTGGAAGACGGGCTGGGCCTGCACATCACGCAGGCCGTGCCCACGTTCACCGTCCCCCAGGCCGAAGCGATCCTGCTCGCGTACGCGGCCGACACCACCCGATGCGAACTGGAGGCGTGAATGCGCGCACGTGACCTCGGAATCCGACTGCTCGGCGACACCGGGCCGCTCAACGCGATCACCGACGTGCCCGGCGTGGAGGTCGGCTACACCACCCTGGTCGAGGGGGACGCGGTGCGCACGGGCGTGACCGCCGTCCTGCCGCGCGGCCGGTCGGGGGTCGACGTGCCGTGCACGGCGGGGTGGTACTCGCTCAACGGCAACGGCGAGATGACCGGCACGACGATGATCAGCGAAGCCGGGCAGTTGCGGATGCCGGTGCTGATCACCAACACGCACGCGGTCGGCCCGTGCCACCGGGGCGTCGTCGACTGGGTCGCCCGCGAGCACCCCGAGGTCGCCGCCCAGTGGCTGCTGCCGGTCGTCGCGGAGACCTGGGACGGCTACCTCAACGACATCAACGGCCCCCACGTGCGGCCCGAGCACGCGGTGGCCGCGATCGAGGACGCCCGGCCGGGGCCGGTGGCCGAGGGGTCGCTCGGCGGCGGCACGGGCATGAACTGCTACGCCTTCAAGGGCGGCAACGGCACGTCGTCGCGGGTGGTCCGGTACGAGCGGGAAACCTACACCGTGGGCGTGTTCCTCCAGGCCAACTTCGGCGGCCGGCGCGAGCTGGTGGTGGCCGGCGTGCCGGTGGGGGAGGCGCTGACCGACGACAACCCGATCGAGGACGGCGACTGGAAGAACCCGCCCGGCGCGGGGTCGGTGATCGTCGTGGTCGCCACCGACGCGCCGCTGCTGCCGGGCCAGTGCGCCGCGCTGGCCCGCCGCGTGCCGCTGGGGCTGGCCCGGACCGGCACCACCGGGTCGCACTTCTCCGGTGACATCTTCCTGGCGTTCTCCACGGGCAACGGCGGGTCGATGACCCCGTCCGCGTTCTCGGAGGGGGAGCTGGGCTACGACCAGGTGCGCCACCTCCCGTGGAGCCGGCTGGACGACTTCTTCGCGGCCGTGGTGTACGCGACGGAGGAGGCGGTGCTCAACGCCCTGGTGGCGGGCCGCGACATGACCGGCCGCGACGGGCGGCGCTCGCCCGGCCTGCCGCTGGACCGCGTGGCCGAGCTGGTCAAGCGCTAGGTCCGGGAGGCCCCGGCGGACGTGTTCAGGCCGCCCGTCGGCGGCTCACCGGCCGCAACCGGGGCCGGGGTCTCGGGGTCGCCCGCGGCGGGTCTTCCACCCCGCCGCGGAGATCGGGCGAATCCGGCAGCGGTTCCGCGACCCGGCCCCCGTCCGGGTCCCGCCGGCCCCGGTGCACCACCACCAGCAGCACCAGGCCGAGCACCAGGACCGCGTGCGAGGTGACCCGCTGGACCGTCGCCTCCCCGGTCACCAGGTCCTGCACCGAGAACGCCCCGAGCACCACCACGAAACCCGCCACCACCGGCAGCATCCCGGTCGTGGCGCGGGGCCGCAGCGCCGTCCACAGCAGGCCCAGGCCCAGTGCCAGGTTCCACGCCGTGCTCTCGTTGAACAGGTGGCTCCCGCTGGCACCGTGGATGCCGTGCCCCGCCGTGCCGCCCTCCGGCCCCGACCCGAGCACCTGCCCCAGCCCCAGCGTGACCTGGGCGACCGCCACCCCCGCCAAACCCGCCCTCGGGTACCACCCCCGGGTCGGGGCGACCGGCGGCGCGGCGGCCAGGACGGCGTCCACCAGGTCCGGCGTCACGGTGGCCGGCCGCAGCCGCAAAGACCTGGTCAGCGCTGCGGCGTCGTCCTGCCACGCACGGCACGCGGCGCACCCGTCGAGGTGCGCGTCGGTGTCGTCGGCGGGGCCCGGCCCCGGTTCGCCGTCCAGCCGCGCCGACAGGGCCTCCCGGCAGGTGTCGCAGTCCACGGCCCTATTGTCGGGCAAGCGGGCGGGGAAGTTCCCGGCGCGGGGTGCACTAACCTGGCGCACTGTGTCGATCTCACGCGGTGACGACGACGTGGTCACGAGCCTGGCGCTGGCGGCGGGCTCCGGTGACCGCGCGGCGCTGGAGCGGTTCGTCCGGGCCACCCAGCGCGACGTGTGGCGGTTGGTCGCCCACCTGACCGACCCCGGCCGGGCCGACGACCTCGCCCAGGAGGTCTACCTCCGGGCCCTGCGCAGCCTGCCCGCGTTCGAGGGCCGCTCCTCGGCCCGCACCTGGCTGCTGTCCATCGCCCGGCGCACCGTCGTGGACCACATCCGCAGCGCCGGCGCGCGACCCGTGATCGCCTGGTCGGCGGACTTCCAGCAGGCGTCCGACGCGCAGCGGTCCGCCGCGCGCTCCGCCGGGTTCGAGGACGTCGTGGAGCTGAACCTGCTGCTGGCCGCGCTGCCCGCCGACCGGCGGGAGGCGCTGTTGCTCACCCAGGTCCTCGGCCTGTCCTACGCCGAGGCCGCCGAGGTGTGCGGGTGCCCGATCGGGACCGTGCGGTCCCGCGTCGCCCGCGCCCGCGACGACCTGCTGCGCGGCCAGGGCCACGAGGGCATGACCGCCGGCTGACCCGCGCCGGGCCGCCTGTCCGGAGTTCGGCGGGCGGCCGGTGTTCCGGCGTTTCGCCCGGCCGCGATCGCGGTGGACCGGCCCGGGGGTCACGGGTTCCCGAAGTCTTCGGGAAGTGGGCACCTCGGCCGGAAACCGCGGTTCCCGGCCGAGGTCCGAGGCGTTCGCCGGACGTGGATCACCCGTCCGGCCCCCGACGGTCTACCGGCCGCGCACCTGCCACTTCACCGCGCGAGCCGAGCCGTCGGCGTTGGTCGACGTGCCGACGACGGTCCCGTTGTTGTTCAACGCCACCGGCGAGCTGGTCGCGCCGCCCAGGGTGCCCAGGTCGACGACCCGGCCGTGACGCCACAGGAACGCGCGCTGCTGCCCCGTCGCCGAGCTGTAGCCGATGATGTCGCCCGCGTCGTTGATCGCCGTGGCCTCGGCCGGTCCCGGCACGTTGAGCACCACCTGGCGACCGCCGCGCCACACGGTGGCCCGCCGGACACCCGACGCGTCCTGCGTCCACCCGACGATGTCACCGCACTCGTTGACCGCCTGCGGCGAGGACGCGACCGCGCCCACCCCGCCCGGCAGCACCGTGACGGTGGTGCCCTGCCAGCGCAGCGGCTGGTTGTCGCGGTTGCCGACGATCACGCCCGACTCGTTCACGGCCACCACCGCGTACGGCCCGGTCCCGGCCACGGCGGCCAGGCCCGAGCACGACCCGTCCTGGCACCGGAACGCGCTCTTGGCGTCGCCGAACATCGCCGTCTGGGTGCCGGCGACCAGACCGCGGTCGTTGATCACCGAGATGCCCAGGTGCGGGCCGCTCATCGGCAGTTCCACGTGCCCGCCGGTCTTCCACACGGCCGAGGCTTCCTGGTGGTAGCCGTAGGGGGAGCGCGAGTACGTCATCGGCACGTCGCCGTTCGAGTTGATCGCCGTCGCGATCACCCACCCGGCCCCGGACGGGGCGAGGTTGGTGGTCGTGCCGTTGTGCCAGAGCCGGGGGTGCTGCTGGTAGGTCCCGCCGCCGCTCCACGACTCCAGGCCGAGCACCTGCCCCAGCCGGTTGATCGCCGTGGCGTTGCCGCGACCGAGGTCGACCGGCGTGCCGTTCTCCCACAGCACGACGCGCGAGCCGGTGTTGCCGGAGTGGGTGCCGGCGACCTGGCCGTTGTCGTTGAGCGCGATCACGCGGGAGGTACCGCCGGCGAGCGCGGGGAGCTCGGTGACGGTGACCCGGGGCGCGGCCTCGGCGGGCGTGGTGAGCGCGAGCGGCAGGGCAGCCGCCAGCAGCAGTGGTACCAGGACACGCTTGTGGGGCATGGGTGGCTCCGATGTGGTGTACGTGGCGGCGCGACCCGGACGCTAGCGCCGGTGGGCTGGAATCAGCGTCCCCCGGGATGGTGAGATGACCGCGCGTTCTGCCGGGACTCCCGGCACGTCGGAGCGCGCACTCGCGTCAACTGGTTGGAGCGGTGGGGAAATCCGACCTGCCGGGGGTCGCGGCGCGCGGCGCGGCCCCCGGCGGGTCGGACCGCGACCACTACGGGTTCTCGCAAGCCACCGGGGCCGCGCCGGCGCACCGGGGCGGCCGGGTCAGCCCGTCGGACCCGGCGCGGGCGGGTCCAGCGGGTTGCCCAGCACGCGGGTCTCCCAGCCGGTGCGGAACAGGTCGGCGGCGGCGCAGTCGGGTTTGCGCCCGGCCTGGTCCCGGGCCCGGTCGAGGAAGGCGGGCGCGAAACCCAGGCGCGGGAACCGGTGCAGCAGCGCGGCGGTGAAGGTGTCGGTGAACCCGGCCAGGCGGCGGCCGGAGACGTCGGCGCTGACCGCGACCTGGAGGAGGTGGCTCTCCGGGTCCTGCTCGGCCGGGACGTCGTCGCGCATGTGCCGCACGATCACCTCGGCCAGCCGGTCGCGGCGCGGCGCGGCCCACCCCGCGCCCGCCGCGAACACCTTGGCCACCTGGCCGCCGGCCACCTCGAACGGGAGGAGGTGGCTGTCGAACGCCGGGGTCAGCGCCAGGTCGTGCAGCAGCGCGGCCACGTAGAGGAGCTCGGCGTCGTGGTCGATCCCGTGCGTCGCGGCGTGGGCGGCGGCCCAGGAGTACGCGCGCAGCGAGTGGTTGCGCAGCCAGGGTTCGGCGTGCTCGTGGCACACGTCGAGGGCGGCGCGGGCCGCCGGGGTGTCGGGTCCGGTGAAGAAGTCCACGGCGGTGAGCCTAAGTGCACCGATCGGTGACGTCGGGACACGACGTGCGCGCGGCCCGCCACGACCAGCGCCCCTACGTCAGCCAGAGGACCGCGCCGGCCGCGATGGCGAAGCACAGCACGACCGGCAGGACACCGCCGAACCGCGTGGTCACGTCGTCGTCGCGGGCCGGGGCCAGGTCGTGCAGCCGGCGGGCGAGCGCGCCCAGTTCGGCCACCGGGCGTCGGCTCGGGGCGAGGGTGAACCGCGCCCCCGACTCCAGTTCCAGCACCAGCCGGTCGCCGTCCCGGCGGATCGACGTCACCGCCGACCACGGCACGCGGTAGGTCCGCAGCCACGACCGGACCGACGCGCCGTCCCGGTGGAACACCGCCGACGGCCGCGCCCGCACCCAGCCCGCCAGCACGCACGTCCCCGCCGTCCACAGGGCCGTCAGCACCACCGGCCCGTCCACCGTCGTCGCACCCACCACCAGGAACAGCGCCGCCGCGAACAGCCACCGCCCGGCCACCACGTCCCGCCGGAGCGGCGGCACCGGGTAGGGCAGCGGCGGGACTTCCAGGGCCACGCCCAGGAGCTCCTCGCCCGGACCGTCGGAGCGGGGCAGCTCCCGGTGGCCCGCCCGCAACGGCCGGGTGGGCAGCAGCACCCCGTCCGGGCCCGACAGCACCACCCAGCCGCCGTGGCTCAGGTCGCCGACCGCCAGCATCCGGTCGTCCTCGAACGGCCGCGACACCGGCACCGACGCGAACGGCCGGCCGTCCACGGTGTGCAGCACCGCCCGGCCCCGCTGGTCCGCCCGCACCAGCACCTCCACCGCCGGCGACGGGCCGGCGAACACCCGCTGCCACGCGCGCCGGCCGGCCAGGTCGCGCAACCGCAGGAACGCCGCCATGCCCAGCGACACCGCCATCACGGTCAGCGGGAACGTCACGTCACGGGGCTCGGCGACCAGTTCCGCCCACCCGCCGTCCACCCGCACCGGCACGTCCGCCCCGACGGCGTAGCCCTCGGTGGACAGCACGTCGAACGTCCGCTGCGACGACGGCAGCCGGACCGTCACGTCGTGCTCGCCGACCGCCGTCACCGTGCCGCCGACCCGGACCGCCGCCACAGTGTGCTCGTCCAGCTCCGTGGCGTCGACCAGGTACTTCACCAGCGCCAGCACCCCCACCAGCAGCATCAGCAGCGCCACCACCGTGCGCCCGGTGAACCGCACGGGCGTCGCGCGCGGCACCCGGACCGGCGCGCTGATCGGCCCCACCACCCGGTGCTGCGCCCGCCGCGCCTCGACCAGCCACAGCGCCACCAGCGCGCACGCCAGGCCGTGCAGGCCGAACGCGAGCCGGATGCCCTCGTCGGCCTCGGACATCATCTCCACCAGCCCGAAACCCGCGCCCAGGGCGCATCCCAGCACCGGTTCGCGCCACAGCAGCACGGGCGTGGCCAGCAGCGCCGCCGCGACCACCGACAGCCACGCGTCGGGGTGGCACGGGGCGGCCGACGTGCACGTGGTCGGCGTGGTGATGGCGTAGCCGAAGGCGAACCCCCAACCGGCCAGCAGCACGCCTTTGTAGACCCACGCCGGCACGGCGTGCGCCTCCCAGCGGCGCAGGTCGGCGGCGGTGAAAGGTCGGCTCATACCGGAGATCCTGCGGTACGCGGCGACGCCGTCCGCCACCAGCCCCGGGGTAGCCGGTCGCACCGGCGGCGACCGGCCCGCCACCCCCGCCGGTCGGTGCGGGCGCGCGGAAGCAGTGGTTCGGAGCAGCCCTCCGAACCCGTGATCGCGGTGCCGTCGCGGTGCGACCCGCTGCCCGGTCAGGGGTACTGGAGCAGTCCCAGGATCAACCCGCAGAGGAAGAGCAGGAAGCCGGCCAGCGCCAGCACCGGTCCGCTCGTCAGCGCCGTCCGCCAGGTCAGGATCTCCGGCGGCGCGGTGAGCGGGAGGAGCACGGGCGACGTCCCCGCCGGTCGGGGCAGCCACGCCGGTGTCTCGACGCCCACCCCGAGCTTGCGGAGTTCCCGGACGCCGACGACGTGCGTCACCAGGTCCGCCTTGCCGGCGGCCAGGGCCTGCCGGAGGAGTTCCCCGACCAGGGCTTCGGAGGTCTTCGCGTCCAGCAGCACGGCGAGCAGCGCGGCCAGCGGGCCCTCGTCCCGCACCGTGACGTCCTCCAGCGCGTCGCCGAAGCTCAGCCTCGCCACCGCCGGGTAGACCGCCGGCAGTTGTGCGCCGAGCACGTCGATGGGCGCGGGAGCGTCGGCGGTGCGCTGGACGAACGCCGCGCCGCACAGCACGTCGCGGATCGCCGAGCGCGTCGCCGCCGCCGGCGGCGGGCCCGCTTCCTCGATCGCGGCCAGCACGCGGGCCGCGTCCGGCGCGGACCCCGCGCCGCGCAGCGACCGCGCCAGCGCCAGGTGGTCGGCGGCCCGATCGCTCGGGACGGTGTGCACGATCTGCCTCCGCTGGTCGAATACCGCTGGGAGCGCGGCGGGGAAACCCGGCCCGCCGGTGACGTCGTCCGGCGCGGACGCGAGGGGCGACGGGCTCGCGGGCGGCGACCCGACCCGCGCCGTCACCGGAGGGACCGGGCCCGCCGATAGGTCGGAGACGGTTCCCCGTACAGCACGTCCAAGCCCGGCCCGATGGTCACCGGCTGGTAGGCGGACAGCGCGAAGGTCCGACCGTCGAGGTGCCGCAGCCGCACGCCCGAACCCGTCACGCCCGAGCGCACCCGGTAGATCTCGTAGGCGGGTTCGTCGTCGGCCGTGTGCCGCAGCAGCAGCTTGTCGCCGACGACCTCGATGGCGAAGCGGAGCCGCTGGGAGCGCGTGCCCGGCACCGGCAGGAAGCTGTGCTGGTCGCGCGAGGTGACCTTGACGTGGATTCCCCGGACGTCCTGCCACCGCATCCGCACCGCCGACCGCACCACGATCCCCACCAGCGCCCCGGCCGTCACCACCGCGAGCAGCACCCACAGCCCGAACCCGTCGACCAGGAACGGAGGTGCCTCCTCCGCCGTGATGATCATGCCGACCGCTCCGGAACCGGTCACCACCTCGTCCTCCGCGACGCCTCGGGCCGCCGGGGCGGCGGGTGCGACCGCAGATATACCGCACGCGCCCGCGCTCGTCGCCCGACCCGGTCCGGTTCACTCGTCCGGACCAGTCCCCGCGACGAGTCGATCTCGGAACGGCCGCACCGCGTCGGCACCGCCGGACCGCACGGTTACCCTCGTCTCCCGACATCCAGGGGAGGGGACCGCGTGCACCTGCGTCATCCGGCCCCGAAGCCCGCCGACCCGCGTGCCGCCCTGGTCCTGACCACCGGCGCGTACGCGGACGAACGGCTGGCCAGGCTGCGCGCCCCGGTCGTGGACGCCACCGGCATGACCGAGGTGCTGGGGGACGCCGCGATCGGCGGCTTCGAGGTCACCGTCGTGCCCGACGGCACCGAGGTCGAGGTGCGGCGGACCGTCGACCGGTTCCTGGCCGAGCGGACCTTCGACGAACTCGTGGTGGTCTACCTCTCCTGCCACGGCCTGCTCGACGCGCGCGGCCGGCTCTACTTCGCCGCCACCGACACCGACCGGGACCGGTTGCCCTCCACCGCGGTCGAGGCGAGGTGGCTGCTGGAGCGCCTGGACGAGTGCCGCGCCGGCCGCCAGGTGCTGATCCTGGACTGCTGCTTCAGCGGCGCGTTCGACCGCGGCGCGAAGGCGGCCGAGACCGAGGTGGACCTGGAGCGCCGGCTCGCGGGCGGCCGGGGCCGCGCGGTGCTCACCGCGTCGCGCGCCACCGAGTACTCGTTCGAGGGCGAGGCCCTGGGGCGCGGCGGGTCGGTGTTCACCGCGGCGCTGGTCGAGGGTCTGCGCTCCGGCGCGGCGGACCGCGACAACACCGGGTACGTCACCGTCGAGGACGCCTTCCAGTACGCCGCCGACCGGGTCCGCCGGGACGACGGCTCGACGCAGACGCCGCAGCGCTGGCTGTTCCGGGGCGAGGACGCGATCATCCTGGCCCGCAACCCGTTCGGCGCGACCGTCGTGCCGACGCCGCTGCCCGAGTCGCTCGGCGCGAGCCTGGAGAGCCCGTTGCCGTTCGTCCGGGAGGGCGGGGTGCGGACGCTCGGCGAGTGGCTGTCCTCCACCGAGCCCGGCCAGGTCCTGGCCGCCCACCAGCGGTTGCAGCTCATCGCCGCCCAGGACGCGCCCCTGGTCGCCGAGCGGGCCCGGGAACTGCTGCGCGCGGTCGAGCCGCCGCCGGCCGTCGAGGAGCCCGCGCCCCCGGTGCGCCCCGCGCCGGTGGTGCCGCTCTACCTCGTGGTGGACGTCTCGGCGTCGATGGCGGGGCGGCGGATCGACGCGGTCAACGCGGCGATACCCGAGATCCTGCGGCGGATCGGCGACGACCCGCGCGGCGCGGAGCTGCTGCGGTTCGGCCTGGTCGACTTCGGTTCACAGGCCCACGCCGTGCTGGCCATGTCCTACGAGCCCGCCGCGTCGACGCCCGTGCCGACGCTGCGGGCGCGGGGCGCGACCTCGTACGCCGCCGCGTTCACGCTGCTGCGCGAGCAGGTCGACCGGGACGTGGCGGGCCTGGCCGCGCGGGGCCGGGCGGCCGACGAGGTGGTGGTCGCGTTCCTCACCGACGGCTGGCCGACCGACACCAACGACCAGTGGATCGGCGCGTTCGAGGCGCTGGTGGACAACCCGCCGGCGGCGCTCACCGTGCTGGCCCTCGGCCTGGGCGACGGCTTCGCCGCCGCCTCCGCGCTCGCCCACGTGGTCGGCGGCCCGAAGGTCTCGGAGCGCAGCAGGGCCGAGGAGGTGTCCGCCGACGAGTCCGGCCTGGGTCGCATCGCGGACTTCTACCTCGACGTGGTCGCGGGCCTGTCGGTCACGCACTGACCGCCCGCTCGCCCCCGGTGCCGGGGTCTCACCCGTGCTCGGCGTCCAGCAGCGCGCTGCCCGCCACGAACGCCGACGCGGCCAGCGGACCGCCGCCGTCGGCCACCCGGCGGTACTCGCGCAGCGCCGCCGGCGCGTCGCCCAGCCGCTGGAAGTTCGCCGCCACCAGGAAGCGGGCGTGATCGGCCCGGACCCGGTCCCCGGTGTCGCCCAGGTGGTCCAGCAGGCTCGCCGCGCGCAGGCCCGCGTCCACCGCGTCCTCGTGGCGGCCCGCCGCGTCGTTCGCCCGCGCCAGCCGCCACCACTGCTCGGCGGTCGCGCCGCCGGCCCGCAGCGACGCCTGGCCGATCGCCTCGTTCAGGTCGTCCACCGCCTCGGCGAGCCGGCCCGCGGCCATCAGCGCGCACGCCCGCAGGTAGCGCAGCCGCCCCACCAGGCGGTCCTCCCGGTCCGCGAGCCGGGCCAGCAGCGGGTCCACCAGGTCGTGGTGCGCGTCGGCGTCCTCCAAGCGCGCCAACGCTTCCAGCGCCTTCTCCGGAGCGTCCGCGTCCACGAACGCGATCAGCGCCGCGCGCGCCGACGCCGCCGAGCGGTCCGGGAACAGCGCCGCGTCCACCAGCAGCAGCGAACCCCGGGCGAGCGGGTCGCCGGTCGCGTGCCGCAACCCGCGCCGCACCGCCTCCTCGGCCTCGTCCAGCCGGCCCCGCGCCGCCGCCGCGTACGCGGCCCAGTGCTCGCCCCACGCGCACGCCGCGTCGTCGCCCAGCCCGCGCAGCCCGGCCAGCGCCCCGGCGGTCAGCGCCGCGCCGTCGGCGGCCCGGCCGTCGGCCACGATCCACAGGCCCAGCCGGCAGTGCGCGAGCAGCGCCCGCCGCACGTCGCCGTGCCGGCGGTGGACCTGCGCCGCCCGCCACAGCTCCGGTTCGGTCCCGGGGTCCTGGCAGAACCACGCCCTCAGTTCCGCCGCCCGCGCGGCCAGGTGCTCGGGCAGGTCGTCGGGCAGCGCCGCGAGGCACGCCCGCGCCTCGTCCGGCTCGCCGCGCGGGTCGTGCCACTCGGCGCGGTCCAGCAGCCGCGCGGGCGACAGCGGCGGCGGCGCGGTCGTCAGCGGGCGGCGGGTGGTCGGGGTCAGCGGCAGGTGGTCCACCAGCGGCGCGGCCACCAGCCGGGCGCGCACCCGGTCGCCCTGCGCGCACGTCCCGTTGCGCCGGTCGAACCGGTCGGCCAGGTCCAGCGCGAGCCGGCGCATCCGGTCGGCCAGCACCCGGAACCGGCCCGAGTTCGGGTCGTCGCCCAGGTCCAGCTCGACCTCGCCGCGCCCCAGCTCCACCATCCGCCGGGCCAGCACCGCCACGGCTGTCGCGAACTCCATGGTGGCCAGCGGCCGGCGGCGCGCCTGGAAGCCCCGCAGCGGCCCGAGCCAGTCGACGCCCGCGTCCTCGTTGCCGGTGAGCGCGCAGAACTCCACGATCCGGCCGTGCTCCTCCAGCGAGTGGAACTCGCCGGCCATGCCGCGCAGCAGCCGCCGGTAGAGCTCGGCGGCGTGTGGCCACGCGCCGGTCCGCGCCACCGGCAGCAGCATCAGGCTCCGCACCCGCACGGTCGCGCGGTCGACCGCGGACGGGTCGGCCGGCACCGGCCGGGCCAGCTCGTGCGCGCGGGCCGCGGACTCCGCGTCGCCGCGCGCCAGCAGGTGCTCCACCTCGACCGGCCGCCGCCACCGGTCGTCCCCGGCGGGGTCCGCGGTGGCCGCCCACCGCCGGAACGCGCGCTCGGCGGTGGGCCGGTCGCCCACGTGCGCGGCCACCCCGAGCCGGGCCGCGTGCACCTCGTGCAGCCCGATCCCGGCGGCCCGGAAGCGGCGCTCCACGTCGTCCAGCGCGGCGGTGATCTCGACCAGGGAGAGGTCCGGGAAGTCGACCATGGAGCCGACCAGCCGCGCGTGCCAGGACAGCAGCGAGACCTCGTCGTCGGCGTCGAACCGCCACGGCCGGTGGTCGTACTCGTCCACGCACTCGCGGAACAGCCGGAACACCTCGTCCCACCGGCCGTCGACCCGGTGGGCGTCGGCGAGCAGCCGGCGGGACAGGTAGGTGGCGCGCCGCACGTCGCCGGCGTCGGCCCGGCGCACGAGTTCCGCCAGCCGCCCGGTGCGGCTCTCCGCGTGCTCCCCGGCCTGGGCTTCGCGCAGCGACACCCACACGTCCCGCTCCACGGAATCCACCGACGATCTCCCCCCGGAGTGCGCTCGGCCGCACAGTAACACCGGGGTTCGACCACGCGGCCCGCTGCCGGCTACAAGGCGGAGTAGTGCGCGGCGTCGCCCTGGCGGACCACGCTCGGCGTGCCGTCGATGCCCACCGGCACGTCGCCCGCCAACGTGATGCGGTGCAACCGGCGCGCCTGGTCGTCGTAGTCGGCGATCGCGTAGTGCTGCGTGGCGCGGTTGTCCCAGATCGCCACGTCGCCGTCCTCCCAGCGCCAGCGCACGGTGTGCTCCAGGCGCGTGACCCGCTGCTGGAGTAGCTGGAACACCGCCTGCGACTCGGTGGAGGACAACCCCACCAGGCGCTTCACGAAGTGCCCGAGGAGCAACGCGCGCTCTCCGGTCTCCGGGTGCACGCGCACCACCGGGTGTTCGGTCTCGTACAGGTCGGACACGAACTCCTTGCGGTATCCCTCGGTTTTCACGTCCACGCCACCGATGCGCAGCTCGTCGACGTTGGCCGCGTAGTCGTAGGCGTTGGTGTGCACCGCCCACAGGTTGTCCACCAACGCCTTCAGCGACGGCGGCAGCGTCTCGTACGCGGCGACGGTGCTGGCCCACGTCGTGTCGCCGCCGTACGGGGGCAGGTGCACCGCGCGCAGGATGCTGATCGCGGGCACCCGGTCGACGAAGGTCACGTCGGTGTGCCAGCTATTGGCCTTGCCGTAGTCGGAGTCGATCGGCAGCACGTTGGCGTTGTCCCGCCCGCGCACGGTCGGGTGCGCCAGCGTCGGCGTGCCCAGCAGCTTCCCGAACGCGAGCTGGCCCGCGTCGTCCAGGTGGTGCTGGCCCCGGAAGAACACGACCTTGTTGGCCAGCAACGCCGACCGGACCCGCGCGACGGTCGTGGCGTCGAGGTCGCCGCCCAGGCGCACGCCGTCGACCCGCGCGCCGATGGCCGACCCGAGCCGCACCACCGACACCTCGCCGGCCGGTGCTCCGGACACTTCGGTTCCCGCGGTTTCCACAGACAGGCTCACGGTGTTCCCTTCGACTGGGTGGTTCGCGCCGCGCGGTCGCGGCCGGAGAGCGGGACCCGGCCCGCCCGTCGAACGGTACGAACGCCCCGACCGCGCCAACAAGGTTCCGTCAACCACTGAAAATAAGTAGTCGTCGGAATTCCATATCCCGGACGTCGTTGACTTCCGAAGTGGACACACGGAGTCTTCGGCTGTGCACCGCTGTTGCTGACCTCCGCCGCCGGCCGCCCGCCGGCTCCCGCGATTTCCTCGTCCGCCCGAACGAAAACGGGCGTCCTCGTGCTGCCCGAGAACGTCCGGAGAGGGTTGTCCACCGTGATCGAGACCCCGCGCGCCCGCCCCGGCGTCCGCGCCGCCAACGCCGCCGCGGTGCTCGCCGTGATCCGCCGCGAGGGCCCGCTCTCGCGGGCCGCGATCGGGCAGCACACCGGGTTGAGCATGCCCACGGTCAGCAGGCAGGTGGCCGCGCTGATGGACGTGGGCCTGCTGCGCGAGTTCCCGGACCTGGTGCCGGCCGGTGCGATCGGCCGGCCACGGGTGCCGATCGCGCTGGACGAGACCGTGTTCGCCGCGTGCGGCGTGCACATCGGGGTGAGCACCACCACCTACGGCCTGGCCGACCTGCACGGCACGCTGCTGGACTCGGAGGAGATCCCCACGCCCGGCGGCAGCGCGGAGGACGCCCTGGCGCACATCGCGGGCAAGGTGCGGGCGTTCCTGCGCCGCCGCGCGGGCCGCACGGTGGTGGGCATCGGCCTGGCCAGCGGCGGCCTGGTGGACGCGGCGCGCGGCCTGCTCGACCACGAGCGGCTGGGCTGGCACCGGGTGCCTGCCGCCGAGCTGCTGCACCGGGCCACCGGCCTGCCGGTGCACCTGGACGGGCACGTCGCCGCGATGGCCAACGCCGAGCTGCTGTTCGGCTGGGGGCCGAGGGTGTCCAGCCTGCTCTACTTCTACGCCCGCGAGGTGGTCGGCATCGCGTTCGCCGTGGACGGCGCGCTGCACCGCGGCCCCGGCGGGGGCGGCAGCATCGCGCACCTGCCGATCGGCGGCGACGCGCGGTGCCCGTGCGGCGCGACGGGCTGCCTGGAGGCGACGGTCGCGGACCGCACGGTGGCCGAGCGCGCGGTCCGCGCGGGCGTGGTCGCCGAGCCCGACATCCGGTTGGTCCGGTCGGCCGCGCGGCGCGGCGACGGCACCGCCGGGCGGCTGCTGGTCGAGCGCGCCACCGCGCTGGGCCGCGCGGTCGGGCTGCTGCGCGACGCGTTCAACCCGGACCGCGTCGTGCTCGGCGGCCAGGCCATCACCGACCCCGCCGAACGCCTGCCGGACCTGCTGCGGGCGTTCGCCGACACCACGACCCTGCCCGGCGCGGACATCGTCTCGGTGACCCGCCTGGGCCCCGCGCTCCAGGCCACCGCCGCGTGCACCGGCCTGCTCAACCGCCTGTTCGACCACCCGCTGGACCTGCTCGACGACGCGAGGAAGGCAACCGCCCGATGAACCTGACCAGACGTGCGACGCTCAAGGCCCTCACCGGGGCCGCGCTGCTGCTCGCCACGACGGCCTGCCAGTCGGCGGTGGACGCGCGGAGCTCGGCGGGCGACGCCTCGGCCGCGCCCCGGACGGGTGGGATCGCCGAACTCGGCGTCACCCTGGACCTGGTGCCCGCCAACGTGTTCACCAACAGCAACGCGGCCATCACCACCCTGGTCGGCCTGGTCTACGACAGCCTGGTCCGCTACGACCGGGAGGGGCTCGACCCGAAACCCGCGCTGGCCACCGAGTGGGCGGTCGGCGACGGCGGCCGGACGGTGACCCTGAAGCTGCGCGGGGGCGTCAAGTTCCACACCGGCCGGCCGTTCACCTCGGCGGACGTCAAGTACTCGCTGGAGACCTACACCGACCCCCGGTGGAACGGCCAGCTCCTGAGCACCGCCAAGGCGGTCACCGGAATCGAGACGCCCGCGCCGGACCAGGTCGTGCTGCGCTTGGAGCACCCGGTGAGCAACCTGTTCGACCTGCTGGAGACGGTGCCGGTGATCGACTCGGAGACGGCGGGCGACATCGCGTCGGGCAAGCGGTTCGTCGGCACCGGCGCGTTCGAGTTCGAGTCGTGGCGGCCCAACACCGATCTGACGTTCACCCGCAACGCCGACCACTGGGACGGCGCGCCGTACCTGGACGGGTTGCACGTGCGGGTCGTGCCGGACGGCCAATCGCTGCTGGCGGCGGTGAAATCCGGCCAGGTGCACCTGGCGCGCGGCATCGGCTACCGGGACGCGGAGGCCGCAGCGGCCACGCCCGGCCTGCGCTCGATTCCGTTGGCGGGCGCGGAACTCCAGGCGTACGTGGGCCTGAACGTGACCGCGCCCGGCCTCGACGACCCGAAGGTCCGCCAGGCCGTCGCCCACGCCCTGGACCGCGACCGGATCATCAAGGAGGTCTACCGCGACCAGGGCTACCCCGCGTCGCTGCCGTGGCCGCGCACGAGCCCGGCCTACGACGAGGAGCTCGACCGCCGCCACCGGCGCGACGTCGGCAAGGCCGAGGCGCTGCTCGCCGAGCACGGCGCACCCCTCCCGGAGATCCCGCTCGCCTACGTCGGCAACGACCCGGCGTTCACCGCCATCGCGCAGATCGTGCAGAACAACCTGGCCGAGGTCGGGATCGCGGTGAAGCTGGAACCGGTGGACTCCACCCAGTTCGTCAAGCAGTTGATCGGCGCGCAGTTCCCCGGCCTGTGGACCACCAACCACTCCTGGGCGCAGTTGTCGCCGGCCACGCTGACCGTCAGCGCCTACCCGTTCAACGCCCGCCGCAACGCCTCGCGGTTCTCCTCGCCGGCCTACACGGCCGCCGCCGAGGCCGCGTGGACGCTGCCCGCCGCGACCGGGCCCGAGGCCACCGCCGCGTACCGCGAGGTGTCCGAGCAGTTGTTGGCCGGCGGGTTCCTGGCCGAGATCGGCGTGGTGCTGGAGCAGTTCGTGGTGCGCGACGCCCTCCAGGGCGTGGACTGGTCCCGGCGGCGTGAGCTCGACCTCGGCAAGGCGCACCTGAGGTGACCGGCTACCTGGTGCGGCGACTGCCCTCGGCGCTGATCGTGCTGTGGCTGGCGTCGGTGCTGATCTTCCTGCTGATCCGGGCGATCCCCGGCGACGCGGCGGCGGTGCTGGCCGGTGCCGACGCGCCGCCCGAGGCCGTCGCCGCGATCCGCGCCGAACTCGGCCTGGACCGGCCGGTCGGGTCGCAGTACCTGCACTGGGTCGGCGGGCTGCTGTCCGGCGACCTCGGGCGGTCGTTCCTGATCGGCGGCGACATCGCCGGGCTGGTGGCCGACGGGCTGGCCAACACCGCGACGTTGACGCTGGCCGCGCTGCTGCTGGCGGCGCTGACCGCGCTGGTGCTGGGCCCGGTGTGGGCGGCCACCCGCAACCCGTGGGTGGACCGGCTGCTGACCGGGTTCCACACCGCGTCGGTCGCGCTGCCGACGTTCGTCACCGGGGTGGTGCTGATCCTGGTGTTCGGGGTGTTCTTCCGGCTGCTGCCCACCGGGGGCGTGCCGCCCGCCGGGTTGCTGGACCGGGTCGACATCACCGCGCAGTACCTGGTGCTGCCGGCGGTGTGCCTGGCGCTGCCGGTGGCGGGGGTGCTCACCGGGTTCCTCGCCGAGACGTTGCGCGGCGAACTGCGCCAGGACTACGTGACCACGGTCCGCGCGGCCGGCGTGCGCGACCGGGAGGTCGTGGTGCGGCACGCCCTGCGCGGCGCGCTGCCGGTCGCGGTGACCGCGCTGGGGTTGCAGACCGGGGCGCTGCTGGGCGGCGCGGTGCTGGTGGAGTCCATCTTCTCCTGGCCGGGCCTGGGGATGCTGGTCGAGCAGGGCATCACCCGGCGCGACTACCCGGTGGTGCAGGCGTTGCTGATGCTGTCGGTCACGGTGTTCGTGCTGGTCCAGTTGCTCACCGACGTGGCCCACGCGGCGCTGGACCCCCGGGTCCGGTTGGGCGGCCGGCGGTGAGCGCGCTGACCCGGGGTCGGGGACTGGTCGGGCTGGTCCTGGTCGGCGTGGTCGCGGTGGCCGGGCTGGTCGGGCCGCTGCTCGTGTCGTGGGACCCGTACCAGCAGATCCCGGACGCGAACCTGCTCGGGCCCTCCGCCGCGCACCCGCTGGGCACCGACGACCTCAACCGGGACGTGCTGTCGCGGCTGCTGTCCGGTATCCGCGTCGACCTGCTGATCAGCCTGACGGCGGTGCCCGTCGGGGCGCTGATCGGCTGCGCGATCGGGGCGCTGGCGACGTTCTCCAGCGCCCTGGACGTCGCCGTGCAGCGGTTCTTCGACGTGCTGCTGGCGTTCCCGCAGCTCATCCTGGCGGTGGGGTTGGCGGCGGTGATCGGGCCGGGCACCACGTCGGTGATGATCGTGATCACGGTGGTGGAGATCCCCGTGTTCGGCCGGCTGCTGCGCTCGGCCGTGCTGCGGGTGCGCGAAGCCCAGTTCGTCACCGCCGCCGAGGTGATCGGCGGCGGGCGCACCCACGTGCTGCGCACCCACGTGCTGCCGAACTCGCTGGAACCGCTCGTCGTGCAGCTCGCGCTGTCCATGTCGGTGGCGGTGTTCATCGAGGGGGCCATGAGCGTGCTCGGCATCGGCGTCAGCCCACCGGACCCGTCGCTCGGCGCGGTGCTCACCACGTCCTTGCGCTACCTCGACCTCAACCCCCTGTTCGCCCTCGGCCCGCTGGCCGTGACCGCCGTGCTGGTGCTGGGTTTCCAGCTCGTCGCCCAGGCCGCCAACGCGGCCCGGGGCTGAGAAAGGACCACCCCGATGACCCTCCCTCCCCACGCCCGGGGCTACGACGGCTTCGCCGGCCGGGTCGGCCGCACGTTCGGCGCGTCGCGCCCCGCGTGGCCGGCCGAGCGCCGCCCGCGCGGACCGAACGTCGTCGTGGTGCTGGTGGACGACCTCGGCTACGCCGACGTCGGCCCGTTCGGCGGCGAAGTGCGGACCCCGAACCTGGACGCCTTGGCGGCGGGCGGCCTGCGGCTGACCAACTACCACACCACGCCGCTGTGCTCGCCGTCCCGCGCCGCCCTGCTGACCGGCCTGAACCCGCACCGCGCCGGGTTCGCCTTCCCGGCCAACGCCGACCCCGGCTACCCGGCGTACTCCTTCCAGCTCCCCGACGACGCGCCGTCGCTGGCGGAGTCGTTGCGGGACGCCGGGTACGCCACCTTCGCGGTCGGCAAGTGGCACCTGACCCGGGACGCGGCCAGCCACGACGCCGCCGACCGGTCGTCGTGGCCGTTGCAGCGCGGGTTCGACCGCTACTTCGGCAGCCTGGAAGGTCTGACCAACCTGCACCACCCGCACCGGCTGGTGTGGGACAACAGCCCCTACGACGGCGACTACCCCGACGGGTACTTCCTCACCGACGACCTCACCGACCGGGCCGTGCGGATGATCGACACCTTGCGCGCCAACGACCCCGACAAGCCGTTCTTCCTGTACTTCGCCCACCACGCGATGCACGGCCCGCTCGGCGCGAAGCCGGCGGACCTGGACCGCTACCGGGGCCGCTACGACGAGGGCTGGGACGTCATCCGGTCCCGCCGGTTCGCCAAGCAGCTCGCCGAAGGGCTGTTCCCTCCCGGCACGGTCCTGCCGCCGCGCGACGCCGACGTCTCGCCCTGGGACGAGCTCCCGCCGGAGCGGCGCGAGCTGTTCGCGCGGTACATGGAGGTCTACGCGGCCTCCTTGTCCAATGTGGACGAGAGCGTCGGGCGGATCGTGGAGGCCCTGCGGCGGCACGGGGAGCTCGACGACACCGTCATCGTGTTCACCTCCGACAACGGTGCCACCGCCGAGGGCGGCGCGGAGGGGACCCGCAGCTACTTCAGCCAGTTCGTGCACGTGCCGGGCGTGCCCGGCGACTGGGAACGGGACGTGGCCCGGGAACTGGACCTGCTCGGCGGTCCGCAGACCACCGTCCACTACCCGAGGGGGTGGGCCCAGGCGTCCAACACCCCGTTCCGGCTGTACAAGTCCGACACCTACGCGGGCGGCGTGCGCACCCCGTTCATCGTGCACTGGCCCGCCGGCCTGGAACCGGGGCTGCGCCACCAGTACGTCTACGTCACCGACGTCGCACCGACCCTGCTCGACCTGGCGGGCGTGCCGCGCCCGACCCACCGGCAGGGCGTGCCCGCCGTGGAGCAGGACGGCGTCAGCGCCGCGCCGGTCCTGCGGTCGGCGGACGCGACGAGCCCGCACACCACCCAGTACACCGAGACCGGCGGCAATCGCGGCTACTACGCGGACGGCTGGAAGATCGTCACCCGGCACCGCCCCGGAACCCCGTACGACGACAGCGAGTGGGAGCTCTACCACGTCGCCGAGGACCCGACCGAGACGACGGACGTCGCCGCCGAGCACCCCGCCAAGCTCGCCGAACTCGCCGCCGCCTGGGAAGCCGCCGCGTGGCACAACGCGGTCTTCCCGCTGACCGACCACAGCCCGGCGGCCTCCCTGCGCCGGCCCGCCGACGAACGCCTGGAACGCCCGGTCGACCTCTACCCGGGCACCCCGCTGCTGGAGCGCTACCGCTCGGCACAACTGGTCCAGTTCCGCTCGTTCACCGCCTTCGCCGACATCGAAACCACCCCGGGCGATCGCGGCGTGCTGTTCGCGCACGGCGACCAGGGCGGCGGTTACGTCGTGCACGTCGACGACGGCCACGCCCACCTGACCTACAACGCCTACGGCGACATCCACCGCACCACGCCGATCCCGCTCCCCGAAGGCGCGGCACGGGTGGTGCTGCGCGCCGAGGCGCTGCCGGACTTCCGCTGGGAGTTCGCACTGGACACCGGTTCCGGCGAAGCCGTCCTGGGACCGGTGCCGCAACTGATCGGCCTGGCCCCGTTCACCGGCATCAGCGTCGGGGAGGACCGGGGCGGCCCGGTCGACTGGGCGTCGCACCTGCGGGAGCGCACCTTCCCGTTCACCGGGACCTTGCGGCGGGTGCGCTACGAGCCGGGGGAGCGGGCCGCGTACGACCCGAAGCTGGTGGCACGACTGTGGGCGGAGGCCGAACGTGTCTACGACTGACCTGCTGGCCATCTCGGGTCTGGAGGTCTCCTTCGGCGACGTCCGGGCCGTGCGCGAGGTGGACCTGACCATCGCGCCGGGCGAGATCCTGGCCCTGGTGGGGGAATCCGGCTCCGGCAAGTCCGTGACCGCCCGCGCGGTCCTGGGCCTGCTCCCGGCGAACGCCGAGGTGCGCGGCAGCGTGCGGCTGGCCGGCCGGGAACTGGTCGGTGCGGGCGAGGCGGCGTTGCGGGAGGTGCGGGGGCGCTCGGTGGCCATGGTGTTCCAGGAACCGGCCACCGCGCTCAACCCCGTGCGGACCGTCGGGTGGCAGCTCGCCGCCGTGCTGCGCGCCCACCGCGCGCTCTCCCGGTCCGCCGCCCACCGCGCGGCGGTCGAGCTCCTCGGCCTGGTGGGCATCCCCGACCCGGCGACCAGGGTGCGGCACTACCCGCACCAGCTCTCCGGCGGCCAGAAGCAGCGGGTCGTCATCGCGCTGGCGCTGGCCAACGAGCCGGACCTGATCATCGCCGACGAGCCGACCACCGCCCTGGACGTGACCGTGCAGGCCGAGATCCTGGACCTGCTGCGCGACCTGCGCGACCGCCTGGGCACCGCGATCCTGCTGATCACCCACAACATGGGCGTCGTCGCCGACCTGGCCGACCGGGTGGCCGTCCTGCGCCACGGCGAACTGGTCGAGCAGGCCCCGGTCGACGAGCTGTTCGCGGGCCCCACCCGCGCGTACACCCGGGAACTGCTGGCCGCCGTGCCCAGGCTGGGCCACCGCGACCCCGCGCCGCCCCACACGTCCACCGACGCGCTGCGGCTGACCGGGGTGACCGTCCGGTACGGCGACTTCACCGCACTGTCCACTGTGGACCTGCACGTGGCGCGCGGCGAGGTGGTCGGCCTGGTCGGCGAATCGGGTTCCGGCAAGTCCACCCTGGGCAGGGTGGCGGCGGGCGTCCTGCGGCCGACGGCGGGCACGGCGGCGGTGCTCGGCACCGACCCCGGCGCGGCCCGCGCGCGGCTGGGCTTCGTCTTCCAGGACCCGGGCAGCTCGCTGAACCCCAGGATGACCGTCGCCGACTGCATCGCCGAACCCCTGCGCGTGCACCGCCGGCCGGGCGACCACCGGCGGCGGGTCGCGGAACTGCTGGACGCGGTCCGGCTGCCCGCCGACCACGCCGACCGCCGGCCCCGGGAGCTGTCCGGGGGCCAGCGCCAGCGGGTGGGCATCGCGCGGGCGCTGGCGTTGTCCCCGGACCTGCTGATCGCCGACGAGCCGACCAGCGCCCTCGACGTGTCCGTCCAGGCGTCGATCCTGGCGCTGTTGACCGAGCTGCAACGGGAGCACGGTTTCGCGTGCCTGTTCATCAGCCACGACCTGGCCGTGGTCGACTCCCTGGCCCACCGCGTGGCGGTGCTGCACCGGGGGCACGTGGTGGAGCAGGGGCCCCACCACGAAGTCCTCCGGACCCCCGCCGCCGCCTATACCCGACGCCTGGTCGACGCCGTCCCCATCCCCGATCCCGTCGCCCAGCGCGCCCGCCGCGCCACCCTGGCCGAGGTCCCGGCCTGACCCCGGAAACCGGAAGTTTCCAGACGACAACCAGCCCTCGGAACGAGGAGGATGGAGGGGTGACGGACAGGGCGAAGTTCTCCGTGAACCCATACCTGCACACCGCACTGGTCCTGCTGTTCGCCTCGACGCTCTTCATCGGTGGGACGTGTCTGTTGACCACCGTCGAGGTGACCGGCGCGCGGGGCGCTGAAGTCGCGTGCGGCAGCCCCGCCACCGGTCTGCCCGGCTCGGTGACCTACGACCCGCACGACAGGCGCACCGCCGAGGTGGCGGAGAACGTGGCCGCCTGCGAGTCGGCCCTGGGCGCGCGGCGGGCCTGGGCGTGGCCCGCGACCCTGCTGGGCCTGGTCGGGTCCCTGCTGGTGCTGTTCCTGGGCCGCTGGGTCCGCCCGGAACCCCGGTGGTGGACCGAGGAGGTCAAGGCCGTGCACCGCTGACGGTTTGGCCCGACCCGGGCCGGCAACCCCGGTGCGGGAGGTGTGCCATGACCGAACCCGACGAAGCCGACCTGGTGCGGACCCGGCAGCTCATCGACGAGGCGAAGGTGATCGCCGAGGACCTGCGCGAGACCACGCCCGACCCGAGCCCCGCCGCCGACCCGGTCACCGTCGCCGAGTCGAACCCGGGCACCGTCGCGGCGGTGGACGCCGAGCCGGAGCCGGACGCGGACGCCGAGCCGGAGCGGTAGCGGCCGGGGGGACGGTTGGCCGAGTGCGGTCGGGAACCGGCGGCGGGCGGATCGCCGCCGGTCTCACCTCAGAACTGGAGGTACCAACTGTTGAGCTTGCCGACGTCCTGCGGGCCCGCGTCGCGGATGCGCAGCTTCCACACGCCGTCAGCGGCTTCACCCGACGCGTTGACCGTGTAGGTCGTCACGAGGTTGTCGCCGCTGTCGTTGCCGGAGTTCTTCACCCGGAACGCCGTGCCGTCCGGTGCGACCAGGTCGATCACCAGGTCGCCGCGGTAGGTGTGGGTGATGTCCACGCCGAGCACCAGCGCCGAGGGCGCGTTGCCGGAGACGCCGGACACGGTGATCGAGCTCTCGGTGGTGGCCTGGTCGGGCAGGGTCAGGTCGTCGTCGTTGGTGAACTTCTTCCCGTCCGGCGGGGTGCCCGTGCCGGCCAACGTCCACAGCGCGTAGGCGATGACGTCGGTCATCCGGTCCAGCGCGGTGTTGTCGATGTTGCCCGTGGTGTCGCACGACCGGTGGTAGCAGCGGTCGAACGCCACGCCCGACTGGCCGCCCCACTTCGACGCCTGGGCGGCGGTCTTGGTGACCTCCGCGCCGGTGAACAGGCCGCCGATCGGGATGCCCGCCCGCGCGAACGCCGCGTGGTCGGAGCGCCCGCCGACGGAGGTCAGCTCGGTGGCCACCTTGCCGCTGAAGCCGGCTTCCAGCGTCTGCTGGAGCTGCACGGACCCGGAGGGCTGACCGCTGGCGCTGTAGACGAAGTAGCCGGGGTTGGGCGAGCCGGTCATGTCGAAGTTCAGGTACGCCTTGATCTTCGACTTCTCCGCCGCGGGGAGCTGGTTCACGTAGTAGGTGGACCCGATCAGGCCCAGCTCCTCCGCGCCCCACCACCCGAACCGCAGGTGCTTCTGCGGCTTGAGGTTCTCCCGCGCCACGGTCAGCGCGACCTCCAGGATGCCCGCCGACCCGGTGCCGTTGTCGTTGATGCCGGGGCCGGCGTTGACGCTGTCCAGGTGGCCGCCGAGCATCAGGACGTTGTTCGCGTCGCCGCCGGGCCAGTCGGCGATCAGGTTGTAGCCGGTCGCGCCGCCGTGCGTGAACTGCTGGATCGACGTCGTGTAGCCCACGGCGTCGAGCTTGGCCTTGACGTAGTCCACCGACGCGCGGTAGCCGGGCCGGCCGTGCGCCCGGTTGCCGCCGTTGTTGTTGGCGATCGTCTGCAAGCTGTTCAGGTGCGCTTGGACGTTGGCCAACGGGATGTCCGGCGCGGCCGACGCGCTCGGTGCCGCTGTGGCCGCTGGTGGGCTCAGCAAAGCCGTGGCGAGGAGCAGGGCGCTCGCCAGCGGCGTCGTCCTCTTGAAGGACATGGCTGCCTCCGCAGGGGTGTAGGGATAGCCGGTGTCGAGCCTGCGGCCTGCGGCAACTCGGCGGTAGCGACGAACGTCGTGACACATTCGGCCGCAAAGCGACAGCTTTATATTCTCTATTATTTCAGTGTGGAATAAATACAGTGGTGGTTGGTCCGAGTGCTACTCCGCGCCCTCCTCCCGGCGGGCCTTCGCGCGTCGCTTGCCCTCGTGCATCGCCACGACGCGGGCGACCGGGATCTCCCGACCCTCGGCCACCAGGTCCTCGGGGAGCCGCTGCGGCGCGGGCAGGCGCGCCGCCCACGGGTCGTCGCCGCCGAGCAGGTCCACGGCGGTCCGCAGGGTGAAGTCGCGCGGGGTGACCCGGTCCAGGTCGTCCCACGACACCGGGAACGACACCGGCGTGCCGGGGCGGATCCGGGGGCTGTACGCGGCGACCACCGTCGCCCCGTACGCGCGGGTCGAATCGAGGAACACCTTGCCCTCGCGCTCCTCGCGGATGTAGGCGGTGGTGGCGGTGCCGGGGTCGATCCGCTCGGCGCGGGCGGCCAGCGCGCGGGTCGCCGCCGCCGCGTCGTCGTCGCTCGCCGCGACCGGCACGAACACGTGCAACCCCTTGGCCCCGCTGGTCTTCACCGCGCCGGTGAGGCCGGCGTCGGCCAGCGCCGCCCGGACCAGTCGTGCGGCACCGACCACGGCGTCGAACGGCTCGCCCTCCGGCGGGTCGAGGTCGAGGACCACGTACTGGGGGTGTTCGCGGTCGTCCGCGAGGCTGAGCGGGACGTGGTACTCCACCGCGCGTTGGTTGGCGAACCACAGGAGGGTCCGGCGGTCGTCGCACAGGGCGTAGTTGACCTTCCGCTTGGACGCGTCCGCCCACACCGGCACCGTGCGCACGAAGTCCGGCGTGTACTTGGGGACGTTCTTCTGCATGAACGGGTCCTGACCGCGCAGCACGCGCACCACGGACAAGGGCCGCCCCGCCAGGGTGGGCAGAATCCGGTCGCGCACGGCGTCCAGGTAGTCGACGAGGTCGCGTTTGGTGGCGTCGGCCCCCTCGAACAACGGCTGGTCGAGGTTGGTCAGCGACACGCCGTCGCGTTCTTCAGCAGCGCCCATGCGCACACCCTCGTCGGTCGGGGGCACGTCGGCAAGTGGGCCGGTGGTCGCCCGCGCCGCGTTCCGGTCACCGGACCGTCCACAGTGGACGTGCCCGGTGTCGGTGACCTGTCCGACCGGCACCCGGCCCGCGTGGCGCTCGGCTAGAGCAGGGCGGTGAGCCGGTGCTCGACGTGGTCCAGCGCCATGCGGACCGCGCCCAGGGCGACGTTGCCCGCGCCCAGCGCCGACACCCGCAGGTCCACCGGCACCAGCAGCAGCCGGCCGAGGCGCTTGCGGACCGCGTCGAAGAGCACGTCGCCCGCCCGGGACACCCCGCCGCCGACCACGACCCGCTGCGGGTCCATGATCAGGAGTTGGACGGCCAGGCCCCGTGCGAAGCGGGTCGCGATGGTGTCCACCACCGAGGCCGCCGCCGGGTCGCCGGCCTCCGCCGCCTCGAACAGCGGGGCGATGTCGGCGCACTCGGCGAGCCGGTCGCGCAGCGGGCTGTCGCAGCGCTGCACGCCCAGCCGGAGGATCTCGCCCGTGCCGACCAGCCGTTCGAACGCGCCCAGCCCGTCGGTCGGTGGCTTGGGTTCGTCGTCCAGGTCGGTGACCAGGTCGATGAACCCGAGCTCGCCGGCGGCGGACGACGCGCCCCGGTAGGGCTTGTCGTCGATCACCATCCCGGTGCCGATGCGCTCGCCCCACTGCACGAACAGCAGGTTGTCGCCCGCCTCGCCGCGCCACCGCTCGGCGACCACGGCCAGGTTGACGTCGTTCTCGATGCCGACCGGGCAGCCCAGCCACTCGCGCAGCTCGGCGATCACCGGCAGGCTGGACCAGCCGGGGATGCTCGGGGCCAGCACGACCTCGCCGCGCTCGTGGTCCACGATCCCGGGCGTGCCCACGGCGACCGACCACAGGTCTGTCGGCGTCACGCCCGCTTCGACGGCGATGTCGGTGAGCGTGCTGCGCAGCAGGGGGACCATGTCGGGTCCGGTCGGGCTGGCGGCCTCGCGCTCGGCGAGCACGGTGCCGGCCAGGTCGGCGATCATCACCAGGACCTTGTGCGGCCCGACGTCGATGCCCGCGACGTGGCCCAGGTCGGCGCGGAAGCGGGCGCGCTGGGCGGGGCGGCCGATCTGGTGCTCGGTGGGGCTGGAGAACTCGGCGATGCCCGCGTCGGACAGCGCGGTCAGGGCGCGGGTGACCGCCGGCCGGGACAACCCGGTGGCCACGACCAGGTCGGACACGGTGGAGGTGTGGCCGTCGGCGTCGCGCAGCGCGTTGAGGACGGCCGCGGCGTTGATCCGCCGCAGCACGTGGGGCCCGGTAGCCGCCGATCCGGATGACACGCGTGCCTCGCTTCCGTGCTCTCGACGCGCACGCTAGCAGGTCCAAGCCCTTGACAAGTGGTCCAGACCATAGCAGAGTATCGAACGGTTCGTTACTAAGTGCGCCCAGCTCACGTCCCTGCGGTGAGATTCGGCTTGGGGGAGGCGACGTGGAAGACGTGAAGTACCGGCTCATCGCCGATCACCTGATCGGTGCCATCGACCGGGGCGAATACCCGGTGGGCAGTGCACTGCCCACCCTGCACGAGCTGATGGACAGGTTCGGCGTGGCCCGGGGCACCGCGCGCGCGGCCGTGGCCGTGCTGGTCGCGCAGGGCGTCGCGACGTCCAAGCAGGGCCTGGGCACGCTGGTCTGCGGCACGACGGTCCCGTCGCAGCCCCAGCCGCCGAGGATGCTGCCGGACGGCGCGACCTACCCGAAGGTGGTGCTCAGCGGCTGGACCGCCGCCGGCCCGGACATCGCCGGCCGGTTCGGCCTGACCACCGGCAGCCTCGTGGTGCACCGCGTGCGGCACCACCACACGGGTACCAGGGTGACCAGCATCGACCAGCAGTGGCTGCCCAAGGTCGTGGCCAGCACCATCGAGCGGCACACCGGTCACGACATCTCCGACCGCAACGACACGCCGCACCCGGACCTGACCCCGCTGCTGCGCAACGCCGGTCTGGACCCGATCGTGGCGACCGTGCAGCTCGACGCCCGCCTGCCCAGCCGGCACGAGGCGGACACCCTGGACATCCCGGTCGACGCGCCGGTCCTGGTGGTCCACCGGATCACCCACGGCTCGTCCGGCACGCCCGTCGAGGCCACGACGACGGTGTCCAGCACCGGTGGCTCGGCCCCGAAGTTCACCATCCCGCTCACCGGCTGAGACCGCGCCCCGTCCGCACCCCCTGCGACCGCACAACGGAGTGCGGGAGCTTCGGCTTTCCGGTGCCCGCTATCCGGTCGGCAGGCCGCGACCCCGTCCGGAGTGGGTGCGGTGCCGCGTGCGGTGGACGGGCGGGTGCTCGCCCACGGCCGGCGCGGGCCCAGAAGCGGGCCCAGAAGCGGACCCAGAGGCGGGTCCGGAGGTTGGCCCGGAGGCGATCCCGGCGGCGGCGAGGATCTGGGCGGGCAGGCGGGTGTGGTCCGACGCCGAGGCGAGGGCCAGCGCGCGATCGGCCGCCCGGCCGTCCGCGTCCGGTGGCACGACCAGCAGGTCGACGTGCCGGTGATCGGTGCTGGAGACCTGCACGACGTCGGTGTCCAGCGCGGCGAACCCGAGCAGCGTGACGGTCCTCCCGTCGAACTCGACGTGCTCCGGCGCGGTGCCCCAGAAAGTCCGGGCGAAGACCACCCGCTCCACGACGCCGAGCCGGTCGGCGAGCGCTCCGGCCAGCGCCGGCAGTTCGGCCACGAGGTCACGCGATCGCGGCCACCACGCGCCGTCCACGTGGCCCACCGGCAGCGCGGGCGGCTTGAGGCGCAGCCGGGGCAGGGGCCGCGACCGGTCGGCGGGGAAGGGCGTGGGGGGTGGGCCCGACGTCATGTCGGTGCTCCGATCTCCGGTCCGACCACGGTCAGCCGAGGCTCTCGCGCAGGAACCGGCGCGGTGGCCGGTGCGGGTGATGCCGGGGCGAGCGGGACCCGGATACCCCTGACCCTACGCGCCCACGTCGTCCGCCGTGCCGTACCGGGACCGGGATGGTCAGGGGGACTCGGCGAACGCCCGTCGGCAGTGGGCGACCAGTTCGCGCACGGCCGGGCCTCGGGTCGGGTGCCAGACCAGGGCGAGCAGAGCGGGGATCGCCACGTCGTCGATCGGCACGGCGGTGAGCCGGTCGGTGTGGTGGGCGGCCATCGACTCGCTCAGCAGGCCGACACCCAGCCCCCGCGCCGCCAGGTCGGCGATCGCGTCCGCCGCACCGGCCTGGAACGCGATGGTCGGGCGCAGGTCCCGCGCCGCGCACGCCTGGTCGAACACCGCGCGCAGGCCGGTTCCGGGCGGCATGCACACCAGCGGGTGCGCGACCAGGTCCCGCAGGGTGAGGCGGCCCTCCGTCGCCGGGTGGCCGGGCGGTGCCGCCGCGACCAGCCGTTCGCTGATGATGGTCAGGGCGTCCAGACCGGGTGGGGTGGCGTTCGCGGTCCCCACCAGGGCGAGGTCGGCGGTCTTCGCGCGCACCGACTCGACGAGTTCGTCGGAGTCGGCCTCGCGCACCGAGATCCCGACGCCGGGGTGCGCCCGGTGGAACGCCGCCAGCGCGTCGAACAGGGGCGTGATGGTGCAGCCGTTGACCATCCCGACGGTGAGGTGCCCCCGGATCAGGTCGGTCACCTCGCCCACCGCCTGCCCGACCGCCTCGGCCGCCGCGAGCGCGGCGCGGGCGTGCTCCAGCGCCGCCTTCCCGGCCGTGGTGAGCGTGGCGGTCCGCGCGGACCGGTCGAACAGGTCCGCGCCCAGTTCCCGTTCCAACTGGCGGATCTGGGCGCTCACCCCGGACTGGCTGATGTGCACGCGCTCGGCGGCGCGGGTGAAGTTGCGCTCCTCCGCGACCGCGACGAAGTACTCCAGTTGCCGCAGTTCCATGACTGTGGATTCTAGCTGCCATCGGAACCATCTGTTGGACTTCTGGCCGGTCGGTGGTGAGGCTGGTGGGGACACCACAGCCGAGGAGGAACGCGTGACGGACTACGAGAAGGCCATGCGACCGGAAGACATCACCCGCCTGTTCGTGGAGCGGTCCAACGCCGGTGACGCGGCCGGGGTCGCGGCGCTCTACGAGGAGAACGCCGTGCTGGCCTATCCGCCGGGCGGGCGGACGGTGGGCCGCGAGGCGATCCGCGAGCTGTGGGCGCGGGTGCTGGCCAACGGTCCCCGGTTCGAACTGGAAACGCCGTTGCCCACGCTGGTCAGCGAGGACATCGCGCTCACCTCGACCCCGCCGAAGGACGGTTCGGGCGCGCGGGCGCAGGTCGTCCGCCGCCAGCCGGACGGGAGCTGGCTGCGACTGCTCGACCAGCCCGAGTTCGTCGACCCCACGAGCTGACGTGCCGGCCGGCCCGGGTCAGCTCCGCGCGCCGTCGGATTCCGGTGCCACGCCGCCGACGAGGCGGTACCGGGTCAGCGCCTCGTGGAACCCGCCCCGCTCGTGGGCGTCCACCAGGTCGGACGCGGCGTCGCGGAGCTTGCGGTTGGCGTCCTGCGAGGCCCGGCGCAACAGCGAGAAACCGCTCTCGGCGTCGGTGGCGAAGTGGCGCATGAGCAGGCCCTGGGCCAGACCGATGGTGTGGCGGGTGCCGAGCGCGGTGGTCAGGTGCCGCACGAGCTGCCTGCTGTGGTCGAGCAGGTCGGCGTTGTCCAGCGCGACGCCGGCGTGCAGGGCGATCAGCAGGATGAGGTCGTAGGAGTGGTCGTTGAACCGGTGGGGCTCGCGGGAGAGCAGCGTCAGCGCGGCGGTGGGGGAGCGCTCGGTGGGCAGGGGGAGCACCAGGCAGCTCCGGAAGCCGTGCACGGCCAGCCGCGAGGCGAACAGCGGCCACCGGCCGTCCCCGGCGGTGTCGCCCAGCCGGCGGGGTTCGCGGTAGCGGAGCACCTCGCGGATCGGGTCGCCCCCGCCCGCCACGCCGTCGTCCGGCACGGGACCGAGCGGGGCGTGGCCGGTGGTCATGGTGATCTCGAAGCCGTCGTCGCCGGTGACCGCGAGGAAGGCCAGGTCACAGCCGGGGACGCTGCGGACCAGGTGGTCGGCGAACCGGCGGGCGACCGCCTGGTGCTCCTCGTCCTCGGTCAGCCGGGCCATCTCGACCAGCTCGGCGGCCAGTCCCGGGACGGAGGCGTTCGCGTGACGTGTCATCTGCTGTGCACCCCTCGACAGGCGGTACCCCCGCAACGACGACCAGGGGTCGGCGGCGGGGGCTCTGGGTCGGGGTGCTGCTGTGCTGAACACCCGCCGGCCGCCCACCCTAGCGCACCGCCGACCCGACCCGGCCCGGTGGCGCGAGCACACCGCCGGCCGACCCGCCGGGCCGACCTGCTGTCCATCCCGGTACCGGCGGACATTCGTGAGCTTCGCCTCTTCGTACCCGCGCACCATGTCCGGCAGCGCGGCCGGCTCCGCGACCGCCGCACGGTCCACACCGGACGCCCGGATGCCCTCACCGCCGCCCGGCCGACCGGTGGGACCTGAAAGCGGAGGGCAGGGAGGATGACGAGGAGTTCGCCGCGAACGGGCCGGACGAGATCACCGACCGGTAGCCGTGCCGCTTGCGGCGTCCACCGGTGACGGATCAGTCAGTGGGACCCGGCGACTCGGAACAGCTTCAAGCCGAAATTCCCGGGGGATCGGTGCCGGCACCGATCCCCCGGGAACAGTGGTCACGCCGACGGCACCGGGACATCGGCCAAGCGGGCCAGGATTTTCTGTTGCCGCTCCCGGTACTGGCGGACGTTCGCCAGCTTCACCTCTTCGTACCCGCGCACCATGTCCGGCAACGCCGCCAGTTCGGCGACCGCCGCACGGTCCACATCGGACTCCCGGAACGCGCGCACCACGGCGGCCTGCACCAGCGCCCGGACCGTCGAGCGCTCGGCGGTGAGCGACGGGCGCGGCGACCTCGTCGCCACCCTCGACCCGGCCGGCACGGTGACCGCCACCAGCGGGACCAAGCACTCCCTGGGCTACCAGGGCGACTGGACCGACCCGGACACCGGCCAGGTCAACATGACCGCCCGCTGGTGCAGCCCGGCCATGGGCGGGTTCGCCTCGCGTGACGACTACCCGTTGCCGGGCACCCCGTCCGGGCCGGCCAACCGGTACACCTACGGACTGGGCGCTTCGACGAACTACACGGACCCGACGGGCCACTTCCCGAGCAACTGGCTGTGCCTGTTGCTGCCGGCGTTGTGCGCCTCGCCACTGCCGTTGAACCCGCCACCCGGCAATGGCAAGGGTGACGGGGACAACCAGCCCGGTGTCCGCACCCCGCCCGGCACGAATTCCGGTTCCAACGACCAGTACCGCGCCGACCCGGCCGACGCGGCCAGGGAAGCGGCCCGCGAGTTCGGCCGCAGCAACCCGCTGCCGGTCCCCGAAGCGCTGACCCAACCGCTGTTCGGCAACGGCCGCACCCCGCCGGTGTCCTCGTCGCCGCAGTCCCGGTCGCACCTGGCGGGCGACTACGCCCACCCGGTGGACGACGTGAACCGGTCGTACTCGTCGGTCTACACAGACTTGCTGGAGCAGAACGGTTCGGTCGTCCAAAACGTGAACAACTCCCTGCGGTCGCCGACGTGGCCGACCGAGGAGTCGAACTCGGACACGTCGTGGGAAGCGGACCTGCTGGAGAAGTGCGCGACGCCGGTTCCGGGGATCGAGATCGACGAGAAGAAGTGGGACTACCTCTTCGGAGGGCCAAGGACCACCCGCACAACACGCCGAGGAGCATCCAGAACGAACTCGACTTCAATCGGATCGGTATCACCGACGTACCGGAAGGTCGCCAACTGATCATCGACAACCTGCATGATGCCGTGAAGGGTCCGCAGAATCGGAAGAAGGTGTTCAGCAATGAGCACGGGACCTATGAAGTGCGGGAGTCGCTGCTCAGTGGCCCCTACGGCTTCTTGGTGATGGAGTCCACCTGGGAGGTTATGGGAGACGGTACACTCCGTACTCACCACGATCATTCCGAAGGGTGACAGACATTGACGACCGATATTGCCGTGCCGACCGACCAGGAGTTCGTCGAAGCTCTCGGCGTGTCGCCGGTGCTGCTCGACGGGGGTACGGCTACGTACATGGTCGAAGTGGCTTCGGGCGATACCGAGTTGCGCTTCAGCTACGACTTGGTCGAGCGTTCCGTGCGGGTGCGGGTCAACGGCGGCCCCTTGGGCGCGGTGGACTTCTTCTGCGAGGGTCTGGACGGGATGTCGTTGATCTCGAAGGGTCCCGAGGTGGGTCTGTCGGTGCGGCTGTCCGGCCCCTGTCACGTCGTCCGCCTGAACGTGACGATTTTCCCGGCAGTGGAAATCCGGTCGGAAGTGTTGGCGGCCTGAAGCCTTGAGGCCGATTGCGGAGGTCTGCCGACTGCGGACCCACGGGGTGACTGAGACTGGTGATGGTGACGACTGATCACTCCGAGGTCCCTGGATGCTCTCCTTCCATGATGATGAAGCGCTCCAGCGCCTGGTGCTCTTGGGTTTCTTGCCGGAAGCGAAGTCGTTCGGCGATGTCTCCGATCTTGTCGCAGGTAAGCCGCGTGTTCCCCTGATCGACCGGGAGCCGTGCACTCCCACATCCGCCCGCAGACCGGCGAGAAGAGGATGGTGCACTTTTACGACAATAGTGTCACCGGGAAGTTCGGCTACGACATGGACTACAAGCCCACACTTCCCGGGAGTCGATACCCCGAAAATCAGGGGAGCTTTATGCGGGTTCGCTGCGAGTCGATCATCTACCCGGCCACCGGCGAACCCGGGTTGAACAGCCCCTGGGTGGAAATGGGGCAGGAGTACGTCGCGATCGCCGTCCAACTGGACGTGTTCGATCGACGAGCGCGGCCACCTCAAGATGAGTCCGGGCCCAGGGCAAGAGCCGGGTTTCCGGGAGGCGTACTTCGACGGAGATCGAGAGGCTGTGAAGGTGTTCGACGCGGAGTTCGCCATCATCCTTCAGCAGTCGTAGTGCCGGCGGAGCCTTCACCGCACATACGTGGTGAAGGCTCCGCCGCCTCGCTCTGTCAAGCAGAGGGAACGACGTCGGCCAGTCGGGCCAGGATTTTCTGTTGCCGCTCCCGGTACTGCCGAACGTTGGCCAGCTTCACCTCTTCGTACCCGCGCACCATGTCCGGCAGCGCGGCCAGTTCCGCGACCGCCGCACGGTCCACATCGGACTCCCGGAACGCGCGCACCACGGCGGCCTGGTACTCGGCCACCAGTTCCCGCTCCACCCGCCGCACGTGCGCGTAGCCGAACAGGTCCAGTCGCGTCCCGCGCAACCGCCGGCCCGCCGCCAGCACCCGGAACACCGGGCGGAACCACGGGCCCAGTGCGATCTTCTTCTTCATCCCCAGCGCGCGCAGCACCGGCGGGTGCAGGCGGTACGCCGCCCGTGCGCCCTCGCCGAACTCGGCCTTGATCTTCGCGTCGAGCGCGGGGTCCAGCGACAGCCGCGCCACCTCGTACTCGTCCTTGTACGCCATCAACTTGAACAGGTTCCGGGCCACCTCCACCGTCACGTCGGTCGGCCCGTCCTCCAGCACCCGCACGCGCTCCACGAAGTCGACGTACGCCCGCGCGTAGCGCTCGTCCTGGTACGCCACCAGCTCCGGCACCCGGATGTCCAGCACCCGTGCCAGTTCCGACCCCGGCTCGGCCCGCACCAGCGCCCGGACCGCCGCAGCGGCGGGGGAGAGGGGCCGGGTGGACTCCACCGGTGCGCTCCGCTCGGCTGCGGGCTCGGCCACCAACTGCCGACCGTGCCGGAACGCCTGGAGGTTCGCCGCCACCGCCACGCCGTTGAGCTCGATGGCCCGTTCGATCACCGACGCCGGCAGCGGCAGCGCGCCGGTCTGGTAGGCCGCGCCCAGTTGCAGGATGTTCGCGAATTGCCCGTCTCCGAACAGTTCCTCGGCCACGGCCCGCGCGTCCAGTGCCACGGTCCGCGCCGTCGCCGACTCCAGCACCGACCGGATGCGGCCGGGCTCGGGGAACGCCACCGACGTGTCCACGACCATCTTCCCGGTCGGCACCTCGGTCGTGGACACCACGGCCACCGTGCGCGCGGGGTCCGTGGACGCCAGGTTGGCCGGGTCCGCGCCCACCAGCGCGTCGCACGCCAGGTACAGGTCGCACTCGCCGGCCGCCAGCTTGGCCGCGCGGTCGGTCGGCACGGCCGTGACCTTCAGGTCCGACACCACCGCGCCGCCCTTCTGCGCCAACCCGGTCTGGTCGAGGGTGCGCACGTGCCGCCCGTCCAGCACCGCCGCCGTGGCGAGGATCTGGCCCACGGTCACCACACCCGTGCCGCCGATGCCGGTGATCCGCACCGCGAAGTCCGGACCGGCCCACACCGGCTCGGGCACGGCGTCGGCGGCCAGCTCCACGGCCTCCCGACGACGCGGCTCGCCCCCACCGGGCACGACGGTCAGGAACGACGGGCAGTCGCCGTCCAGGCACGAGTAGTCGACGTTGCACGACGACTGGTGGATCGCGGTCTTGCGGCCGAACTCGGTCGGGACCGGCTGCACGGACAGGCAGTTGGACTTGGTGCCGCAGTCGCCGCAGCCCTCGCACACCCGCTCGTTGACCACCACGCGGGTCGCGGGCGCTTCCTGCTTGCCGCGCCGCCGCTTGCGCCGCTTCTCCGCAGCGCACTCCTGGTCGTGGATGAGCACGGTCACGCCCGCGATCCCGGCCAGTTCCTCCTGCGTGCGCAGCAGTTCCGAGCGGTCCCGGACCTCGACGCCCGCCGGGAACGACCGGCGGCGCAGCGCGCGCGGCGCGTCACTGGTCACCACGACCCTCCGCACGCCTTCGAGCAGCAGCAGCGCGGCGATCTTCTCCACGGGCAGCCCGCCGACCGCCTCCTGACCGCCGGTCATCGCCACGGCCGAGTTGTGGAGCAGCTTGTAGGTGACGTTCACACCGGCCGCGACCGCCGCGCGCACCGCCAGGCTGCCGGAGTGGGTGAACGTGCCGTCGCCGATGTTCTGGGTGAAGTGCGGCGTCTCCACGAACGGGGCCATGCCGATCCACTGCGTGCCCTCGCCGCCCATCTGGGTCACCCCGACCAGCGAGCCGACCTGCTCGGGGTCCATGAACAGGCTCATCGTGTGGCACCCGATGCCGCCGCCCACGATCGTGCCCTCCGGCACCTTCGTGGACGAGTTGTGCGGGCAGCCCGAGCAGAAGTACGGCGTGCGGGCCAGCAGCGGCACCGCGATCCGCTCCCGCCGGCCGCGCTGCCGCCACGCGTCCACCGATCCGATGCCCAGCGGCGCGAGCAGCCGCGCCAGGCCGGCGGCGATGCCGTCCGGGTCGAGCTCGCCGACCTCGCCGAACAGCGCCCGGCCGTCCGGCCCGGTCTTGCCGTGCACGGCGGGCGCGTTCGCGCGGCCGTACAGGACGTCCTTGATCGCGGCCTCGACGAACGACCGCTTCTCCTCCACGACGACCACGGTGTCCAGGCCGTCCGCGAACTCGCGCACGATCGTCGGCTCGACGGGGTGGATCACGCCGAGCTTGAGCAGCCTGATCCCGTGCCGGGACAGGGTGTCCCCGGTCAGGCCGAGCCGGTCCAGCGCCTGCCGCACGTCCAGGTACGACTTGCCGGCCGTGACGATCCCGATCCGGTCGCCCGCGCGGCCCCGGACGATCCGGTTCACCCCCGACACCCGCACGTACTCCAGGGCCAGCGGCAGCCGCACCGCGTACAGGCTGCGCTCCAGCCCCGCCAGCTCCGCGCCCAGCAGGCGGGAGGTGGGCCGGTGGCGGTAGGCGTGGCCGGGCATCTCCGGCGCGGCCCACCCCGGGGCGACCAGGGCGGTGCTGGACGCGTCGGCGACGTTCGCGACGATCTTCAGCGACGACCACACGCCCGCCGCGCGGGACAGCTCCACCGCGTGCCGGCCGTGGTCCAGCACGTCCTGCGAGTCGGCCGGGAAGAACACCGGGATCGCCAGGTCGGCCAGCGCCAGGTCGGACGCGCACGGCACCGTGGACGACTTCGCGTTCGGGTCGTCGCCCACCAGCGCCACCGCGCCCCCGTGCGGGTCGGTGCCGGCCAGGTTGGCGTGCCGCAGCGCGTCGGTGGCCCGGTCCAGGCCGGGTGCCTTGCCGTACCAGACGCCCGTGACGCCCCGGTAGCGGCGGCCGGGCAGCGCGCCGGTGAGCTGGCTGCCCATGACCGAGGTGGCGGCGAGCTCCTCGTTCAGGCCGGGCCGGTGCACCACGGCGTGCTCGTCCAGCAGCGCGGCCCGGCGGGCCAGCTCCAGGTCGTAGCCGGCCAGCGGCGAGCCCTCGTAGCCGGAGACGAACACGGCGGTGTCCTCGCCGCGCCCCCGGTCGTGGCGCACCCGGTCGAACAGCACCCGCACCAGGGCCTGCACCCCGCTGAGGTGGACGATCCCGTCCTCCCGGAGGTAGCGGTCCTCCAACGTGAACGCCTCCACGCCGTGCTCCTTCACTCGACACCGATGCGGTGTGGGTCACACCACACGGTGGCGGAGCGCAGCGCAACATCCGGTCCGGTTTTCCCCCGTCCGACGCAAAGATCGGTGCTCACCCGCAGGTTTTTCGCGAATCTTTTGCGTGGGGGACTATCCTGGCGGATGTGCCGGAAGAACTCGACGCCACCGACCACGAGATCCTCGCGCTGCTCCGCGAGGACGCGCGCCGGACCCTGTCCGACATCGCGGGCCGGGTCACCCTGTCCACGGCGGCGGTCAAGAGGCGCATCGACCGGCTGACGCAGATCGGCGTCATCACCGGGTTCACCGTGCAGATCGACCACGCCAAGCTCGGGTGGGGGATCGAGGCGTTCACCGAGCTGAGGTTCGTCGGCACCACCAAGGTCTCCGACATCCTCGACACGACGACCCGGATGCCCGAGGCGCAGGCCGTGTTCACCATCGCGGGCGACCCCGACGCGCTGGTGTGGCTGCGGGTGCGGGACATGGCCCACCTCCAGCGCACCATCGACGAGATCCGCCGCCACCACCAGGTGACCGGCACCAAGACCCTCATCGCGCTGGACTCGTGGACCAGGGGCCAGGACGGTTGACCGCCGCCCCGCTCCGGTGCGGAGAGGCGGAAGGCCTGCGCGGAGGTCCGGCGCGGAGTGCGACGGCGGCCGCCGGCCCGGGTGGGCCGGCAGCCGCCGTCGGTCAGGAACGCGGGATCAGCAAGCGCCCTGGTCCTGCCACACCGCCCAGGAGTTCGGGTGGCCCGGCTCCGAGCCGGACGAGTACCACACCGACTTCCACTTGCGGCTGTTGTGCGACACCAGGTCGTTCGGCACGTAGGACGCCGAAGCGCTCCACGCCGTCGTGCCGTCGCACCCGCCCGGACCGCCACCGCCGGTGACGGTCAGGGTGTAGGTGGCCGAGCGGGACGAGCTGCCCGAGCCGGTCACCGTGATCGTGTACGTGCCGGCGGTCGCCGTCGCCGCGACCGTCACGGTCGCCGTGGACGACGAGCCCGACTGCACGGTCGAGGGGTTGAACGCCACGCTGACACCGCTGGGCGCACCGCTCGACGAGAGCGCCACGTTCTGCGGCGAGCCCGACGTGGTCGCGGTGTTCACCGAGAACGTGCCGGAGTTGCCGACCTCCACCGAGCCCGAGGACGAGCTCAACGACAGCGAGAACTCGTCACCGCCGCCGTTACCGGTCACGGTGAGCGTGTACGTCGCCGTCTTGGTGACCGTGCCCGCGCCCCGCACGGTGATCGCGTACGTGCCTGCGCCCACCGACGAGCCGACCGACACCGTGGCCGTGGACGACGAACCGGACTGCACGGTCGACGGGGTGAACGCCACCGACACGCCGCTGGGCTGGCCGGTCGCGGTCAGCGACACGTTCTGCGCCGCACCGGACGTGGTCTGGGTGTTGACCGTGAACGTCCCGGTGTTGCCGACCTGGATCGAACCCGAGGACGGGTTCACCGCCAGCGAGAAGTCGCTCGCCGGCGCGTCGCTCACGGCCTGCTTCCAGATCGTGTGGGCGATGCCGTCCGACGCGCGGTCCAGCGCGGTCGGGTTGATGTTGCTCGTCGTGTCGCACGAGCTGTGGTAGCACGAGTCGTAGGCCCCGCCGGCCGTGCCGCCCCACTTCTGCGCCTGCGCGTTGGTCTTGCGAGCCGACGCGCCCGTGGCGTAGCCCGAGGACGCGATGCCCGCGCGCTGGAAGGACGCGTCGTCCGACCGGCCCGCGCCTTCGACGTTCTCCTCGGGGGAGAGGTTCAGCGACGTCCAGTACTCCCGCAGCGGTGCCGCGGCGGCGGTGTTGATGTTGTTGATGAAGTAGCCCGCGTTGCGCGAGCCCACCATGTCGAAGTTGTAGTAGGCCTTGATCGCCGACTTCTGCGCGGCGGTCAACTGGCCGACGTAGAACCGGGACCCGTTGAGGCCCTGTTCTTCGTCGGTCCACCACGCGAACCGCACGTGCTTGGTCATCGTGGGGTTGCGCGCGGCGAGCTGGAGGGCGTTCTCCAGCAGCGCGGCGGAACCCGAGGCGTTGTCGTTGATGCCCGGACCCGCCGACACGCCGTCGAGGTGCGCGCCGAACATGATCGTCTGGTTGGCGTCGCCGCCGGGCCAGTCCGCGATCAGGTTGTTCGACACGTAGGTGCAGCCCGTGCACCGCTGCTCGGCCACGGTGTAGCCCGCGGCCTGGAGCTTGGCCTTCACGTAGGCCACCGACTGGGTGTACCCGCTGCTGCCCGCGCGCCGGTTGCCCCCGCTGCTGGAGGCGATGGACTGGAACTGGGTCAGGTGACCCTGCACCGCCGCCACGTCGATGTTCGGTGGTGCGAGCGCGGTGGCCGTCGCCGTTCCGCCGGGCTGCTGGGCTTCGGTCGCCAGCGCGGGCCCCGCGGACGTCGTCACCCAGGCGAGGGCCGCGAGAGCGACCGCCGCACCCAGGGTTCTGTGCTTCATCCGAATGCTCCTCGTGAGGCAGGGAAACGCCCGGCCGTCCCCGCCCAGCAGGTATGGGCGGTGTGCGGTGGCCCCGGCCGAACCAGCGAAGCGTCGCATTCCGAGGGCTCGCGAAATAGGGCTTACGGTAGGTACCGCAGACGGCGGTAGACCTGCACACTTTGGGGTTGCCTACCGGACGTCTGTCCCAAAGCAACGGTTGTCCCGATAAATTCACCGTTGACGGCAAGGTTTTCGTGGCAGGACCCCGGGCCGCGCGCCCCCGGACGACGTGGCCGTCGATCCCCGGGCCGGTGCGGCGACGACCACGCCGCGCGGTCGGGGATGCGCAGGCGGCGGGTCAGGCGTGCACGGCCCAGCCGTGAGCCGAGTACACGGCGATCGTCTGGGTGCCCGCGATGATCCTCACCGTCGCGTAGAGGTGGCGTTCGACCTGTGCGGTGTTCACCGGCACGAAGCACTTCGACGTCGTGGCCGTGCAACTCGACGGCAGCAGGTCACCGGAGAGCGACCACTCGTAGGTGTGACCGGGGGTGGGTGCCTGCACCTCGAAGGCGACGACGGAGCTGGCTGCCGGTGTCGACGAGTAGCAGTAGTTGCCGTAGACCGGCGGGATGGTCGCGCTCGGGAACACGGTGCACTCCAGGCCGGTGCCGAGGACTCCGAGACGGGGCGCGGCCTGTGCCGGGGCGATGGAGGGCAGGACGAGGAGGGACACGACGCCGGTGACGGCGAGCAGGGCGCGGAGAAGTCTTCGCACGATGAACCCCTTCGCGGAAGGTGGCCGAGCTGGGCTCCTGCCAGCATGGCCCTCCGGCATCGCCGGGCACATCGGCTGAAAGCGGGGTACGCCGGCGAGAGGCCCAGTCGTGCCCGGTGGTGGTCGGGCGGTACCGGGCAACCTGCACGACAGCCAGGCACTCAAGCCGATGCTCCGCGCCCTTCCGCGCGTCCGGTCCCGACGCGGACCGCGCCGGTCGAAGCCCGCGAAACTGCAAGCGGACAACGCCTACGACATCGACCACCTCCGCCGCTGGTTACGCGGGCGCGGCACGATCCCGCGCATCGCCCGCAAGGGCGTCGACTCCTCCGAACGACTCGGCCGACACCGATGGGTCGTGGAACGCACGATCGCCTGGCTGTTCGGCCACCGCTGCCTGGTCATCCGCCACGAACGTCACGCCGACAACCACTGCGCCTTCGCCACCCTCGCTGCAACACTGATCTGCTTCACACAACTCGCCAAAACATCCACGTGAGACCAGCGCTTAACTGTGGCTACGTCCATGACCTCGTGACATCTCGACGTCGGGTGGTTCGGCGAGGCAAGTCGGCGTGGTGCGGCTGGATTTTGTGGTGGCTCGAAAACGTCCGAGTCCGACCGACGTGACGTCCACCTATTCGTACGCCCTGCGGTCTCGGTGGAGGTCGATGAGCGACACCGAGGGCATGGTGACCTCGATGTCAGCGTGCGCTGTGCAGACGACTGACGTACCACGCGACGTGCGTCGAAGCGTATTCACCTTCGGACAAGCTGACGAAGGCGGCGGCGGCTTCGGCAGAGGAACTCGTCAGCCGTCCGCCGTCTTCGAGGCAGACCTGGACATGGTCGTGGAACGCCAGTCCCCAACCTGCGACCTCGGCTTCGTCCGGTTCGCCTCCCAACACGATCGAGAACATCGTGGGTTGATCGAAGCCGATATCCGACGGGGCATCGGCGTTCTGCACGGCTGGCTCATCCTGGAAGGCTTCGGAGGCGGCCGTGTTCATCGGGGTGTCACCGGGTTCTTGCACGGAGCTGCCTTTCAGGACTGGCTGGAAGGTCTCCGGAAACCTTCTTGGGCTTCCGGGGGAGTTGCGGGGGCGGTGGGCGGCCGGCTCTTCTGCGCTTCGACGGTGAACAAGTCCTCGAAGCGCAGCGGAGCGAGCGCGGTGAGCGCGCCCCCGATGAACGCAGGGCCTGGCCGGAGGTCGCCGCGAACGACTCGCGCGAGCGTCGATCGGTTGACGTCCATGGCTTGCGCCAAGGCGTAGTCGGAGAGAAAGCCGGCCCGTACTGCGGCTGTCGCGAAGGCCGCAGTACGTATCGACTTCGTCCATCAGCCGTACGCAATACCGTCCAATGCGGCTGTTGATCCGCGTGATCCACGCGATGAACTCGCGCTCTTCCCCCGTCATCGGCAGGAGCCGTGTGGTGTGTGGGGGCGCAACGCCGCTGTCGGCGATCCGTCGATTCCCATGATCAGACCCGTTGGCACGCTCGTCTCCTCGCCTCGGTGCCGTCGCTGTGGTTACCGGATATGCCACCAGTACCAGCTATGATTACGGAAGGGCGCAAAACGGCTACCAGGAGTTTTGCGGCTGACGTCCGGACTCCCGGTCACTGCGGAGCGTAAACATGAGCAACGAACACGATGCCGCCGCCGAACGTCTGCCTGCCGCCGTTCGTCTGGCACATGAGATCAGGGCACGTCGCCGGGAGGCCGGGCTCAGCCAGCCGCAACTCGGCACCGTGATCGGTTACACCCGCCAGTACGTGTCGATGGCCGAACGCCCGGGTCAGAACTTGCCTTCGTTTGACCTGGTCAAGGCGATCGACAACGCGCTGGACGCACGCAGCGCGCTGATCTCCCTGCGCCAGTTGGCCAAGCGCGAGCAACAGGCGTTGCGGGACGGCTCGGCAACCGCTCCTGAGCCGTCCTCGCGGGTGGCGGGCCGGCCGAAGACGTTGAGCGGGCTCGCACCTACGCAGATCCCGGACTTGGTGGATCACCTTCGTGAGCAGTGGCACCTGTTGGTGAAGACCGACAACTTGTTCGGCCCCAGGTTCGCGCTCGGCCCGGTGCACAGTCACCTCAGGCTGGTGCAGGAGGCGATGCGTCCCGCACGCGGGCAAGCCAGGCAGGAGCTCGTCAGGCTGGCCACCCAGTACGCGGAGTCGGCGGCTTGGCTGCACGAAGATGCGGGGGAAGAGCTATTCGCGCAACATTGGTCCGATCGCGCGATGGAATGGGCTCACGAGTCCGACGACCGGATGATGTTGTCCTGGACGTTGTTCCGGCGCAGCCAGCAGGCGACAGCCGCTGCCGATGCCGCGCGGACGATCGGGCTCGCGGCGGCTGCGCTGCGGGAGGACGCCGTCCTCACCGGGCCGATGAGGGCCGCGATCACCCAGCAGGAGGCGCACGGGTATGCCTTGGACGGTGATGAAGTCTCGGCCCAGCACAAGCTGGATGAAGCACATCAGTGGGCGGCGGACGACGTGGCCGGCGAGGCACGTGCTGGTCATGGGTCTTTCTGCACGGCTGCCTACCTGGAGTTGCAGCGTGGGGTGTGCTGGCTTGCCCTGGGAAGGCCCGATCGTGCCGTCCGGGTGTTCGAGTCGACGCTCCCTGTGCTCCCGCCTGCCTACCGGCGTGATCGCGGCCTGGCGCTGAGCCGTTTCGCCACGGCTGCGGCTCGGGTGCGGGAACCCGAGTACGCCGCCCACCTGGCGGGCGAGGCCCTGGGCATCGCGCGCAGCGTCGGTTCCATCCGGACGGAGAAGGAGTTGCGGACCGTCGCCGCGCTGCTCGCGCCATACCGTGCCCTCCCTGCGGTAGCGGCGTTCAGGGCCGGCTTGGACGAGGCGTCGTGAGCGTGTCGGAGATCGAGATCGACGCGATGCACCGAGCGATCGCCTTGTCGGCGTTCGGTTTGGGGCGCACGAGTCCGAACCCGCCGGTCGGGTGCGTCATCCTGGACTCGGCGGGACGCGTGGCGGGGGAGGGGTACCACGAACGCAAAGGCGAGCCGCATGCCGAGGTGCACGCACTCACGGCGGCGGGTGAGCGTGCTCGCGGTGGGACTGCGGTGGTGACGTTGGAACCGTGCAATCACCAGGGTCGGACGCCGCCGTGTCGTCAGGCATTGCTCGACGCCGGAATCGTCCGCACCGTGATCGCGTTGATCGACCCGACCTCCCGTGAGGAAGGCGGCGCGGCGCGGTTGCGTGCGTCCGGGGTCCAGGTCGAAGTCGGGGTTCTCGCGGATGCGGCCCGCCTGGTGCTGGGGCCTTGGCTGGACGCGCTGCGTTCCGGCCGTCCTCACGTCACCTGGGCGTACCGGATCGGCGCGAACAGGCAGGTCGTTGCCGCCGGCGCGGGCCAGGTCGGTGCGCTTGCGGCAGGTGTGGACGTCGTGGTCCACGAGGACGGCCGCGTGGTCGAGGCCGTGCCGGGTGCCCACGGCGAGGGCGTCTTCCGGTTGCCCGTCATCCGACAGGGAGCGGGGCCGGAGGAACTGTTGGCCGGGCTGTACCGGGGCGGGACGCGTTCGGTCCTTCTTGCTGTTGCACGTGACGGTGCATCCGAGTTCGTCCACGGTGGACTCGTCGACGACATCTCGGTTTTCTTGGGTTCCGAGGGGCCGGCGGGGGTGCCGATGGGCGGTGTGGGGCCGGTGCCTCAGGGGTTCGTGGTGCACAGGGTGTCGAGAGTGGGTTCGTCGGTTCGGCTGGACGCCCGGTATCAAGCTTGACGGTCGGTGCCCGGGAGTGGTCATGCGAGGGGGAAAATCCGCAGGTCGTTGATTTGCCCCGTTTCCCCGATGCGCCGCGTCACAGTGTGATGGGCGAGTGGAGTTCAGCAGCGACCAACGACGGTCGTGGTCCCGAGGCGTCCGATCCAGATCCAACGGCATGACCCCGCGCCGGAGTGCTTCGGCGGTGATCTCATGAGCAGCGAGGTGGAGCGGCTTCTCCGGGAGGTACGGCGAGCACGGCCCTTGCTCGGCCGACCAGATGTGGCCAGCAGGTCACGTGCTCCGGCCGACCAAGCCGAACTCGATACCTGGTTCGAAACGCGGAGTGGGCACATCCTGGACACGTTGCGCCAGGCGGTCGCGGGGAACCGTGATGTCGAGGCGGTCGCCGAAGCGCTGGCTTCGGTGTGGCCACTGGTGCCCGGGGACGTCGAGATGGAGTGGTGCCTGGCCATCCACGACCTCGCCGTCGCACTGTCCCGTGCGGCACCCCTGTCACCTGTTCTGGCCAGGGCGTTCCGGCGCGGCGCAGAGTATCTCCGAGCACGAGGCGACTACCGCTACGCGGCAAGCCACGGGATGCGGGAACTGGCCGTCTTTCGTGCTCTGGACGACCACGCCGCATCGGCAGCGGCCCTGCATTCGCTTGCCGTGACATACCGGGCGCAAGGTCGACTGCACCGAGTGATCGGATGTGCCGATGAGATCCTGGAAAACTGTGTCCTGCGGGGTGACAGATCCGGGATCGCGCTGGGGTTGGGAGTTCTCGGATGCCTCATGTCCGAAGTAGACAGAACCGATGCCGCGATCGACTACCTCCGACGCGCCAAGTTGTTGAGCGAGAAGTTGTCGGACGCCGCCGGAGCGGCACGCTGGCAGGTCGAGATCGGAAGGGCGCTGTGGTCCGCTGGTCGCGAGGCCACTGCACGACGACGTCTGCGGCAGGTGCTGGACGGGCAGGCCGACTGGGACGGGTACGTCGCCGCCCACGTCCGCGCGCTCCTGACCGCTCCGTGCGGAACCTGCTTGCCGGCTTCACCGTGGCCCGCTTTCGGCTGCTCCGACCGATAGGTGGTCGAACGGTCCCCGGCGTGGATCACCGGACACCGCCGTTGCGTCCGCGACTGCGAACGGCTCCCGTACCACCACGAGGCCATGGTCCGCTGGCCCATGATCCGCATTACCAGTCGCCGGCTCACCCAACACCAATAGCTCGGAAACGGCTACTCAGACCAGCTCGATCGTCACCGGCACCGCGCTGACCAGCGTGTGCCCGACGGGGGAGGAGCCGGTCACCTTGGCGTGCAACGCCTCCAGGTCCGCACGCGGCGCGGTCGACTCGATCCGCACCGTGGCCGTGATCGAGTCGAAGCCCGCGTGCCCCTCCCGCAACCCGAGGAACACGTGCAGGTCGACGTCGCCCTTCACGTCCACGGTGAGCCGGTCGAGGGCGATCCCGGCCACCGTCGCGTTCGCCGCGTACCCGACCGCCAGGCAGTTGCCCAGCGCGCCGAGCAGTTGCTCGACCGGGTTGGCCGCGCTGTCCCCGCCGCCCAGCGCGGTCGGCTCGTCCGAGGGCGTCGGGTCGAATCCACGCACCTTGGACTCGGAGCGGAAACCGCCCTGCCACGTGACGTGCGCGGCCCAGGTGGTGCCCGCCTTCGCGGGGTTCTCCCGCACGGCGGCGACCAGCGCGCCCACGGCTTGGACGTCTACCTCGTTCAACTGCGTTTCGACGGTCATCCGATACCTCCGGTCAGGGCGCGGCCGTCCACGCTTCGGCACGATCTCCGGTGCGGCACCGTGGACGTGATCCGCAGTCTGCGACGGTCCCCGGGGTCCTCGACAGGGGCCACCACCTGCTGGGACGGCGCGAAAACCGGGGGAATAACCCGCGCTGCCCACGATCCGGGCGCAACTGGCTCAGCCTGTGAACGCCGCCACCGCGCGCCGGTCCCGAGCGACTACCGCGAGTTCACCGGCCGCACGCCCCACATTGTCGGTCGGCGGTAGGTCGCCGACTACGCCCCGGGGTGGGCGCTGGTCGCCACCCGCCGCGCGTGAGGACGGAATTCGCCGGCCTTCCGGGCCGCGCGGCGGAAGGATGTGGTCGCGTGAGCCTGCACAGCGGTCAGTTCCACGACGTCGTCATCACCCCCGACCGGGTGCTCCGCTACCCCCGGACGGCCGCTGCCGCAGCCGAACTGCCCGGTCGGGCCGCCCTCCTGGTCGCGCTGAACACCCTCGCCCTGGGCACGGCGGTCCCGCGCCCGCTGGCCGAGCTCCGGCCCGCGCCGCTGGGCGAGTTCCACCTGGTCCTGAGCCGGGTGCCCGGCGCGCCCCTCGACCAGGCCGGCGCGCGGGCCGCGATCGACGTGGTGGCGGGGGAGTTCGCCCGCGTGCTGCGCGCGATGTCCGAAGTGGACGGACTCGACGGCGTGCCCACCGCCGCCCCCGGCCGGTGGGTCGAGTTCGCCGACGGGGTGCGCGCCGAGCTCTTCCCGCTCATGGACGGCCGTGGTCGGGAGCGCGCGGCACGCGAGCTGGCCGCCGTGCTCGCGCTGGACCACGTGACCACGGGCCTGGTCCACGGCGACCTCGGCGGCGAGAACGTGCTGTGGGTGGACGGCCCGGAGCTGGCCGGGATCGTGGACTGGGACGGCGCGGCGATCGGGGACCCGGCGGAGGACGTGGCCGCGATCGGCGCGAGCTACGGCCCGGAGTTGGTCGCCCGGGTCACCGCCCTCCTGGGGTGGCGCTCCTCGGCCCACCGCATCGCCGCCTACCAGGGCACCTTCGCCTTGCAGCAGGCCCTTTCCGGTGCCCTCGACGGCGATGACGAAGAACTGGCGGACGGTCTCGCCGGGTACCGCCCCGCGTGATCCACGGCCCCGCGTCCACCGGAAACGGCGACCTCGCCGCCGATCGCCGGGTGGGGTGCCCAGGCCGGACACCCCACCCCCGGTCTCACGAGTTGCGCAGGAACCGGTCCAGCACGCGGACGCCGAACTGGAGGGCGTCGACGGGCACGCGCTCGTCCACGCCGTGGAAGAGACCGGAGAAGTCGAGATCGGCGGGGAGCTTCAGGGGTGCGAAGCCGAAGTTCCGGATGCCCAGCTCCTGGAACGACTTCGCGTCCGTCCCGCCCGACAGCATGTAGGGCAGCACCCGCGCGCCGGGGTCCTCGGCCGTGATCGACGCGGTCATCGCGTCGACCAGCGCGCCGTCGAAGGTGGTCTCCACCGGCGGCAGGCCCAGCCACTCGCGTTCGACGTCCGGGCCCAGCAGCTCGGCCAGCTCGCGGTCGAACGCCTCCTCGCGACCGGGCAGGATGCGGCAGTCCACAGTGGCCTCGGCGATCGACGGGATGACGTTCGCCTTGTAGCCGGCCGACAGCATGGTCGGGTTCGCGGTGTCCCGGATGGTCGCGCCGATCATCCGCGACAGCGCGCCGAGCTTGCCGATCGCGCCGTCCAGGTCGTCCTCGGGGAAGTCGAGGCCGGTGATCTCCGAGACGCCGGCCAGGAACTCGCGGACCGACGGCGTCAGCACGACCGGGAAGCGGTGCTGACCGAGCTTGGTCACCGCCGCCGCGAGCTTCGCCACGGCGTTGTCGTGGTGGATCATCGAACCGTGCCCGGCGGTGCCGCGCACCCGGAGCTTGAGCCAGCGGATGCCCTTCTCGGCGGTCTCCACCAGGTACGCCCGCACGTCGTCCTTCAGCGTGATCGAGAAGCCGCCGACCTCGCTGATCGCCTCGGTCACGCCCTCGAACAGCTCCGGCCGGTTGTCCACGAGCCACTTGGCCCCGAACACGCCGCCGGCCTCCTCGTCGGCGAGGAACGCGAACACGATGTCGCGGGGCGGCACGACGCCGTTGCGCTTGAAGTGCCGCGCGACGGCCAGCGTCATCGCGACCATGTCCTTCATGTCGACGGCCCCGCGCCCCCAGACGTAGCCGTCCTGCACCGCGCCGGAGAACGGGTGCACCGACCACTCCGACGCGTCGGCGGGCACGACGTCGAGGTGTCCGTGCACCAGCAGCGCGCCGCGTGACGGGTCGGCCCCGGCCAGCCGGGCGACGACGTTGCCGCGCCCCTTCGCCCCGGACTCGACGTAGGTCGTCTCGAAGCCGACCTCGGACAGCTTCTCGGCCACCCACTCGGCGGCGGCGCGCTCCCCGACCAGCGTGTCCGGGTCCCCGGTGTTGGTCGTGTCGATCCTGATCAGCTCACTGGCGAGGGTGACGACCTCGTCCTGGGCCACCCGGAGGCCCTCTTCCACGTTGCTCACCCCGCCTTCCTACCACTGAGGTCCGCTCGGGCCCCGCCCGGTCACGTGCTGGGAAGGCGCTCGCGGCGGTCGGTCCCGTGGTGGTGTGCAGGTCAGGACGTCGGTGAGCGCCGAATGTCCCCGCAAGGTGCGGATGCCCATGTCCAGCCGTGTCCACTGCATCGCAGCGGGCTGTGACGACTCGTACCGCCGTTCAGAGTAGTCGTGTTCTCGGCCGGGTGGCGGCGATGTCGACGGTCGGTGACCTCATGACCCCGGAGGGGTGAACTGAGGTGAACCGCGGACCGCTCCGGTACGTAGTTCCGGGGAAAGCACCCCCTACCCCCGGGACCACTTCATGACCCCGACCACCCTGCCCGCCCGCCTGATCTCGTGGCTGGGCACGACCGCCCTGGTGCTCGGCCTGTGGGAGATCGCCAGCCCGATCACCCTGGGCCACGACTTCTCCGGCGTCCAGACCCTGCCCGCCGCGTTCACCGGCGGCACGGTCCTCGTGGTCGTCTCGCTGATACCGGCCATGACCCCGTTACAAGCCCGCTGGACGGCCCCGCTGCTCACCGCCGCCGGCTGGTGGATCGTCGCCGGCCCGTGGCTGACCTCGCGCCCGAGCCCGGTATCGCTGGTCAACGACGTGGCGGTGGGCGGCCTGGCGACCCTGCTCGGCCTCGCGCTCTCCACGCTGGCCCGGCCCCGGGCGGTCGCCTGACGGACCGGGCGCGATCCCGGACCGGCTGGTGCCGAGCCCTTCTCCAGCCGGTACAACCGGCGGTGGTGGTGGGTCGCCGCCGAGTTGTTTGACGCTCTCCCGCGCGGGTCGGTCGAATGGCCGCGTCCACGATTCGTTGGGAGCGCGCGGTTGTCCTCGTTCGTCCACCTGCACGTGCACACCGAGTACTCGATGCTCGACGGTGCGGCCAAAGTCGGTCCGCTGTTCGCCGAGGCGGACCGCCTGGGGATGACCGCGGTGGGCATGACCGACCACGGCAACATGTACGGCGCGGACGAGTTCTACCGCGCCGCGCGGACAGCGGGGATCACCCCGGTCATCGGCATCGAGGCCTACCTCGCGCCCGCGAGCCGGTTCCACAAGAAGCCGGTGTTCTGGGGCCGGTCGGGTCGGCAGCACGGCGACGACGTGGCGGGCGGCGGCGCGTACACCCACATGACCATGCTCGCGGCCAACGCGACCGGTTTGCGCAACCTGTTCACGCTCTCGTCGCTGGCCGGCATCGAGGGCTACTACCGCAAGCCGCGCATGGACCGCGAGCTGCTCGCCGCGCACGCCGGGGGCGTCATCGCCACCACCGGCTGCCCGTCCGGCGAAGTGCAGACGCGACTGCGCCTGGGCCAGCCCGAGGAGGCGTTGCGGGCTGCCGCCGACTACCGCGACATCTTCGGCGCGGGCAACTTCTTCCTGGAGCTGATGGACCACGGGCTGGTCGTCGAGCAGGTGGTCCGGGACGGGCTGCTGGAGATCGGCGGGAAGCTCGGGCTGCCCCCGTTGGCCACCAACGACTCCCACTACGTGCGCCGGGAGCAGGCCCAGTCGCACGCCGCGCTGTTGTGCGTGCAGTCGGGCAAGACCCTCGGCGACCCGGCCAGGTTCAAGTTCGACGGCGACGGCTACCACCTCAAGTCCGCCGAGGAGATGCGCGCCTATTGGGACGTGCAGGTGCCCGGCGCGGCGGACAACACGCTGCTCGTCGCCGGACGCGTCGAGCCCTACGACGAGGTGTGGGAGCACCGCGACCGGATGCCAGTCCTCCCGGCCCCCGACGGCCACGACGTGAACTCGTGGTTCCGGGAGCAGGTCGGGCTGGGCCTGGCGCGGCGGTTGCCCGGCGGCGTGCCCGAGGAGCACGCGCGCCGCGCCGAGTACGAGATGGACGTCATCGTGCGCAAGGGTTTCCCGGCGTACTTCCTGATCACCGCCGACCTGATGGACCACGCCCGCGCGGTGGGCATCCGGGTCGGCCCGGGGCGCGGCTCGGCGGCCGGTTCGCTGGTCGCGTACGCGATGGGCATCACCAACCTGGACCCGATCCACCACGGCCTGCTGTTCGAGCGCTTCCTCAACCCCGAGCGCGTCTCCATGCCCGACATCGACATGGACTTCGACGACCGGCGGCGCGGCGAGATGGTCCGCTACGCCACCGAGAAGTACGGCGCGGACCGGGTCGCGCGGGTGATCACGTTCGGCCGGATCAAGACCAAGGCCGCCCTCAAGGACGCCGCGCGAGTACACTTCGGACAGTCGGGTTACGCGATCGCGGACCGGATCTCCAAGGCCCTGCCGCCGCCGGTGGCGGCCCAGGACATCCCGCTGTCCGGCATCGTGGACCCGACCCACCGGCGCTACCCGGAGGCGGCCGAGGTCCGGGCCCTGCTGGACGCCGACCCGGACGTCGCCACGATCTTCGACACCGCGCGCGGACTGGAGGGCCTGATCCGCAACGCGGGCGTGCACGCGTGCGCGGTCATCATGTCCGCCGAACCGCTGGTCGACGTGATCCCGTTGTGGCGCAGGGACGACGGTGCCGTGATCACCGGGTGGGACTACCCGTCGTGCGAGGCCATCGGCCTGCTCAAGATGGACTTCCTGGGCCTGCGCAACCTGACCGTCATCGGCGACGCCATCGACAACGTCGAGGCCAACCGGGGCGGGACCGTCGACCTGGACTCGTTGGGCACCGACGACCCCGCCACCTACGACCTGCTGGCCCGGGGTGACAGCCTGGGCGTGTTCCAGCTCGACGGCGGCGCGATGCGCGACCTGCTGCGCCGCATGCGCCCCACCGGTTTCGGGGACATCGTGGCGGTCAACGCCCTGTACCGGCCCGGCCCGATGGCGATGAACACGCACAACAACTACGCCGACCGCAAGAACGGCCGCCAACAGGTCGAGCCGATCCACCGGGAGCTCGCCGAGCCGTTGCACGACATCCTCGCCGAGACCCACGGCCTGGTGGTCTACCAGGAGCAGATCATGCAGATCGCCCAGCGCGTCGCGGGCTTCTCCATGGGGCGGGCGGACGTGCTGCGGCGTGCCATGGGCAAGAAGAAGAAGGAGGTGCTGGAGAAGGAGTACGAGGGCTTCCACGCCGGGATGCGCGCCAACGGCTTCTCCGACGAGGCGGTACGGGCACTGTGGGACACCGTGCTCCCGTTCGCCGGGTACGCGTTCAACAAGTCCCACGCGGCCGGCTACGCGCTGGTCGGCTACTGGACGGCCTACCTGAAGGCGAACTACCCGGCCGAGTACATGGCCGCGCTGCTGACCTCGGTGTCGGACAACAAGGACAAGTCGGCGGTCTACCTGTCCGAGTGCCGGCGGTTGGGCATCAGGGTGCTGCCGCCGGACGTCAACGAGTCCTCGTTGCGCTTCGCCGCGGTGGGCGACGACATCCGCTTCGGCCTGGGCGCGGTCCGCAACGTCGGCGCGAACGTGGTGGAGTCGGTCATCCGGACCCGGGCGGAGAAGGGGGAGTACGCGTCGTTCGCGGACTTCCTGGACAAGGTGGAACTGGTGTGCTGCAACAAGCGCACGGTCGAGTCGCTGGTCAAGGCCGGTGCGTTCGACTCGTTCGGCCACCCCCGGCGGGCCTTGGCCGACGTCCACGAGGAAGCGGTGGACGCGGTGATCGGGCTCAAGCGGCAGCGGGCCCTGGGCCAGTTCGACCTGTTCGGCGGCGGGGACGACACCCCGGACGAGTCCTCGCCGCTGGCCCACCTACGGCTGGGCGTCGAAGAATGGCCCCGAGGGCGGTTGCTGGCGCTGGAGCGTGAGATGCTGGGCCTCTACGTGTCCGCGCACCCCCTCGACGGCGCGGACCGCCTCCTGCGCGCGCACGCGCCCAGGTCGCTCGGGGCGCTGCTGGCCAACCCGCCGAAGGAGGGCGAGGTGGTCATCGCCGGCATGGTGTCCGCGCTGGAGCGCCGGGTGGACAAGCGGGGCGAGCCCTGGGCGATCGCCGTGGTGGAGGACCTCGACGCGTCGATCGAGGTGCTGTTCTTCGCCCGGAGCTACCGGGAGTTGGGCGTGGACCTGGTGGAGGACGTCGCGGTCGTGGTGCGGGGGCGGGTGAACTGGCGCGAGGACAAGCTGTCGGTGTTCGGCACCGAGCTCACCGTGCTGGACGTGAGCGCCGCCGGGCCCGACGAGCCGCCGCTGGTGCTGGAGATGACTGCTGCGGAGGTCGACCAGGAGGTCGTGGTCGAGCTGCGCACGGTGTTGCGGGCGCACCGGGGCACGTCCCCGGTGCGGATCGTGCTGTGCCACGGGATGCGGCGCACCACGCTCGCGGTGGACGACTACCCGGTCGCCGTCACCTCGGCCCTGCTGGGCGAGCTGAAGTGGTTGCGCGGTGTGAAAGTGCTCGACACCCGGTGAGTTTAGTCCATTGTGGACTGTTCGGTGCGCGTTCGCCGCCGGGCTGCGGAGTCCTTCGCCGTACGGGGTTGTGGCCGTGGGATTTCGTCGGCGGCACGTGCGGCAGTGGCCGCCACCTGCGCGTGGGGCCGCTGAGGACGGGTCGACGCCGTCGGCGACCCGCCGGGGCCCGAAGCCGGCTCAGCCGGTCGGCGGCGCGGGAAACAGGCGCTCCAACTCGGCCAGCAGGTCGTCGTCCAGCTCCAGTTCCAGCGCCCGCAGCGAGCCTTCGAAGTGCGTCATGGTGCGCGGTCCGGTCACTATCCCGTCGATGCCCGGCTGGGACAGCGTCCAGCGCATCGCGACCTCGGCCGGGTCGAGACCGGCGTTGCCGCAGACCTTCTCGTACTCGGCGATGGTGTCGCGGTGGGTCTCCAGCGCGGCCATCGCCCGGCCCTGCGCGGTCTTCACGGCCGTGCCCTCGTCCAGCTTGCGCAGCGCGCCGCCGAGCAGCCCGCCGTGCAGCGGCGACCAGGTGAGCACGCCGATCCCGTAGGCCCGCGCGGCGGGGATCAGGTCGCTCTCGGCGTGCCGGGTGATCAGGTTGTAGATGCACTGCTCGGAGGCGATGCCCAGGAAGTGGCGGGCGTCGGCGGTCTCCTGCGCCTCGGCCAGGTGCCAGCCCGCGAAGTTGGACGACCCGACGTAGCGGACCTTGCCCTGCGCGACGAGCACCTCCATCGCCTGCCAGACCTCGTCCCAGGGCGCGGCCCGGTCGACGTGGTGCATCTGGAACAGGTCGATCCAGTCGGTGCGCAGCCGGCGCAACGACTGCTCGCACGACGCGATGATGTGCCGCGCGGACAGCCCGCTGTCGTTGGGCCAGTCGGTCATCGGATTGTAGACCTTGGTCGCCAGCACCACGTCGTCGCGGCGGCCCGCCCCGGTGGCGAACCACTCGCCGATGATCTCCTCGCTGAGTCCTTTGTGGATCTGCCACCCGTAGTGGTTGGCGGTGTCGAAGAGGTTCACGCCCCGGTGCACCGCCTCGTCCATCATGCGGAAGCTGTCCGCTTTGGACGTGCGGACCCCGAAGTTCAAGGTGCCCAGACACAGACGTCCCACGTGGAGAGCCGTTCGGCCGAGCGCGGTGTGCTGCACGTCGGTTGTCACCCCCGATTTCGTCAGACCTGGAGAGGCGCTGTCGGATGAGCGCTGCCGTATCCGCGGTGGGGCCTGCGGGCAGGGTTGTTCGATCGTCCCCCGGCCCGAGTGGAAAAGACAACGAGGGTGCCGCGCCCTTTGTCCCGACGTGGTGCGGGTGTCCCGCCGGCGGGACATCCGGGGTCACCAGGCGTGCGGCAGGCCGGCGCGCCCGGGTGTCGCAGACCGCTCCGAGGCGGCCTCGTCGAGCATGTCCAGAATCCACGACAGGAGGTCCTGGCCGGACACCGCGGCGGCGTCCTGCCAGCGCTGCCTGCGCTCCACGGGCACGCTCATCCGCAGCTTGAGCGCCTGCTCGGCACCCGCCGCGACGGCGTCGCGCGCCGGGGTCCGGCCGGCCCGCACCTCGCGGCGCAGCCGGGTGCGCGACCACTCGCCCGCCACCGCCAGGTCCAGCCAGCGGTCCTGCTGCTCCTGGTCGAGCCCGGCGACCTCGGCGTGGTGCTGGAAGCTCAACGCGCTGCGCCGGCGGTCGACGCCGAACTTGCGCGCCACCCACGCGTAGTTGCGCAGGGTCTGGTAGTCCAGCGAGGTCTCCTCGGTGGCCCGCTTGTAGCGGTCCGGGTACTGCGCCTGTCCGTAGATGAGCCAGTCGCCCAGCCACCAGCACGACGAATCGGAGATGGCGAAGATCTGCTTGCCGATGCGGCCCCACTCGGTGATCGGCAGGCTGGGCGGCAGGAGCAGCGAGGTGCGCCTGGTCAACGCGGTGCGGTGCGGCATCGCGCGGTCACGCGAGACCTGGGTGGGGATTACCCGTGAGGTGTTGTCGTCCTCTTCTGGCACACGGGGCATGAAAGCGACTCCACATCGATCGGTGTCCATGGGGGCGCGCCGTGACCGCGACGGGGGCAGGACTCGTCCGGCGGCCCGTGACTCGAAGCGCCTGTGATCGTTGCCGATTCCCGTCAGGGGTGTCAAGACTGGTGAAGTTCCCACCAGCGGGGCCGTCAGGAAGTCACACCCGCGTCCCTGGCCAGCAACGCGATCTGCACCCGGTTGTTCAACGACAGCTTCGCCAGGATGCGCGAGACGTGCGCCTTGACGGTCGGCACGCCCAGGTGCAGCTCCTTCGCGATCTCCGAGTTCGACCACCCCCGGGCGACCGCCATCGCCACGTCCAGCTCGCGCCCGCTGAGCGCGGCGAGCCGGTCGCGCCCGGCCGTGCGCCGGGCGTCGGCCTCCTCGTCGACCACGCGGGCGATCAACTGCCGGATCACCACCGGGGACAGGATCGGGTCGCCCGCCGCCACCCGCCGCACCGCCGCGATGATCTCGGCGGGCGGGGTGTCCTTGAGCAGGAACCCGGCCGCGCCGACGCGCAGCGCCCGCAGCAGGTGGTCGTCGGTGTTGAACGTCGTCAGCACCACCACCTCGGGCGGGTCCGGCCGCCGGCGCAACTGCTCGGTGGCGGTCAGCCCGTCCATGCGGGGCATCCGGATGTCCATCAGCACCACGTCCGGACGGTGGCGCTCCACCAGCGGCACCACCTCGGTGCCGTCGGCGGCCTCGCCGACCACCTCGATGTCCGGTGTGCCGCCCAGCATCAGCACCAGGCCCGCGCGCACCAGCGCGTCGTCGTCGGCCAGCAGCAGCCGGATCGCAGTCATGCCTCCCACGGTAACCAGGCCCACAACCGGTGATCACCGCCGGCCGGCCCGTGCTCCAGCCGGCCGCCGGCCAGCGCGGCCCGCTCGGCGAGCCCCACCAGGCCCTGCCGCCCACCGGGCACCTCCGGCGCGGCGGTCCCCTGCGGGATCGGGTTGCGCACCTCCACCTCCAGCCCTACCCCCGGCGCGCCGGACAGCCGCACGGCCACCGGCAGGCCGGCGGCGTGCTTGCGCGCGTTGGTCAGCCCCTCCTGCACGACCCGGTACGCGGTGCGGCCCACCGCGTCCGGCACCGCGTCCAGCTCGCCGATCACGTCCCGCACCTCGACCTCGACGCCCGCCCGGCGGGACTCCTCCACCAGGTCGGGCAGCCCCGCGAGGGTCGGCGTCGGCCGGTCGCCCGGGTCGACCTGGTACCCGACCGGGGCGCGCAGCACCCCGATCACCTCGCGCACGTCCTGCAACGCCTTGTGGCTGCTGTCCCGGATCACCGCCGCCGCCCGCGCCACCTCGGCGGGTGTCATATCCGAGCGGTACTCCAGCGCGCCCGCGTAGAGGCTCAGCAGCGACAGTCGGTGCGCCAGCACGTCGTGCACCTCGCGGGCGATCCGGTCGCGTTCGAGCCGCTCCGCGCGCTCGATCCGCCGCTGCGCCTCGACCTCGGCCTGGGCCGCCCGCTCGCGCAGCGACTCGACCAGGTGCCGGCGCGCGCGCACCGACACGCCCCACCCGGTGACCGCGAGGTAGACCAGGGCGCTGTAGATCAGCATCTCGCGGTAGGTCAGGCCGGGGTCGGGCCGCAGCGCCGAGTAGATCGGGGACAGCAGCAGGCTGACCCCGCCCACGGCGGCGACCACCGGCAGCGACCGGTGCACGGCCACGGCGAACAGCGCCACCGCCGCCGCGCCCTGCACCAGCATCGAGAACGTCGACAACGCCACCAGCGCCAGCGCCAGCGCGACCGGCCACCGCCGGCGCAGCCACAGCGCCGCGCACCCGGCCGCGCCGATCACCTGGTCCACGACCACCAGCGGGTCGGGCAGCTCCGGCTGCGTGCGCAGCTCCCGCGCGGTGATCAGCCCGAACGCCGACGCGAGCAGGAAGCACGCCGTGTCGACCACCCAGTCCCGGGTGGTGCGCGGCGCGCGGACGGCCGGGTCCGGCGGCGGGAACCACCGGTCGCGCCACCGGGCCGGGGTCGCGGCCGGCGGCGGCGTGGACGCGCTCATGACCCGACGCTAGCGCTCGCCGCCCGGCCGCGACCGGCCGCCCCGCCGCGCTCAGCCGGCCCGGCGGGTGCCGACGAACACCAGCACACCCTCGTGCTCCTCGTCGTCCTCGCCGACCGGCAGCTCCCCGCCGAAGTGCGGCACCGAGTCCACGATCTCGACCAGCCCGGCCGGCGCGTCGTCGTGCTCCCGCACGTAGTCGAAGATCGCCTCGAACACCTTCGCGTTGGTGGGCTTGGTGTTCGCGCTGACGTCGGAGAGCTCCTCGGTCTCGAAGCCCGCCTCCCGGGCGAAGTCCAGGTAGTCGTCGAACCCGACCAGGGGCGCGGCCCGCCACGCGGCCAGCACCTTCATCAGGCCGAACCGGTCGGCCTGGGTCATCTCCGGGCCCCGCTGGAACGCATCGGTGAGCGCGAGCCGGGCACCGGGCTTGAGCACCCGGGCGATCTGCCGCAGCGCCGCGACCCGGTCCGGGATGTGCACGATCGACTCGAACGCCAGCGCCGCGTCGAACGCACCGGCGTCGAATGGCAGGTCCAGCGCGTTGGCCCGCTGGAAGCGGACGAGGTCGGAGACCCCTTCCGCGGCGGCCCGCGCGGTGGCCAGCTCGACGTCCTTCGCGCTGATCGAGATCCCGACCACCCGCGCGCCGGTGGTCCTGGCGAGCTGGGTGGCCGGGCCGCCGGTGCCGCAGCCGACGTCGAGCACCAGGTCACCGGGGCCGACCCGGAGCTTGTCCACCATGATCGAGGTGAACCGCTCGGAGGCCTCCCGGAACCCGCTGTCGTCGTCGGGGCCGTGCCAGTAGCCGTAGTGCATGCTGCCGCCGAGGAAGCGTTGCAGCAGGTGGTTGACCTGGTCGTAGAAAGCGCCGACCTCGTCGGGGGTGGGCAACACGGGCGTGGTGCTCATCTTCTCGACCTCTCCGTTCGTCCGTCTACGCGTTCCGGCGGTACAACGTGCCCTCTTCCCACACCAGGTCGACGCCTCCCCAGCGCATCGCGGACCCCGCGTCCGGGAAGAACCCGGAACCGTTGAGGTTCGCGCTGGTGTTGCACAGCACCGGAATCCCGCTGAGCCGGTGGTACTCGCGCAGCACCGCTTCCAGCACCGGGTCGTCGGAGGTGCTCACGGTCTGGAGGCGCGCCGTGCCGTCCAGGTGCAGCACGGCCGGAACCCGGTCCACCCACCCCGGCCGGACGACGTGCTCGAAGAGCATGTGCGGGTCCGGGGTGCCCGGGTCGAAGACGTCCGGGGCGAACTCGGTGAGGCAGATCGGCGCGACCGGGCGGTAGGACTCGCGCTTCTTCACCGCGTTGAGCCGGTCCTTCATCGCCGGGTCGTGCGCGGGGGCCAGGATGCTGCGCCCGCCCAGGGCGCGCGGGCCCAGCTCGGCACGCCCGCCCAGCACCACCACCGGGTCGCCGGTCTCGTGCAGCACGCGGGCCAGCCGGGCCGGCGGGCACGGTTCGGCCGACCACCCCTCCGGCACGACCTCGGTGGGCAGCAGCGCGGGACCGCTGCGGGCGTGCCAGGCGATGGCCTTGAGCCCGTCCTCGGCGGTGAGGTGGGCGCACGCCGCGCCGATCGCCGAGCCGGAGTCGTTGGGGAACGGCGGCACCCACACCGAGCGGAACTCCGGCCGGGCGCGCAACGCGCTGTTCCACTTGATGTTCAGCGCGCAGCCGCCGACGAAGCACAGGTTCCACGGGCCGTCGCCGACCGACATCTCCCGCGCCTTCGCGGCGACCCGGTCGACCAGCAGCCCGCCCAGGAACTCGTGCACCGACGCCAGGACGTCCTCGTCGGGGACCCCCAGCCCGTCGGTGCGGGCGCGGACGTCGCGGAAGAAGTCGTGCAGGTAGCCCAGCGACGGCTCGGCGTTGCTGCCCCAGCCGCCGATGGTCTGCCGGTAGGCCACCACGCGCGGGGTGTCGTCCTCGAAGTGCTCGGCGAACAGCTCGGCGAGGACGGCGACCACCTCCGGGCGCGCCTCGCCCAGGGCGATGTAGGCCATCAGCTTGCCCGCCACGGACAAGTCGTCCACGGTGGCGGCGTCGTCGCCCCGGCGGAACGGTCCGAAGTGGTGCGCGGCGGTCGCGTAGGTGTGGCCGATCACCGGGAAGAGCTCGCCGCCGTTGCGGACCCCGGTGGCCGGGTCCACCCAGTACAGCCGGGGGAACAGGCCGCCGTCCCACACCAGCACGAACGCGGGCTCGTCGCGCACCGCGAACCCGCTGGAGCAGTAGGCGCCGGCCAGGTGCCCGGCGACGTGCACGTAGCTGGTGTAGGGCAGCGCCTGCCCGGCGATCCGGAACTCCCCGGTGTGACCGGGTTTCAGCAGGTCGGTGACGACCTCGTTCTCCCGGTACGGGGCGACGGTGATCTCCAGCGGCTCGCCGTGGTCGGCCACCCGCGCCGTGCCGGACTTGGTGCCGTCCCAGCCGTCGATCACCCAGTGGTCCACATCGGACACCGAGTAGCCGAAGTCGCGCAACAGCTCCGGCACCACGGCCAGGTCCTCGACCTGGCTGTAGCGGGGGTTGTTGCGCAGCTTCTCCACCTCGACGCTGAACACCAGCTTGTCGTCGTGCAGGACGGCCACCGCTCCGTCGTGCGTCAGCTTCAGGCCGCAGATGATCACGATGTCACCTCGTTCTCCGACAGGGCGCGCCGGTGGTCGGCGCGCCGATGGGCGACCACGTCGGTTCGGCGCGGGACCCGGGCCGGCCGCCCGAGCGGGCGACCGGGGCCGGTTCGACGTCCTCGAATTCCGCCGGCGCGGTCCGGGGGAGCGCGCCGGGCGTCGAGGTCGCGGCCCGACCGTACCGCCGGCCGCCGCACGGGTGGAAGGTGTTGCGCCGTCAGCGCTTCCCGGGGCCGCGGCGGTCGGTCGCACCGGTGTCGGGGCCGGGCGGGTGGGCGTCGGGGAGGATGAGGGACACGACCAGGTCCAGGGGGGAGATGCCCAGCGCGGCGGCATCGTCCACGAGGGAGCGCAGGCGCGCGGTGATGAGGGCGCGCCCGCGCCCGGCCTCGTCTTCCGGGTCCACCGGGTGTTCTGGGTGCACCGGCATGGCGGCAGCGACTTCCTCCGTGGGGTACCGGGGACGCCGACCGCGGGGACGGCTGGTCAACGTCCGGCGGAGCTCAACTTCATGGACGCGAACGCGACGACGATGGCCCCGACGACGGCCAGGCCGATGTTCGCGAAGATCTCGTAACCGTCGAGGAAGGACAGGTGGGTCACGATCGTCCACAGCCCGAACCACCCGAAGAGCTCGTGGACGATGCCGGCCAGGCCGTTGACGACGAGCAGCACACCGACGAGTTCGACTCCGCTTTTCATGGTCCCCACGCTAGCCGGCGCGGCGTTCGGCGTGATCCGTCGTCGGTGTCCGGTCGGTCGACTTCGGTACCCGGTCCGGCGCGGGCGGTGCTACCCGAGTCGGCCCGCCCCCTACCGAAGTAGGGGCTCACGGCACCGGCAGCACGCTGTAGCTCGCCCGCTCGTTGAGCAGCTCCGGCGCGAACCCGGCGGTCTGCTTGTAGCGCAGCGCGATGGCCGCCCGCTCGGCCATCGGCAGCACCCGGTCCACGTCGTCGAAACCGCCGGGTGCCCGGTCGTGCGCGAGCTTGATCACGATCTCCGGCCCCAGCCGCCGGTTGGCCTCCAGGATCGCCGTGGTCGGCGGCCGGCGCGCGTCCTCGTAGGCGTCCAGCGCCTCCTCGACGTCCCCGTGGGTGGCCAGGGCGTGCGCGAGCACCCGCGCGTCCAGGACGGCCTGCGACGCGCCGTTCGAGCCGATCGGGTACATCGCGTGCGCGGCGTCGCCGAGCAGCGTGACCCGGCCGTCCCGCCAGCGCGGCAGCGGGTCGCGGTCCACCATCGGGTACTCGAAGGCCGCGTGCGCGGCGCGGATCGTCCCCGCCACGTCCAGCCAGTCGAACGCCCAGTCGCCGAAGTGCGCCAGGACGTCGGCCACGTCGACCCGGCGGTTCCAGTCGCCGCGCGCGCCGGCCCGGTCGACCGGGCGCTCGGCGATCCAGTTGACCAGCACGTCGCCGCGATCGTCCGGGCCCGAGATCGGGTAGGCGACGAACTTCTCCACGCCGTCGCCGGCCATGATCATCGACCGCCCGGTGAGGTAGGGCTTCATCGTGGTGGTGCCGCGCCACAGCACCAGGCCGTTCCAGCGCGGCGGGCCCTCGTCGGGGGCGAGCAGCGCCCTGGTCGCGGCGTTGATGCCGTCCGCCCCGACCAGCACGTCGCAGCGCAGCTCCGCGCCGCCGGCGGCGACCACGACCCCGCCGGCGGTCTGGGTGAAGCCGGTGACCCGCGCGCCGGTGCGCACCGCGCCCGGCCCGAGCCGCTCCCGCACGGCCGCGAGCAGCAACATCTGCAACCGGCCGCGGTGCACCGAGTACTGCGGCCAGCGGTAGCCGACCGCCAGGCCCCGGGGCTCGGTCCAGATCCGCTGCCCGAACCGGGTGAAGTAGCTCAGCTCGGCGGTCTCCACGCCGATCGCGGCCACCCGGTCCACCAGGCCCAGCTCGGTGAGCTCCCGCACCGCGTGCGGCAGCAGGTTGATGCCCACGCCCAGCGGTGCCGGCTCCGGCACCGCCTCCAGCACCAGCACGTCGGTGATGCCGGCGGCGTGCAGGCTCAACGCGGCGGCCAGACCGCCGATGCCGCCACCGGCCACGATGACCTTCATCCGCTGCGCCTCCTAGCGTCCGGACAGCCGCGCGGTGAGCCGTTCGAGCTCGGGCACGACGTCGTTGGGCGAGGGCAGCGCGAGGATCTCCTCCCGCAGCCGCCCCGCGCTCTCCGTGAAGGAGTCCTCCTCCAGCAGCCGGACCAGGCCCGCCCGGACCTTCTCGCCGGTGACCTCGCTGTAGTAGATCGTCAGGCCCGCGCCCTGCGCCGCCGTGCGGCGGGCCAGCGGGGGCGCGTCGTGCTGCTCGGGCATCGCGAGCTGCGGCACGCCGTGCAGCGCGGTGGTGTTGGCGGTGCCGAACCCGGCGTGGTGGATGACCGCCGAGCAGGACGGCACCAGCGCGTGCAGCGGGACGAAGGACACCAGCTTCGTGTTGTCCGGCACCGAGGTCAGCTTGCGCTGCTCGTCCTCGGCGACGGTGGCCACGATCTCGACGTCCAGGCCGGCCAGCGCGTCCAGGATGCCCTGCACGCCCACCGGGTAGCCGCCGAACCGCTCGGTGGCGCACACCCCGAGGGTGAGGCACACCCGGGGCTTCGCGGGCTTGTCCCACAACCACTTCGGCACGACCGCGTCACCGTTGTAGGGCACGTACCGCATGGGCACGTACCGCAGGCCGTCCGCCTCCATGCGCAGCGAGTCGGGGAACTGGTCGATGGTGAACTGCCCGGTGGTGAGCTCCTCGGCGAACTCGACGCCGAACTTCTCCGCGTGCGCGCCCAGCCAGTCCGCCAGCGCGTCCTCGGTCGAGCCCCGCCGGTGCTTGAGCCGCAGGAAGTGCTCCCGGGTCCGGCCGAAGATGTCCAGCGACCACGGCAGCCGCGCGTGCACCGCGCCGGACGCGGCGGCGGCGATCGGCCCGGCGTAGGTGGCCGGCTCCCAGATCACCAGGTCCGGCCGCCAGGCGCGGGCGAACGCCACCAGGTCCTCGACCATCGGGTCGTTGATCATCCGGTACCAGGACGGCACGACCTTGTCGTAGCCGTCCTTGAGGTAGTCCCAGGAGACCTGGTCGGTCGGCAGCTCGGCCACGTCGAACGGCGGCAGCTCGACGCCCCGGATCTTCTTGTACGCCTCGGGGTTGACCTCGGCGAACCGCTGGGTGAGGAACCGGCGGGAGGCGTTCCACAGGTTGTGGTCCTGGCCGACGGGCACCGCCGTCAGGCCGGTGGAGGTGATCACGTCCACGAGCGCGGGCTGGCTCGCGACGCGCACGTCGTGGCCGGCGGTGCGCAACGCCCACGCCAACGGGACCATCGCGTGGAAGTGGGTCTTCTCCGAGTAGGTCGCGAACAAGACGCGCATGGGTTCCTCCGCATCTGCCGTGCCCGCAACGAATACCGGCCGGCGTCCGACGAGGAGCCAACCACGCCCCGGGGGGCCGGCCAACCCCTTGCGCCGGACCCCGGACCACCCCCGCCCGCACGCCGGGCTAGGGGTGAGAGGTGTTCCCGCGCCGACTTATGGTCCGACGCACAACCGATTCCAGCCTGCCGAACGGATGGTGTGACGTGAAGGGGATCGTGCTCGCCGGCGGGAGCGGAACCCGCATGTACCCGGCGACTTTCGCGACGTCGAAACAACTGCTGCCGGTCTACGACAAGCCGCTGGTCTACTACCCGCTGTCCGTCCTGATGCTCGCGGGCATCCGGGAGATCCTGGTGATCTCCACGCCCACCGCGCTGCCCGCGCTGCGGGCCCTGCTCGGCGACGGCGCGCAACTCGGGCTCGACCTGTCCTACGCCGTGCAGACCGAACCACGCGGTATCGCCGACGCGTTCCTGGTCGGCGCGGACCACATCGCCGGGCACGAGACCGCCCTCGTGCTGGGGGACAACATCTTCCACGGCGCGGGCTTCGGCGAGGTGCTGCGGCGCGGGCGCGCGGAACTGGTGGGCTGCACGCTGTTCAGCCACCCGGTCGCCGACCCCGAGCGCTACGGCGTGGGCGAGGTCGACGAGCGGGGCCGCCTGGTGGCCATCGAGGAGAAGCCCGAGCGACCGCGCTCCAACCACGCCATCACCGGCCTGTACTTCTACGACTCCGACGTGCTGGAGGTGGCCCGCGACGTGGTGCCCTCCGCGCGCGGCGAACTGGAGATCACCGACGTCAACAACGTGTACCTGAAGAACGGCAAGGCCCGCATGGTCACCCTCGGCCGGGGCTTCACCTGGCTGGACGCCGGGACCCACGAGTCGCTGCTGGAGGCCAGCCAGTACGTGCAGGTGCTGGAGCACCGGCAGGGCGTGCGGGTGGCGTGCCTGGAGGAAGTGGCGCTGCGGATGGGTTTCATCGGCGCGGACGACTGCTATGCGCTGGGCGAGCGGATGGTCAACTCCGACTACGGCCGCTACGTCATGGAGGTCGCGCGCCAGGCGGCCTGACCGGTGTTGCCCGGCGCTGCCCGGCGCTGACCGGTCAGCGCCGGGCCACACCGGGGACCGCCGCACGGGGGTCTCCACCCCCCGCCCCCCGGCCACGGGCGGCCCCCCGGGCCCCCCCAGCGGGCGGGGGCGGGG